>NZ_JARXYR010000002.1:1214994-1524988 GCF_029893635.1 Variovorax sp. TBS-050B | reverse complement strand
GGCTTCTCCTTGCTGCCCGCGGGATGGCCGTCGTAGATGACGATGGTCGCGCCGAAGGCCAGGCCCGCCATCTGGCAGTTCCACATGACCCAGCCGGTGGAGCTGTACCAGTGGAAGCGCTCGCCGAAGTTGTTGGCGCCGTAGCTCGCGCCGACGTCGTTGTGCAGCCCGCAGGCGTACATCGTGAGGATGATGCCGCCCTGCCCGTGCACGATGGGCTTGGGCAGGCCGGTGGTGCCGCTCGAATAGACGATCCAGATCGGATGGTCGAAGGGCAGCCATTCGGGTTCGAAGGCCGCGACCGCGGCGTCGTCGCGCGCGATGGCCCCGAGCCAGTCGGCCTCGGCATCGAGCCTGCGCGCCGCATGCGGCGTGCGCAGCAGCAGCAGCTTCTGCACGCTCGGCAGCGCATCGCGCAGCCCCTGCACCACCGCGCTGCGGTCGATCGGCTTGCCGCCGTAGTGCACGCCGTCCGCGGCGATCAGCAGCTTCGGCTCGATCTGGCGGAAGCGGTCGACCACCGCGGCCGTGCCCATGTCGGGCGCGCACACGCTCCACACCGCGCCGATGCTGGAACAGGCGAGGAAGGCCACCATGGTCTCGGGCACGTTGGGCATGTAGGCGGCCACGCGGTCGCCGCGCTGCACGCCGAGCGCCCGCAGCTCGAGCGCCACCGAAGCGACCTGGCGGCGCAGCTCGGGCCACGACATCTCGCGCACCCGGCCGAGCTCGTCGTCGCTCACGATCGCCGGCATGCCCGCCGCATGCGCGGCCTCGGCATGGCGCAGCACCTCGCGCACGTAGTTGACCTGCGCGCCCGGGAACCACTTCGCGCCCGGCATGCGCGCCTCGGCCAGCACCGCGGTGTGCGGCGTGGGCGAGCGCATGCCCATGTAGTCCCAGATGCTCTGCCAGAACGCATCGAGCTCGGTGACGGACCAGCGCCAGAGCGCGTCGTAGCTGTCGAACGACAGGCCGCGGTTGTCGCGCAGCCAGTCCTGGTAGAGGCGGATCTGGGGAATGTTGGGGGCGGGCATGACGCGAGCGTAATGCCGCCCCCGCTCGCACTCAATCGGGATCGGCTCAGGGTTTGTACGTGTGTTCAATGGTTTTGTACAAGCGTTCAATGCGGCGCATGAATGCCAGTGTTCCCGCGAGCCGGCGCAGCAGCCGCCGCACGGCACCCGCCGCCGCCAGCACCACCGAAGCGGTCCGGCCCGACCGGCGGCAGGCGATCCTGCTGGCGGCCGAGAAGCTCTTCGCGCAGCACGGCTACCACGCGGTCACGATCCGCCAGATCGCCGAGGAGGCCGGCGTGCCGCTCGCGCTCGTGGGCTACTACTTCGGGCCCAAGCACGAGCTCTTCCATGCGATCTTCGAACACTGGAGCCACAGCATCGAGGAGCGGCTCGCGGGCCTTGCGGCGGTCGACAACGATCCGGACGATGCGCGCACCCTGCCGCGCATCATCGAGGCCTTCACCGCGCCGGTGCTGGCGCTGCGCGCGAGCGCCGAGGGCGAGTACTACGCGCTCCTGGTGGCGCGCGAGCTCTACCACGCGACGGAAGAGGCCGACCGCGTGCTGCGCGGCTACTTCGATCCGCTCGCCGAGGCCTACATCGACGCGCTGCACATCGCGCTGCCGCATGCCACGCGCGGCCAGGCCGCCTGGGGCTACCAGTTCGCGCTCGGCGCGCTGCTGCACCACCTGAACGACAGCCGCATCGAAAGGCTCTCGCGCGGCGAGAACCGGCGCAGCGACCCGGCCGTGGCGCCGATGCTCGTGAACTTCATCGTGGGCGGGCTGCGCGCGGCGCTGCCGAAGCCCCGGACCCCGCAGAAGAAAACCACCTCCAGGAGACAGAAGACATGATGAAACGACGCACCCTGCTGTCGGCGCTGGCCGCCGCATCGGCTGCTGCCGCCGCACTGCCCGCGCGCGCGCAGGCGCCGCATCCGAAGATCGTGTTCGGCTACACGGCCGTCTCGGACTTTGCCTCGGTCTTCGTGGCGGCCGAGGAGGGCTATTTCAAGAAGCGCAGCCTGGAGGTGGAGCTCAAGTTCATTCCGCTCAACTCGACCATTCCCGCGGCGCTGCAGTCCGATTCGCTGCAGATCGGCGGGCCCACGCCCTCGGTGTTCCTGCAGGCGGTGGACGGCGGGCTCGACCTGGTGCTGGTGGCCGGCGGCGGGCTCACCTCGAAGACCATCACCGGCTTCGGCCTGGTGGCGCGCGCGGGCTCGGGCATCAAGAACGCGCAGGACTGCGTGGGCAAGAAGATCGGCGTGCCGGGCCTGGGCGCCTTCCTGCACGTGACCTTCCGCGCCTGGCTCAAGGACAGCGGCGTGGACTACCGCAAGGTCAACTTCGTCGAGGCCGCGTTCCCGCAGCATGCCGATCTGCTGCGCGGCGGCTCGGTCGATGCGGTGGTGTCGGCCGACCCGTTCATGAGCCGCATCACCGAGAGCGGCGCGGGCTACGTGGCCTCGTACTACTCGACCTTCCTGCCCGAGAACAACCAGACCATCGTGCACGCGGCCAAGCGCGAGTGGGTGCAGAAGAACCCGGCCGCGGCGCGCGCGTTCCGCGAGTCGCTGGTCGAGGCCGCGGCCTTCATGCAGCAGCCGAAGAACGACGCGAAGGTGCGCGCCGCGATCGGCAAGTACATCAAGCTGCCGCCCGAGGTGCTCGCGAAGATCCAGATCTCGCCGCCCGGCCCCGCGGTGAGCGAGAAGCAGCTCGGCTACTGGGTGGGACTGATGACGGAGCAGGACATGCTCAAGACGCGCGTCGACGTCGCGAAGCTGATCGCGCCGTGAGCGTCGCCGCCGATTTCCTGCGCTTCGACGAGGTCGCGATCCGGCTCGGCGGGCGCGAGATCCTCTCGCCGACGTCCTTCGACGTGGCGCGCGGCGAGTTCGTCTGCATCGTGGGCCCGAGCGGCTGCGGCAAGACCACGCTGCTGCGCGCGGCGAGCGGGCTGGTGGCGCCGGGCGCCGGCGAGGTGCGGCGCAACGGCATGCCGATGAAGGCGCCGTCGCGCGAGGTGGCTTTCGTGTTCCAGGACTACGGCCGCGCGCTGCTGCCCTGGCGCACGGTCGAAGGCAACGTGAGCCTCGCGCTCGAAGCGGCCGGCGTGCTCGCGGCCGCGCGCGCGCCGCGCATCGCCGAGGTGCTCGCCAAGGTCGGGCTCGCGAAGCATGCGCAGAAGTTTCCGGTGCAGCTGTCGGGCGGCATGCAGCAGCGCGCGCAGATCGCCCGCTGCCTGGCGCAGAAGCCCGAGCTGATGATGATGGACGAGCCCTTCGGCGCGCTGGATGCGCTCACGCGCCAGAGCCTGCAGGACGAGCTCGCGCGGCTGGTGCGCGACGACGGGCTCACGGTGCTGTTCGTCACGCACGACCTGGAGGAAGCGATCTACCTCGGCGACCGCGTGATTGCGCTGCAGGCGAATCCGGGGCCCGGGCGACCGAGCCTGGCGCGCATGATCGAGGTGAAGATCCCGCGTCCGCGCGACCAGCTCACGACCAAGGAGCATCCGGAGTATCTGCGGCTGCGGCGAGAACTCTTTGCCTTCATCGAGCAGAGCCATGATTAGGCGCTCCCCCAGGCTTCGCGCACTGCGTGTCGCTCCGCCAACCCCCTCGCCGGGGGCAACACCGGCGGCCCGGCCAAGCCGATTCCGCGGTGTTTCGCGCGTGGTCCGTCCGCTGGTCCTGCCGCTTGTCCTGATTGCGCTCTTCGAGTGCTACGCGCGCCGTGCCGCGGCGCTCGGCAGCGATGCGCTGGCGCCGCCGAGCGCGGCGGCGAAGGCTTTCGCGGGCGCGGCGCTCGACGGGTCGCTGTGGCAGGCCACGGGATTCACGCTCGGCACGGCGGCGCTGGGGCTGCTGATCGGCGCGGTGCTCGGCATGGCGCTGGGCATCGCGCTCGGGCTCTCGCGGCGCGCGGCGCAGCTCGGCGCGCTGTCGATCGAGGTGCTGCGCCCGGTGCCCTCGGTGGCGCTGATTCCACTCGCGATGCTGGCCTTCGGCTTCGGCGTGCGCATGGAGGTCGCGATCGTCGCCTTCGCCACCTTCTGGCCGCTGCTGGTGCTGGTGCAGTCGGCGGTGCAGCAGGTGGAGCCGCGGCTGCTCGAACTGAGCCGCGTGCTGCAGCTCTCGGCGCGCGACCGCGCCTTCAAGATCGTGCTGCCGGCGATCGTGCCGCGGCTCTTCGTGGCGCTGCGGCTCGGCGTGGCGGTGGCGCTGGTGGTGGCCGTGACGGTGGAGATCGCGGCCAATCCGCACGGCATGGGCTACGCGATGATGATCGCGCAGCAGAGCTTCGACCCGGCGCTGATGCTCGCCTGGCTGGGCTGGATCGGCGTGGTGGGCTTTGCGGTCAACGCGGGCATGTTGGGGCTGCAGCGCGCGGTCGCGCGGCGCATGGGGGTGCTGCCATGACGCGCCGCACCGCGGGGGACTGGCTCGGTTCGCTCGCCGTCTTCGGCGCGCTGGTCGCGCTGTGGTGGGCCGCGAGCCATGCGGGCTGGGTGAGCCGGGTGTTCCTGCCCACGCCCGAGGCCACGCTCGCGAGCCTGCGCGAAGGGCTCGGCCTGGCCGGCGGCTCGGACCAGGGCGAACTGCTCGGCTTCACGCAGGCCACCGTCGGGCGCATGGTGCAGGGCTGGCTGCTCGCCTCGCTCTTCGGCGTGCTGCTGGGCGCGGCGATCGGCGTGTCGCCCGCGGTGCGCGCCTGGGTGCAGCCGACGCTCGAATTCGTGCGGCCGCTGCCCGCGTCGGCACTGCTGCCGCTCGCGATCTCGGTGTTCGGCCTCAACCCGGGCATGGTGCTGTTCGTGGTGGCCTTCGGCGCGATGTGGCCGGTGCTGCTGGCAACCGTGCACGGCTTCGCGGCCGTGGAGCCGCGGCTCGCGGAAGTCGCGCGCTGCCTGCAGATGTCGCGCGCCGCCTTCGTCTGGAAGATGGGCCTGCCCAATGCCCTGCCCGACATCCTCGCCGGCATGCGGCTCGCGCTGACCATCGCGCTCATCGTCGCGGTGGTCGGCGAGATGATCGCCTCGCAGAGCGGCCTGGGCCAGGCCATCCTGCTCGCGGCGCGGGCCTTTCGGGCGAGCGACCTCTTCGCGGGGATCGTGCTGCTGGGGCTGATCGGCTTCCTGAGCAATGCCTTGCTGGCTTTTGCGGAACACAGGCTGCTGCGATGGCAACGGCCCTGAAAGCGGACTTCCGAACGCAGAAGTCGCAAAGGTTTCGCAGAGGACGCAGAAGAAAAACCAAATTTTTGAGTTGAATTTTTTGCGCCTTCTGCGAAACCTTCGCGCCCTCTGCGTTCTGCCCCCGTATTCACTCGACCTGACAAGGAGCCCCTCATGCCACGCAAATTCGTCGACCTTTCGATCTTTCTGGAGAACGACGTGCTCTCCGATCCGCCCGCCTTCGCGCCGAAGATCCAGTACTTCACGCATGAACAGACCTACGAGCAGATCGAGCCCTTTTTTCCGGGCCTGAAGAAGGAAGACCTGCCCGACGGCGAAGGCTGGGCGGTGGAGCTGGTGCAGCTGTCCACGCACAACGGCACGCACCTCGATGCGCCCTACCACTTCCATTCGACGATGGACAAGGCGCTGGGCGAGAAGAAGCCGGCGATCGCGATCCACGACGTGCCGCTCGAATGGTGCTTCCAGCCCGGGGTGAAGCTCGACTTCCGGCACTTCGCCGACGGCTACGTGGTGACCGCGGCCGACGTCGAGGCCGAGCTGAAGCGCATCGGCCACACGCTGAGCCCGCTGGAGATCGTGGTGGTGAACACGCGCGCGGGCGCGCGCTACGGGCATGCCGACTACGTCTCGGCCGGCGCGGGCATGGGCTACGAAGCGACGATGTACCTGCTGGAGCGCGGCGTGCGCCTCACGGGCACCGACGCCTGGAGCTGGGACGCGCCCTTCGTCCACACCGCGAAGAAGTACGGCGAGACGCAGGACGCCTCGCTGATCTGGGAAGGCCACAAGGCCGGCCGCGACATCGGCTACTGCCACATCGAGAAGCTGCACAACCTGGAGGCGCTGCCGCCCACGGGCTTCTTCATCAGCTGCTTTCCGCACAAGATCCGCGGCGCATCGGCCGGCTGGACGCGCGCGGTGGCGATCTTCGACGATGCGCTGATGGCCTCGCGCTGAACAAAACGACGAGGGCCAGGACCGATGATCGCCTTGAACCACACGCACGATGCCAGCGCGCGCAGCTGGCTCGCCAGCGCCAATGCCGCGGGCGGGGACTTTCCGATCCAGAACCTGCCGCATGCGGTGTTCCGCCGCGCGGGCCACAGCGAGCCGTTCCGCGGCGGCATCGCGATCGGCGACCAGGTGCTCGACCTCGCGGCGCTCGCGGCGCGCCCGCTGCTCGAGGGGCTGGCGCTCGATGCGGCACGCGCGGCCGCGCTGCCCGCGCTGAACGATTTCTTCGCGCTCGGCGGCCGTGCCTGGCAGGCGCTGCGCCATGCCGTCTTCGCGCTGCTGCGCGACGATGCGCCGGCCGCCACCGTCGAGGCGCTGCGCCAATGCCTGGTGCCGCAGGCCGAGGTGGAATACACGGTGCCCGCGCGCATCGGCGACTACACCGACTTCTACACCTCGATCGACCACGCGCTCAACATCAGCCGGCTCATGAACCCGGACGGCGACGTGACGCCGAACTTCCGCTGGATACCCACGGCCTACCACGGCCGCGTCTCGACCATCGGCGTGAGCGGCCAGCGCTTCCACCGCCCGATGGGCCAGACCCTGGCGCCGGGCGCGAAGGCGCCGACCTTCCATGCCTGCGCGCGGCTCGACTACGAACTCGAGCTCGGCATCTGGATCGGCGCGGGCAACGCGGCCGGCGCGCCGATCCCGCTCGCGCAGGCCGAGGACCACATCTTCGGCATCTGCCTGCTCAACGACTGGTCGGCGCGCGACATCCAGTTCTGGGAGATGGCGCCGCTCGGGCCCTTTCTCGCGAAGAACTTCGCGACCACGATCTCGCCCTGGATCGTGACGATGGAAGCGCTCGCGCCCTACCGCCTGCCGTGGACGCGCCCGGCCGCCGAGCCCCAGCCGCTGGCCTATCTGGAAGACCCGGGCAACCGCGAGGGCGGCGCGATCGACATCCGGCTCGAAGTCTGGCTCGAAAGCGAGCAGGCGCGCCGCGGCGGCCACGGCGCCTCGCGGCTCTCGCGCACGAGCTTCCGGCACCAGTACTGGAGCGTGGCGCAGATGGTGGCGCACCACACCGTGGGCGGATGCCAACTCAACCCGGGCGACCTGTTCGGCAGCGGCACCATCTCGGGCCCGGGGCCCGGCGAGGCCGGCGCGATCATCGAGCTGACGCGCGCGGCGCAAAGCCCGGTGACGCTGTCGCACGGCGAGCGGCGCGGCTTCCTCGAAGACGGCGACGCGGTGTTGCTGCGCGGCTGGTGCGAAAAGCCCGGGCATGCGCGCATCGGTTTCGGCGAAAGCCGCGGCACGGTGCTGCCCGCCATCGGCTGAACGGCGAACGAACGAAGCATCGGCGCCGCAAAAGCAAAAGGCCACCGCAGGGGTGGCCTTTTGCATGAAATGTGGAGCGGGAAAAGAGTCTCGAACTCTCGACCTCAACCTTGGCAAGGTTGCGCTCTACCAACTGAGCTATTCCCGCATTTCGAGCCCCAGATTATAGCCCGATTTTCGGGCCGTTTTTTCCGGCCCCGATCTCAGCCGCCGAACACCGACGCCCGGTGCAGCGACACGCCCGCCATCACGCCGTCGGCCGAGGCCAGCGTGGCATTGTGGAAGGCCATGGCCGCGTCGCCGGCCGCGAACACGCCGGGCACGGTGGTCATCTTCATCGCGTCGGTGCGGATCACCGGGCCGAAGCCGCCCGCGTCGATGGCGCAGCCGAGCTGCTCGGCCAGCGGGCTCGCGAGCCGGGTGCGCGGCACGAGGAACATCGCGTCGAGCGGCACGCGCCGGCCGTCCTCGAAGCGCACGCTCGACAGTTCCGTGGGCGAAGGGCCTTCGAGCGCCGCGATGCGGCCGGGCTCGATCGCCACGCCGCGCGCTTCGAGCCGTGCGCGGGTCTCGTCGTCCGGGCCGCTGCCGCCGTTCAGGAAGAGCGTGGCCGGCCCCCATTCGGTGAACAGGATCGCGTGGTCCGGCGCATGCGGCGGCTCGATCAGCACGCCGAGCTTGCGGCCGCTGACCTCGTAGCCGTGGCAGTACGGGCAGTGCAGCACGCTCCGGCCCCAGCGCTCGCGCACGCCCGCGATGTCCGGAAAGCCGTCCTCGACGCCGAAGGCCAGCACGATGCGCGCGGCCGACAGCAGCTGCCCGTCGTCCAGCCGCGCGACGAAGCCGCCGTCGCCCTCGGCCCGGGCCTCCGCCACGCGGCCCGCGATGAAGTGCGCGGTGGGATACGCGAGCACCTTCGCGCGCGCATTGGCGATCATGTCGAGCGGCGGCGTGCCGTCCTGGCCGAAGAAAGCCATGCGAGGCGGCGGCAAAACGGTTGCGCGGCGCGCCCGCGTCGACGATGCAGACCTTGCGCCGCGCACGCGCGAGCTGCAGGGCAGCGGAGAGGCCGGCAAAGCTGCCGCCCACGATCAGAGCGTCATATCGCATGTTCGATGTCCTTGATGGTGAAGCCGCCGCCCGTCATGCGGCGATGGAAGTCCCTGGCCAGATCGGCCAGCGTGATGCCGTGGAAACGTTCGAGCAGCAGCGCCTCGGCGTCCCGGCAGGCGCCGTCGAGCGCCGCGTTCACCGCCTGTTCGACGATGCAGCCGGGGCTTTCGGTGCGGTTGCCGAAGGCCAGCAGCGCGGGCGAGCCGACCGCCTGGTGGATGTCGCCGAGCGTCACCGCGTCGAGCGGGCACGACAGCACCCAGCCGCCGCCATGCCCCTTGGCCGAGCTGACGAAGCCCGCCTGGCGCAGGCCCGCCATGACGCGGCGCACCACCACGGGGTGGGTGTGCATCGCTGCCGCGAGCGACTCGGAAGTCGCGGGGCCGCCCTGTTCCGCCATGTGCAGCAGCACATGGAGGACGCCGGAAAGTCTGCTGTCTCTTTTCATGCAACATTATTAGTTGCGTGAAAATCGGATTGCCGGACGGGTCCGTCTTGACCCTGCGCCCGACGCGGTCGTCGGCGCCTTTGCCTGTTATCGTCGCGCGCTCGCCGTCGACCGCATGTCCGCCGCCCTGCTCCCGTCCGTTTTCGATGCCGCCCTGCGCGGCGTGGTGATCGCGCTGCTGCTGCTGCTCGCGGCGGTGCTGGGCCGCGACCGGCCCGGCCTGCCCGCCGCGCGCGCCGGCATCGCGCTGGCGCTCGGGCAGTGCGTGCAGCTCGTCGCTTCCGCGCCGCTCTTCGAGGCCGAGGTGCCGAGGCTCTGGCAGGCGCCGCTCGTCGCGGTGTCGGTCGGCAACGCGGTGCTGTTCTGGGTGTTCGCGCAGGCGCTGTTCGACGACGAGTTCCGTCCGCGCCCCGTGCACCGGGCGATCTGGGCCGCGGTGGCGGCGCTGGCGCTGGTCCATTGCGCGATGCCGGACGGCGCGGGCGGGCCGCTCGCCGCGGTCGTGCTCGGGCTACAGCGCGCGGTGCCGCTGGTGTTCGCGGTGCTGGCGGCGCTGGCCGCGGCCTCGCACTGGCGCGACGACCTGGTCGAGAAGCGGCGCCGGCTGCGCGTCTACATCGTCGCGACCGGCATCGGCTACAGCCTCGCGATGCTGGCCGTGCGGCTCGCTTCGCCGTCCGGCCGGCTGTCGGGCCTTTCGGCCACGGCCGACGTGGCGATGCTGCTGCTGATCGTCGCGCCGGTTGCCTGGCAGATGGTGCGGCTCGCGCCATCGGAACTGTTCCCGCTGAACACGGTCCCGACGCCGGTGCCCGCAGACGCAGACGCAGACGCAGACGCAGACGCAGACGCAGACGCAGACGCGCCGGCCCCGGTGCCCGCGCCCGATGCCGCAGCGCCGGCCGAGGCCGCGCCCGATCCCGCCGAGGACAGCCTCGCCGACGCCCTGCAGCAGCTGATGGCCGTCGACCGGGTCTACCGCCTCGAAGACCTCGGCATCGCGAGCCTCGCGGCGCGGCTCGGCGTGCCCGAATACCGCCTGCGCCGGCTGATCAACGGGCGGCTCGGGCACCGCAATTTCAGCGCCTTCGTCAACGGCTTCCGCCTCGCGGAGGCGCGCAGCGCGCTGGCCGATCCGGCCCGGCGCGAGCTGCCGGTGCTGACGATCGCGCTCAGCGCCGGCTTCCAGTCGATCGGCCCCTTCAACCGGGCCTTCAAGGCCGCGACCGGGCTCACGCCGACCGAATTCCGCCGGCAGAACCTCGCCGATTCCTGAAATCGGCTGGCCGAACGCCGTTTTCGAAGATTTCGGCAAGACGCGGCGCGCGGCCCGCGGCATCGTGCGGCCTGCCACGGGCAACCGCCCGCGGCGTGCACATGCAAGGAGTTCGATGCGATGCGAGTCTGTCTTTTCTTCGGGTGGCTGGCGCTGCTGATCGCCGGCCCGGCCGGCGCCGCCATGGGCCTGACCCAGCTGCCGGGCGTGGCCGGCGACGGACCGGTGACCCTCTTCTATCCGTCCGACGCTGCCGCCGAGCCGGTCCGGCGCGGGCCCTTCACGCTGCAGGCCGCGCCGCAGGCGGCACCGGTGCGCGGCAACGGCCGCCTGGTCGTGGTCTCGCACGGATCGGGCGGCGCGCCCTGGGTGCATGCGGATCTGGCGCGCGAGCTGGTGGCGGCGGGCTTCGTCGTCGCGATGCCCGAGCACCGCGCCGACAACCAGCGCGACGGCAGCAACCCCGGGCCCGACAGCTGGACCCTGCGGCCGGCCGAGGTGTCGCGCGCGATCGACGCGGTGGCGGGCGATGCGCGCTTCGCGCCGCTGCTCGCGCTCGACCGGGTCGGCATGTACGGCATGTCGGCCGGCGGCCACACGGCGCTGAGCCTCGCCGGCGGCCGCTGGTCGCCGGCCGGCTTCATGCGCCACTGCGAAGCCCACCTGGTGGAAGACTTCCAATCCTGCGTGGGGTTGATCACGCGGCTGACCGGCAGCTGGCTCGACCCCATCCGGCAATGGGCAGCCCTGTTCGTGATCCGCCGCCGCTTCGGCGACGACACGCCGCGCGCGCACCACGATCCGCGCATCGCCGCCGTGGTGGCGGGCGTGCCCTCGGCGGCCGACTTCGACATGGCGTCGCTGGCCACGCCGCGCGTGCCGCTGGCGCTCATCACCGCGCCGGCGGACCGCTGGCTGATTCCGCGCTTCCACAGCGACCGGGTGCTGGCCGCGTGCCTCCCGCGCTGCGAACTGCTGGCCGAGATGCCCGCCGCGGGACATGGCGCACTGCTGTCGCCGCCACCGCCGGGGCTGACGGGCCTGGTCGGCGAACTGCTCGACGACCCGCCCGGCTTCGACCGCCACACGGTGTTACCAGACGTGAACAGGAAGACAACGGCGTTCTTCCGCATGCATCTGCGGCCTTGATGCGGCGGCGGGCTTAACGTTCGACGCCCCGTTTCCGCCGACGGCCGGTTCCCACACGGATGAGCGCCGACGGCGCACATGGCGACAAATGCGGCTGTGGCGAAGGTGGCAACCGAATCGATCGAGCAAGCGGTCGGTTCTTCCACAACTACGAAAGGAATCGTCACCCATGAAGCAGCAACACAACAAGACCATCGTTCTCGGCGCCCTGCTCGCCGGCCTTCTTGCCGCGGGCGGCTTCGCCCAGGCGCAAGGGGTCGGCGTCGGCGTCGGCGTCAACGCCGACGTGAATGCCGCGGGCAGCGCCGGCACCCGCCAGGGCAGCACCGCGGCGGGCACCCATGCGCGCGGCGGCACGACCGCGGGCGCCGCGGCCACCGATGCGACCGGCAATGCGGTCGGCGGCGTGGGCAATGCCGTCGGCGGCGTGCTCGGCGGCGCCACCAACACCGTGAACGGCGCGACCGGCGCCGTGGGCGGCGTGGCGAACACGGCCACCGGCGCGGTCGGTGGTGCGACCCAGGCGGTCGGCGGCGCCACCAATGCCGCGGGCGGCGTGACCAACACCGTGGGCGGCACGCTCAACGGTGCGACCGGCGCCGTCGGTTCCGCGGGCGGGGCGGTGAAGGCACCCGCGGTCGGCGCGAAGGCCGGCGGCAAGGCCCAGGGCTCGGGCGGGGTCGAGATCAAGAAGTAAGCCGGGGCCGGCTTTCGCCGAAGCCCGCAATGCCTGGCGCATTGCGGGCTTTTTCCGTTTTTTGTGCTCAGTTCGCGGCTGCTTCGAGCCTGAAGAGGCTCGTCACTTCCGCGTCGAGCACCATCTGGTCGCGCTGGTTGAAGAGCCGCCAGCGCCACAGCAGGATGCCGAGCGTGGGCCGCTTCCCGGAGCGCCGGACCTCGATCACGTCGGCCACCAGCCGCAAGGCATCGCCCGGCCGCACCGGACTGGGCCAGCGCACGCGTTCGATGCCGGGCGAGGCGAAGGACTCCGAGCCTTCGAGCGCGGCCGCGACGACCAGCCGCATCGCGATCGCACAGGTGTGCCAGCCGCTCGCGATCAGCCCGCCGAAGGCACTGCCGGCCGCGGCCTCGGCGTCGGTGTGGAACCACTGGGGGTCGTAGTCCTTTGCAAAGCGGACGAGCTCCTCCTCGCTCAGCACGTAGGGCCCGGCCTCGATGACCTGCCCGGGATGGAACTCGGCGAACCTCATCCGCCGCAGTCTAGGGCCTGTTCACGCTATGCAAGGGGATCGCGTTGCCCCGCCAAGGGGCTGGATGCAAGGCGCCCGTGCGCAGCAAGGCTCGCGCCTTGCAAGCGCGGGCAACGCCGCAGACGGCCCCTTGGCGGGGCAACCCGGAGGGAAGCTCATCACAGCCCGCCCCTCGGCGTTGCGCTCCTTGTGCGGGCGGACGCCCGCACGGCGTCGCGCGCCTTGATGGGCGGGCTGTGATGACCTTCGCGACCCCTTGCATAGCGTGAACAGGCCCTAGTAAGTTTCGAGGTGCAGCCGGCCTTCGCGCTTCAAGGCGGCGCCGACGGTGTCCCAGTCGAGCCCCGCATCCTTCGCGATGTCGCGCAGCGCGAGCACCACGCCCTCTTCCATGCTCTTGAGGCCGCAGACGTAGAAGTGGCTCGCGCCGTCCTTGAGCAGCGCCGCGAGATCGGCCGCGCGTTCGCGCATCAGGTCCTGCACGTAGCGCTTGGGCTGGCCCGGGGTGCGCGAGAACGCGAGGTTGATGTCGATGAAGTCCTTCGGCAGCGACTGCAGCGGGCCGAAGTACGGCAGCTCCTGCTGCGTGCGCGCACCGAAGAACAGCATCAGCTTGCCGCCCTCGAACTTGCCGCTCTTGCGCAGGCGCCGGCGCCATTCGGTCATGGCACGCATGGGCGCGCTGCCGGTGCCGGTGCAGATCATCACGATGTGCGACTTCGGATGGTTCGGCATCAGGAACGAGGCGCCGAAGGGGCCGACCACCTGCACGGTGTCGCCGACCTGGAGGTCGCAGACGTAGTTGGAGGCGATGCCGCGCACGGGATGGCCCTGGTGGTCCTCGGTCACGCGCTTCACCGTGAGCGAGACGTTGTTGTAGCCGGGGCGCTCGCCGTTGCGCGGGCTGGCCACCGAATACTGGCGCGCATGGTGGCGCTTGCCGAGCGCGTCGGTGCCCGGCGGGATGATGCCGATCGACTGGCCCTCGAGCACCGGGAACGGCACCACGCCGAAGTCGAGCACGATGTGGTGCGTCTCGCTGTCGAAGCCGGCCTCGGTGCAGTTGAAGTTGCCGACCACGGTGGCGGTGGTCGGGCTCTTCGGCGGAAAGAGGTTGGTGTACGCGTGCGCCGCCGACCACGGCGGCACGGTGGCGCCGTACTGCGCGGAATGGAACACCGGCTCGAGCGATTCGACCGCGGCCTGGGCCGACGGCGCGGGCGCGGGCGCGGCCTCGGCCGTCTCGGGTGCATCGGCGGCCACGCCGGCGGCGGCGAGCTCCTCGGGCGAGAGCTCGGCCGGCAGCGACTCCCAGC
Organism: Variovorax sp. TBS-050B; assembly: GCF_029893635.1. NCBI lineage: Bacteria > Pseudomonadati > Pseudomonadota > Betaproteobacteria > Burkholderiales > Comamonadaceae > Variovorax > Variovorax sp. TBS-050B. The sequence continues at coordinate 1,510,946 of NZ_JARXYR010000002.1, read as the reverse complement.
CGAACTGCGCCTCGATCGAATAGGCGCGCGCGACCGGCACCGTGCGCCAGTTGTCGATCGAGCCCGTGGGGCACGGCGAGATGCAGGCCATGCAGCCGTTGCAGACGTCGGCGCGCACGACATAGTTGTTGTCGTCGTGCGTGATCGCGTTGACGGGGCAGGTCGCCTCGCAGGTGTTGCAGCGGATGCAGATCTCGGGGTCGATCAGGTGCTGCTTGATGACCCCGGCTTCAACGGCCATGTCCATGTTGTTCTCCTAGAGCCCTCCCCCTCTGGGGAGGGTTGGGTGGGGATGCGGCGCTTGTCGTGGTCGCGCTGCATGCCCCCATCCCCGCCTTCCCCCAGCGGGGGAAGGAGCAATACCTACCTCATCCGAAACGCACGTACTCGAAATCAACGGGCTGACGGTTGATGCCCATCACCGGCGGCGCGATCCAGTTGGCGAACTTGCCCGGCTCGACCACGCGGCCCATCAACGATGCCACGAAAGCGAAGTCCTCTGCGCTCGGCAGCCACTCGTCGCGCTTGGCGGCCCATTCGGCCTCGTTGACCACGCGGCCCTCGGGCGACATCTTGATGCCCGCGAGCGCGCCGATCTGGCGGTTGAAGGCCTTGTGCGGCACGACGAGGCGCGTGGGGATGCCGGCCTTCTCGAGCACCTTGTTCCAGCGGCCGACGCCGGCCACCGAGTCCTTGATGAAGTCGTCGCGCAGCACTTCGTTGAGCGCGTTGAGCATCGGCACGTCCTTCTCGACGAGCTGGCCGTCCTTCACTTCGAGCACCTTGTAGGTCTGGCCCTTGAGCACGTGGTCGTCGGTGCGCTTGCCTTCCTCGTAGCGGCCCTTGAGGCCCGAGCTGTAGAAGATGGCGGCGTTGCTCGACTGGTCGGCGCCGAACAGGTCGATGGTCACGCTGTAGTGGAAGTTCAGGTAGCGCTGGATCGTGCCGAGGTCGATCGCGCCGGCGGCGCGCACCTTCTGCGGATCGTCGGTCTTGAGCTCGTTCATCACCTGCGCGGTGCGCGTGAGCACGCGCGAGACGCCGCTCTCGCCCACGAACATGTGGTGCGCTTCCTCCGTGAGCATGAACTTGGTGGTGCGCGCGAGCGGATCGAAGGCGCTCTCGGCCAGCGCCGACAGCTGGAACTTGCCGTCGCGGTCGGTGAAGTAGGTGAACATGAAGAACGCGAGCCAGTCGGGCGTGCGCTCGTTAAAGGCACCGAGGATGCGCGGGTTGTCCTGGTCGCCCGAGGTGCGCTGCAGCAGCGCCTCGGCCTCTTCGCGGCCGTCGCGGCCGAAGTGCTTGTGCAGCAGGTAGACCATGGCCCACAGGTGGCGGCCTTCTTCCACGTTGATCTGGAACAGGTTGCGCAGGTCGTACATCGACGGCGCGGTCAGGCCCAGGTGGCGCTGCTGCTCGACCGAGGCGGGCTCGGTGTCGCCCTGCGTCACGATGATGCGGCGCAGGTTGGCGCGGTGCTCGCCGGGCACGTCCTGCCAGGCCTTCTCGCCCAGGTGGTCGCCGAAGTGGATCTTGCGCTCGGCGTCGCCGGGGTTCAGGAAGATGCCCCAGCGGTAGTCGCGCATCTTCACGTGCCCGAACTGCGCCCAGCCCTGCGGATCGACGCTCACCGCGGTGCGCAGGTAGACCTCGTGGTTGGTCGAGCCCTCGGGGCCGACGTCGTCCCACCAGTTGATGAAGTTCGGCTGCCAGCCCTCGAGCGCGCGCTGCAGCGTGCGGTCTTCGCCGAGGTTGACGTTGTTGGGGATCTTCTCGCTGTAGTTGATCGTGCTCATGATGGGCCTTTCGGTTGCGGGGCGGAGTCAATGCGGGAACCGGACGCGAAGGACGCGAAGGTTGCGCGAAGGACGCAAAAGGAATTCAAAAAAATTTTGGTTTTCTTTCGCGCCCTTCGCGCAACCTTCGCGTCCTCTGCGTCCGGCTGTTCGTTCAAACGCGGTTCAGATCGAACCCGGCCTTCTCGCCGGTGCCGTAGACCTTCAATGCGCCCTTCTCGCCGACGGCGTTGGGCCGGTTGAAGATCCAGTTCTGCCAGGCGGTCAGCCGGCCGAAGATGCGGGTCAGCATGTTCTCGCGGCTCGCGAAGCGCAGGTTGGCTTCGAGGCCGGTGAGCGCGTCGGGCGACATCGCGGCGCGCTCCTCGATGGCGATGCGGATCTCGTCGTCCCAGTCGATGTCGTCGGGCGCGGCGGTCACGAGGCCGAGGCGCAGCGCCTCGTCGGCATCGAGCGGCTTGCCCGCGGCCTCGCGGGCGGCGTCGAGCGGCGCGGCCTCTTCGTAGAAGCGGCGCTGAAGGCGGCTCTGGTCGTTGACCATCGGGAAGAAGCCGAAGTTGAATTCGTTCAGCGTGAGCTTCGGCGCGCGCGCGGCGTCGTCGGGCAGCGCGAGCATGTAAGTGCGGTCGGCCGCGAAGGCGAGTTCGGCGAGCGTGCCGGCAAAGCACGAGCCCGCTTCGACCAGCGCGAACAGGCTGCGCGAGGACACGTCGAGGCGCGCCAGCGTGCGGCGCAGCGCGCCGATGGTTTCGCGCACCAGCCAGTGGTCCTTGTTCGCGAGCATCACGGCGTCCGAGGCGAGCACCGCCTCGGCATCGCCTTCGGTCTTGAGCAGCCAGGTGCCGATGTCGAGCTCGTTGGTGCGCAGGTGCAGGATCGCGTCGTCGAGTTCGCGGCACATCGCAAGCGGCCACCAGGCGGCGCCCGCGGCTTCGATCGCGGCCACGTCCGCAGGCTGCGCGCCGCTCGGCGCCTTCACGGTGAGGGTGGCGGTGCGCTTGCTGCGGTCGATCTGCACGTTGACGTGCGCATAGGCAATGCCGTCCGCGCTTTCCGCACGCTCGATGCGCGTGAGCGCCACGCCCTTGCCGCCCGCGGGGCGGTCGCTGCCGGCGGCGAGCTGCGCAGCGCGTTCCTGCACGGCGGCGGCGAACTGCGCGGGCTTGGCGATCGCGTCGACCAGGCGCCAGTCGACCGCGCGCTGGCCGCGCACGCCTTCGACGCTGGTGCAGAAGATGTCGGCGAGGTCATGGCGCACATGGCGCTTGTCGGTCACGCGCGTGAGGCCGCCGGTGCCGGGCAGCACGCCGAGCAGCGGCACCTCGGGCAGCGACACGGCCGAGGAGCGGTCGTCCACGAGCAGGATCTCGTCGCAGGCGAGCGCGAGTTCGTAGCCGCCGCCCGCGCAGGCGCCGTTGACGGCCGCGATGAACTTCAGGCCCGAGTGCTTCGACGAATCCTCGATGCCATTGCGCGTCTCGTTGGTGAACTTGCAGAAGTTCACCTTCCAGGCATGGCTCGACACGCCGAGCATGAAGATGTTGGCGCCCGAACAGAAGATGCGGTCCTTGCCGCTGGTGACGATCACGCTGCGCACCTCGGGATGCTCGAAGCGCACGCGGTTCAGCGCGTCGTTGAGTTCGATGTCCACGCCCAGGTCGTAGCTGTTGAGCTTGAGCTTGTAGCCGGGTCGGATGCCGCCGTCTTCCGCGATGTCGAGCACGAGGCGCGCGACCGGGCCCTCGACGCTGAGCTTCCAGTGCCTGTATTGCGAGGGTTCGATGCGGTAGTCGACGCGCGGCGGCGCCTGGAGGGTCGTGGTCTCGGTCATGCGGAGGTCTCCTGTGGGGGGCAGATACGCACCGGAAGAATAATGCATTGTCCGGCGTCAATGACATGCATCATGCTGCATACGAACAGGCAAGTCAATGCCTGTTGTGCTTTTTTTCGGATCGAAGACGCGCGGCGCCGGGTTCAGCCCAGGCCCATGGCCTGGCGCGCGGCGGCGCGCAGCGCCTGGAAACTCTGGGCCAGGCTCTTGCCGCTGGTGTCCACCGACAGGTCGGCCTTCGAATAGAAGGCGGCGCGGCCGTTGAGGATGCGCCGCAGGTCTTCCATCGCCTCCCTGCTGGCCGCCATCGGGCGGGTGTCGCCCTGCGCGGCCACGCGGCCCATGTGCTCCTCGGGCGAGGCCTGCAGCCAGATGGTGGTGCAGTGCGCGAGCAGCTCGTTGAAGGTGGCCGGGTCGGACACGATGCCGCCGGGCGTGGCGATGACCACCTCGCCATAGATCTGCACCGCTTCCTCGAGCGCGCGCCGCTCGTAGCGCCGGTAGGCATTGGTGCCGTAGAGGTCGTGGATCTCGCGCACGCTGCAGCCCGCGAGCTTCTCGATCTCGCGGCTCAGCTCGACGAAGGGCAGTTCCAGGTCGTCGGCCAGCATCTGCCCGAGCGTGGACTTGCCTGCGCCGCGCAGGCCCACGAGCGCGATGCGCCGCTGCCGCGCCGGGTCGACCGAGGCGGTGCCGAGCAGCTCGCCGAGGGCGATGCGCGCGCGGCGCAGGTCGGCCTCGGAGCGGTTCTCGAGCAGCTCGCGGATCAGCAGCCACTCGGGCGAGCTGGTGGTCACGTCGCCCACCAGTTCCGCGAGCGAGCAATGCAGCGCGCCGGCCACCTGCTGCAGCACCAGGATCGAGGCGTTGCCGATGCCGTACTCGAGGTTGGCCAGATGCCGCTCCGACACGTCGGCCGCCACCGCCACCGCCTTGCGCGTGAGGCCGCGCTGCGCGCGCAGGTTGCGCACGCGCTCGCCCAGCGCCGCCAGCAGCGGATGCTTCGCCTCCCCCGTCGCCGCGGCGCTGCCGGCCTGGTTGCCCCCGGGCACGGTGGCCAGCACCGCGTCTACATGCTCGTTCATGCCATTCCTTGTGAGTGGCCGGCATTTTGCGCGCTCAGGGTAAACACCATGGATGCACTATATTGCTTGACACTCATTGTCTTGATGCTTATCGTTCGGCCGCACGCAAGATACTGCACGCGCGGTGTTCGCGCAAGGTAGTTCCTAAGTTCACTGCTGCTGCAGCGCGACGCCCCGTCAGCCAGCCTCCAGAAGGAAGCCCGCCATGTCCAGCAAGGAAGCATTTCACCAGTTGATCGCCGGCCTGACCGCCGAGATCGCCGGCCGCCCGCTCGATGCGGAACTCGACCAGTGGCTCAACGCCACCCACGGCGCCGGCAGCGCCACCTTCGAACGGTTGCGCCAGGCCTGCCTCGGCGGCGTGGCCGAAGGCTGGCTCTGCGAGCGCGAAGGCGGCGGCATCAAGTACGGCCGCGTGTTCAAGGCCGAGGACGCGCTGCACCGCTTCTCGGTCGACGTGGTCGACATGCAGGACATCGCGGGGCCGCATCACACCCATCCGAACGGCGAGATCGACCTGATCATGCCGCTCGAAGGCGGCGACGCCACCTTCGACGGCCGGCCCGCGGGCTGGTGCGTCTACGGGCCCGGCACCGCACACCGCCCGACCGTGGCCCAGGGCCGCGCGCTCGTCCTCTACCTGCTGCCCGAAGGGCAGATCCAGTTCACCGCATGACCGAACTTCTCTCCAACCACGTCGCCGGCCGCTGGCTGAGCGGCACGGGCGCCGGCACGCCGCTTTTCGACCCGGTGCTGGGCACCGAACTCGTGCGCGTCGACGCCACCGGCCTCGACCTGCCCGCCGCCTTCGCCTTCGCGCGCGAACAGGGCGGCGGCGCGCTGCGCGCCCTCACGTACCGCGAGCGCGCGGGCCTGCTCGGCGCGATCGTCAAGGTGCTGCAGGCGAACCGCGACGCCTACTACGAGATCGCCACCGCGAATTCGGGCACGGTGAAGAACGACTCGGCCGTGGACATCGACGGCGCGATCTTCACGCTCGGCCAGTACGCCAAATGGGGCGACGCGCTCGGGGATGCACGCGCACTGCGCGACGGCGATGCGGTGAAGCTCGGCCGCGAGCCGGTGTTCCAGTCGCAGCACCTGCAGCTGCCAACGCCGGGCGTGGCCCTCTTCATCAACGCCTTCAACTTCCCGGCCTGGGGCCTGTGGGAGAAGGCGGCGCCCGCGCTGCTCTCGGGCGTGCCGGTGATCGTGAAGCCCGCCACGGCCACGGCCTGGCTCACGCAGCGCATGGTGCGCGACGTGGTCGAGGCGGGCGTGCTGCCCGCGGGCGCGCTCTCGGTGGTCTGCGGCAGCTCGGCCGGCCTGATGGACGCGCTGCAGCCCTTCGACGTGGTGTCGTTCACCGGCTCGGCCGAAACCGCGGCATTGATCCGCGCGCACGAGGCGGTGGCCGCGCGCTCGGTGCGCGCGAACATCGAGGCCGACAGCCTCAACAGCGCCCTGCTGCTGCCCGGCGAGGCGCCCGGCAGCGAGGCCTTCGAACTGCTCGTGCGCGAGGCGGTGCGCGAGATGACGGTCAAGTCGGGCCAGAAGTGCACCGCGATCCGCCGCATCCTCGTGCCGGCCGAACTGTACGACGCCGCGGCCGAGGCGATCGGCGCGAAGCTCGCGCGCACCACGGTGGGCAATCCGCGCAACGAGCGCGTGCGCATGGGTTCGCTCGTGAGCCGCACGCAGCTCGACGCGGTGCGCGAAGGCATCGAGGCGCTGGCCGCGCAGGCCGGCGTGCTGCACGACGGGCGCAAGGCCGCGCTGGTCGATGCCGATCCCGCGGTGGCGGCGTGCATCGGCCCGGTGCTGCTCGGCGCACGCGATGCCGATGCGGCCGCGCGCGTGCACGAGGTCGAAGTGTTCGGGCCCGTCGCCACGCTGCTGCCCTACCGCGACCTCGCGCACGGCATCGCGCTCGCGCACCGCGGCCAGGGTTCGCTGGTGACTTCGCTCTACGGCAGCGACGAGGCCGCGCTGGCGCAGGCGGCGCTGGCGGTCGCGCCGAGCCACGGCCGCGTGCACGTGGTCACGCCCGAGGTGGCGCAGGCCCACACGGGCCACGGCAACGTGATGCCGATGTCGCTGCACGGCGGCCCGGGCCGCGCGGGCGGCGGCGCCGAGCTCGGCGGCCTGCGCGCGCTCGATTTCTATCACCGCCGCAGCGCCGTGCAGGCGAGCCCCGACGTGCTCGCCGCGCTCGGGCTCTAGAAGAAAAGAACAAGAACTCGGCCCCAAGGAGACGACCATGACCCTGCCCCCACGATTCAACTTTGCCGACCACCTGTTCACCCTCAACCGCGGCCGCGCGGCGCGCACCGCCTACATCGACGACCGCGGCACGCTGAGCTACGGCCAGCTCGAGGCGCGCGCCCGCCGCCTCGCGGCCGCGCTCCAGGCCGCGGGCGTGCGCCGCGAGGAGCGCGTGCTGCTGCTGATGCTCGACGGCAGCGACTGGCCCGTGAGCTTCCTCGGCTGCCTCTACGCCGGCGTGGTGCCGGTCGCGGTGAACACGCTGCTCACGCCCGACGACTACGCCTACATGCTCGACCACAGCCGCGCGCAGGCCGCGCTGGTCTCGGGCGCGCTGCTGCCGGCGCTGCAGGATGCGATGAAGCGCGGTCCGCACGAGGTGCACACGCTCTTCGTCTCGCAGCCGACCGGCGCGCTGCCCGAAGGCGCGAAGGACTTCGAGGCCGCGCTCGCCGAGGCGGCGCCGATGCCCGCGCCGGCGCCAACCGCCTCGGACGACCCCGGCTTCTGGCTCTATTCGTCGGGCTCCACGGGCAAGCCCAAGGGCACGGTGCACACGCATGCCAACCTCTGGTGGACCGCCGAGCTCTACGGCAAGCCGGTGCTCGGGCTCACGGAGGACGACATCTGCTTCTCGGCCGCGAAGATGTACTTCGCCTACGGCCTTGGCAACGCGCTGACCTTCCCGCTCTCGGTCGGCGCCACGGTGGTGCTGATGGCGGAGCGGCCCACGCCCGACGCCACCTTCCGCCGCTGGGTCGAGCACAAGCCCACCGTCTTCTTCGGCGCGCCCACCGGATTCGCCGGCATGCTGGCCTCGCCGAAGCTGCCGCCGCGCGAGGCGGTCGCGCTGCGCATGTGCTCGTCGGCCGGCGAGGCACTGCCGGGCGAGATCGCGCAGCGCTTCAAGGCGCATTTCGGCTGCGACATCATCGACGGCATCGGCTCCACCGAGATGCTGCACATCTTCATCTCCAACCGCCCCGGCGACGTGCGCTACGGCACCACCGGCCGCCCGGTCGAGGGCTACGAGGTCGAGCTGCGCGGCGAGGACGGCCGGCCGGTCGCCGACGGCGAGGTCGGCGACCTCTACATCCGCGGCCCGAGCGCCGCGCTGATGTACTGGGCCAACCGCGAGAAGTCGCGCGAGACCTTCCAGGGCGGCTGGACCAAGAGCGGCGACAAGTACACGCGCGATGCCGACGGCTACTACACCTATGCCGGCCGCAGCGACGACATGCTCAAGGTCAGCGGCATCTACGTCTCGCCCTTCGAGGTCGAGGCCACGCTGATGCAGCACCCGGCCGTGCTCGAGGCCGCGGTGATCGGCAAGGAGGACACCGACGGCCTGACGAAGACCAAGGCCTTCGTGGTGCTGAAGGAAGGCGGCAGCGCCACGGAGGACGAGCTCAAGTCCTTCGTGAAGGAAAGGCTCGCGCCGTACAAGTACCCGCGCTTCCTGGAATTCGTGCAGGAGCTGCCGAAGACGGCGACCGGGAAGATCCAGCGCTTCCGGCTGCGCGAGAAGGAGAAGCAGGCGTGAGGCGGCCGGTGTCTTTCTCCCTCCCCCGCTGGGGGAGGGTGGGGGCATGCGGCGCATCCATCGACCGCTCTGCCCGCCCCCATCCCAGCCTTCCCCCAGCGGGGGAAGGAGCAACACGATGAGCCCCCAGGTCGCGACCATCGACTGGCGCGGCCGCCCCGTGCGCATCGAGTGCGAATGGATCGCCCCCGAGCGCGGCACCGAGGCCCCGCTCGTCGTCTTCCTCCACGAAGGCCTGGGCTCGGTCGCGATGTGGAAGGACTTTCCCGCGCGGCTGTGCGAGGCCGCGCAGGTGCGCGGGCTGGTGTTCTCGCGCCCCGGCTACGGCCGCTCGACGCCGCGCGCCGAGGACGAGACCTGGGACGTGGACTTCATGCACCGGCAGGCACACGAGGTGCTGCCCGCGCTCTTCGATGCACTCGGTCTGGGCAAGGAGAAACCCTGGCTCTTCGGTCACAGCGACGGCGGCTCGATCAGCCTGCTGTACGCGGCGCGCTTTCCCGAACGCGTGGCGGGGCTCGTGGTGCTCGCGCCGCACATCTTCGTCGAGGAGGTGACGGTGGCCAACATCGAGCAGGCGCGCACCGCCTACCTCTCGACGGACCTGCCGCAGAAGCTCGGCCGCTACCACGACAGCGCCGATTCGGCCTTCTGGGGCTGGAACCGGATCTGGCTGCATCCGCCGTTTCGCGACTGGAACATCGAGGCCGGGCTCGATGCGATCCGCTGCCCCGTGCTCGCGGTGCAGGGACTCGACGACGAATACGGCACGCTCGCGCAGATCCGCGGCATCGCGGCGCGCGTCGGCGGGGCATGCGAATTGCTTGAACTCCCGGAATGCGGGCATTCCCCGCATCGCGATCAGCCGGATCGTGTCATCGTCGCGGCCACCCATTTCATCACCAGCAACAATCGGAGACAGTCCCAATGACCATTCGCACCGCCCGCCTCGCGTTCAGCGCGATCGCCCTCGCCGCCCTCGCGTCGGTTGCCGGCGCCCAGGGCACGGCCAAGCTCAAGGTCGGCCTGATGCTGCCCTACAGCGGCACCTACACCGCACTCGGCGTCGCGATCGAGAACGGCTTCAAGCTCTACGTCGACGAACAGGGCGGCAAGCTGGCCGGCCGCGAGATCGAGTACTTCAAGGTCGACGACGAATCCGATCCGGCCAAGGCCACCGACAACGTCAACAAGCTCATCAAGCGCGACAACGTCGACGTGATCGTCGGCACCGTGCACTCGGGCGTCGCCATGGCCATGGCCAAGGCCGCGAAGGAGAGCGGCACGGTGCTGATCGTGCCGAACGCCGGCGCCGACGCGGTGACCGGCCCGATGTGCGCGCCCAACATCTTCCGCAGCTCGTTCAGCAACTGGCAGCCGGCCTACGCCATGGGCGAGGTCGCGGCCAAGCAGCAGGGCAAGAAGAAGGCGATGACCATCACCTGGAAGTACGCGGCCGGCGACGAGTCGGTCAACGGCTTCAAGGAAGGCTTCGAGAAGAACGGCGGCAAGGTCGAGAAGCAGCTCACGCTGCCGTTCCCGAATGTGGAGTTCCAGGCGCTCCTGACCGAGATCGCGGCGGCCAAGCCCGATGCGGTCTACGCCTTCTTCGCAGGCGGCGGCGCGGTGAAGTTCGTCAAGGACTATCAGGCCGCGGGCCTCAACAAGACGATCCCGCTCTACGGCCCCGGCTTCCTGACCGACGGCACGCTCGACGCGCAGGGCGAAGCGGCCCAGGGCATGCTGACCACGCTGCACTACGCCGACGGCCTGAACACCCCGCGCGACAACGCCTTCCGCGTGGCCTATGCCAAGTCGTTCAAGCTGCAGCCCGACGTGTACGCGGTGCAGGGCTACGACGCGGCGCAGATGCTGGGCGTGGGCCTGGCCGCGACCAAGGGCGACATCTCGAAGAAGGCCGATTTCGCGGCCGCGATCGAGAAGGCGAAGATCGACAGCCCGCGCGGTACCTTCACGATGAGCAAGGCGCACAACCCGGTGCAGGACATCTACCTGCGCAAGGTCGAAGGCAAGGAGAACAAGCTGGTGAGCACCGCGATCAAGGGCCTGACCGATCCCGCCCGCGGCTGCAGGATGTAAGGACCACCCCGTCTCTCGCTCACTTCGTGTAGCTCGACTCCCCCCTCGAGGGGGCGACACCTGCGGCCCGGCCAAGCCGGTTCCGCGGTGTCTCGCGAACATCGCGGGCGCCTTGCGCCACGCTCTTTTCACCGCCTCTTGGGATTGATCCAACGTGGATTTCGGAACCTTCTTGGTCCAGTGCCTGAACTCGGTTCAGTACGGACTGCTTCTCTTCCTCGTCGCCTCGGGGCTGACGCTGATCTTCGGGATCATGGGCGTCATCAACCTCGCGCACGGCAGCTTCTACATGATCGGCGCGTACATGGCGTTCTCGCTCGCGCCGCTGTTCGGCGACCAGTTCCTGCTGATGCTGGCGGCGGGCGTGGTGCTGGCCGCGATCTTCGGCTACCTGCTCGAGTGGGCCTTCTTCAGCTACCTGTACCAGCGTGACCACCTGCAGCAGGTGCTGATGACCTACGGGCTGATCCTGGTGTTCGAGGAACTGCGCTCGATCCTCGTGGGCAACGACGTGCACGGCGTGAAGGTGCCGGCCTGGCTGGACGGCAGCTTCGCACTCGGCAGCGTGATGAGCTACCCGTGGTACCGGCTCTTCGCGTCGGCCGCGTGCATCGTGCTCGCGGTGGGGCTCTACTGGGTGGTCAACCGCACGCGCCTCGGCATGATGATCCGCGCCGGTGCGAGCAACCGCGACATGGTGCGCGGCCTCGGCATCGACGTGAAGCGGCTCTACCGCATCGTGTTCGCGGCCGGCGTGGCGCTCGCGGCGCTCGCCGGCATGATCGCGGCGCCGATGTCCTCGGTCTATCCCAACATGGGCGCGAGCGTGCTCATCATCTGCTTCGTGCTGGTGGTGATCGGCGGCATCGGCTCGATCACGGGCGCCCTGGTGGCCTCGCTGCTCGTGGGCTTCGTCGACACCTTCGGCAAGGTGTTCTTCGCGGACCTCGCTGGCATCGGCATCTACCTGCTGATGGCGATCGTGCTGATCTGGAAGCCCGAGGGGCTGATGGGGAGGCGGCCATGAGCCAAGGCAACAGCAGCAAGCTCGGCTGGCTCCTGCCGGTCGCCTGCGCGGTGGTGCTCGGCGTGGCCGGGCCGATGCTGGGCAACTACGCCTCGGACTTCATCGTCAAGGTGATGATCCTCTCGATCTTCGCGCTGAGCCTGGAACTGCTCGTGGGCACGACCGGCCTCGTGAGCCTGGGCCATGCGGCCTTCTACGGCATCGGTGCCTACGTCACGGTGCTGGCCTCGGGCAACGAGGGCGGCAACCTCGCGCTGCTGCTGCCGGCCGCGATGGGCGCGGCGGCGCTGTATGCGCTCTTCGTCGGCGCCTTGAGCCTGCGCACGCGCGGCGTGTACTTCATCATGGTGACGCTCGCCTTCGCGCAGATGGCCTTCTTCGTGTTCCACGACACCAAGGTCGGCGGCGGCAGCGACGGCATCTACCTCTACGTGCGGCCCGCGCTCGGCAAGCTGCTCGATCTGGAGAACCGCACGGTGCTGTTCTACGTGGTGCTCGCGGCCCTGGTGTTCACCTACGGCCTGCTCGCGCTCGTGCGGCGCTCGCGCTTCGGCGCGGCGCTCGCGGGCATCCGCGTGAACGAGCAGCGCATGCGCGCGGCGGGCTTCCCGGTCTACGGCTACAAACTCGCGGCCTTCGTGCTCGCGGGCGCGCTCGCGGGACTCGCGGGCTTCCTGCTCGCCTCGCGCGACGGCGTGGTCAACCCCGAACTGCTCGCCTGGCACAACTCGGGCGAGGTGCTGCTGATGGTGATTCTTGGCGGGCTGGGCCATCTGCGCGGGGCCGTGATCGGCGCGGTGGCGTTCACGCTGCTCAAGGAGATCTTCTCGACGCATGCGGTGATGGGCCCGCTCGCGGACCATTGGCAGCTCACGCTGGGCATCGCGATCATCGTGTTCGTGGCGCTTTTGCCCAAGGGCCTGATCGGCCTCGTGCAGCGCCTGTCGCCGAAGGGGGCCGCATGAAAATCGCACTCCCCCAGGCTTCGCGCACTTCGTGTCGCTTCGCCCACCCCCTCGCCGGGGGCCACACCGGCGGCCCGGCAAAGCCGGTTCCGCGGTGTTCCCCGCGCTACACCCTCCCCCGCTGGGGGAGGGCAGGGGTGGGGGCACACGGCCTTTGCAAAGGCACCGCCTCCACCAGCGCCGCGAGCCCCCATCCCAACCTTCCCCCAGCGGGGGAAGGAGCAAGACCATGAGCGCATTGCTTTCCGTCGACAAGCTCACGCGCCGCTTCGGTGGCCTCACGGCCGTCAATGCCGTCACCCTCGACCTGCACGTGGGCGAAGTGCATGCGGTGATCGGCACCAACGGCGCCGGCAAGTCCACGCTGATCAACATGCTCTCGGGCGAGATCGAGGCGTCCGAAGGCCGCATCGCGCTCGACGGCGAGGACATCACGAAGCGCGCGCAATGGCGCCGCGCACGCGCCGGCGTGGGCCGCAGCTACCAGCGCACCACCATCTTCCCCGAGTTCAGCGTGCACGAGAACTGCCGCCTCGCGGCGCAGGCCGCGACCGCGCGGCCCTGGACCCTATGGGAGTCCTCGCAGCGCTGCGCCGCGAGCAATGCCGCGGCTGATGCGGCGCTCGAGGCCGCGGGCCTGTCCGACGTGGCCGCGCGCACTGCGGGCACGCTGAGCCACGGCGCGCAGCGCCAGCTCGAAGTCGCCATGTGCCTGGCGACGAAGCCGCGCGTGCTGCTGCTCGACGAGCCGCTCGCCGGCATGGGCGCCGAAGAGACCGACCGCATGCTCACGCTGCTCGCGCGGCTCAAGGCCACGCACGCGATCCTGCTCGTCGAGCACGACATGGATGCGGTTTTCCGCATCGCCGACCGAATCACGGTGATGGTGAACGGCACCGTCATCGCCACCGGCGACCCGGCCTCGATCCGCGAGAACCCCGAAGTGCGCACCGCCTACCTGGGAGAGGATCACTGATGCCCCCACGCTCATCACTTCGTGTATTCGCTGCCCCCCGAGGGGGCGCTGGCCTCCCTTGGGGCGGCCCGGCGGGAGGCCACTGATGCTCGTCGTCCGCGATCTCAACACCTACTACGGCAACAGCCACATCCTGCGCGGCGTGCACGCCGGCATTCCGAGCGCCACCTCGGTTGGCCTGCTCGGGCGCAACGGCATGGGCAAGACCACGCTGATCCGCACCGTCATGGGCTACGTGCGCCCCGCCTCGGGCGAGGTGCAGGTGGACGGCCGCACCGTCACCGGCCTGCCGCCCGAGAAGATGGCGCGCCTGGGCATCGGCTACGTGCCCGAGGGCCGCGGCATCTTCCCGAACCTCTCGGTGCGCGAGAACCTCGTGATGAGCGAACGCGCCGGCATCGACGGCCGCCGCGCCTGGACCTTCGACCGCGTGATGGCCACCTTCCCGCGCCTGGCCGAGCGGCTCTCGCACGGCGGCCAGCAGCTCTCGGGCGGCGAGCAGCAGATGCTCTCGATCGGCCGCGCGCTCATGACCAACCCGCGCCTGCTGATCCTCGACGAGGCCACTGAGGGCCTCGCGCCGCTGATCGTGGCCGAGATCTGGCGCGTGATCGGCGAGATCCGCGCCACCGGCATCGCCACGCTGATCGTCGACCGCGACTACCGCAAGGTGCTCGCGCACACCGACCTCGCGGTGGTGATGGAGAAGGGTCAGATCGTGCGGCACGGCGCCTCGGCGGATCTGCTGGCGGAGCCGCGGGTGCTGGAGGAGCTGCTGGGGGTGTGAGGCGGCGCTCTTCGCGTCGCTTCATCCTCCACGTCGCGCCATCAGGAAATCAACGAACACCCGCATCCGCAGCGGCACATGCCGCCCGCTCGGGTACAGCAGCGTGTAAGGGCGCGAGCGGCCCGCGAAGGGCTTGAGCACCTCCACGAGCGAGCCGTCGGCGAGCTCCTTCTCCACGACGAAGCGGTAGGTCTGGAACAGCCCGGCGCCGCTCTTGGCGAGCGTCACGCCGCCGAGCACGTCGTCGGAGCAGCTGTAGGCGCTGTCGGCCAGGATCTCGCGGTCCTCCCCGTTCTCGCGGAAGAGCCACGCGATGCGCCGGCCGCTGCTCGGCAGTTCGAACTGGATGCATTCGTGCGCTGCAAGGTCGGCCAGCGTGCGCGGCGTGCCGGCTTTCCTGAGGTATCTGCGCGTGGCGACCACCACGAGGTCGGCGTCTTCGAGGTGTCGCGCGATCAGCGTGGAGTCGGGCTGGGCGCGCACGCGCACCGCCATGTCGTAGCCCTCCTCGACGAAGTCGATGTTGCGGTTGCTCAGGTGCACATGCAGCCGGATGTCGGGAAAGCGCTCGCGAAAGGCCGGCAGCAGCGGCAGGATGCGATGGTGGCCATAGGTGGTGGGCACGCTGATGCGCAGCATGCCCGAGGGTTGCGCCTGCTGGCCCATGGCCTCGCGCTCGGCCTCGGCGAGCTGCGCCAGCGCCTGGCGGCACTGCGCGAAGTAGCCGCGGCCGGCGTCGGTGAGCCGCACGCTGCGCGTGGTGCGCACGAACAGCCGCAGCCCCAGCCTTTTTTCGAGCCGCGAGATCGAGCGGCTCACGGCCGCCGGCGTCACGCCCGCGGCGAGCGCGGCCGAGGTGAAGCCGCCGGTCTCGGCCGCGAGGCAGAACAGCTCGATGCTACCGAGGAGGATGTCGCCGAACTGCCGCTGCATGGTCGTTTGATTACCCGGTGTATCAATTGAAGTGCGAGTCTAGTGATTTATCGCCAGACGGGTCATCAATACAGTTCTCCCATCGCATCAACCTTTTGGAGAACCGACATGCAAGACAGCAGCAGCAACAGCAGCCAGACATCGACCGTCGTGATCACCGGCGCTTCGAGCGGCATCGGACTGGGCCTCGCGCGGGCCTACCTCGACCGCGGCTTCAACGTGGTCGCGAATGCGCGCACCGACGAGCGGCTCGCGGCCGCCGCGAAGGAGCTCGGCAACCCGGCGCGCTTTCTCGGCGTGGCCGGCGACATCGGCCAGCGCGCCACCGCCGCGACGCTGATCGAGCGCGCGGTGGCGCGCTTCGGCCAGGTCGACGTGCTCGTCAACAACGCGGGCATCTTCAACGCCAAGCCCTTCGTCGAGTACACGGAGGAAGAACTCGACCAGCTGGTCGCGACCAACCTCAAGGGCTTCGTCTACGCGTCCCAGGCCGCGGCGAAGCACATGGTCGCGCGCCGCCGCGGCCATATCGTGAACATCACCGCGAGCATCGCGCTGCAGCCCAACCAGCAGGTGCCTGCGGTGCTGCCGGTGCTGATCAAGGGCGGCATCAACGCCGCGACGCGCGCGCTCGCGCTCGAACTGGCGCCGCACAACGTGAAGGTGAATGCGGTGGCGCCCGGCATCGTCGACACGCCGCTCTACACGCCCGAGATGCACGGCTTTCTCAACGGCCTCGCGCCGGCCGGCCGCATCGCGCGGGTGCAGGAGATCGCCGATGCGGTGCTCTACCTCACGGGCGCCGACTTCACCACCGGCGTGGTGCTGCCGGTGGACGGCGGCATGAGCACGGGCAAGTGGTGAGCAGGCCGCAAGCAACGGACAAGGAGCACGCCATGCCATTCATCAACCTGAAGATCACCCGCGACGGCGTCACGCGCGAGCAGAAGGCGCAGGTCATCGCGGAGTTCACCGAGACCCTGGAGCGCGTGCTGAAGAAGCCGCCGGAGTGGACCCACATCGTGATCGAGGAGATCGACACCGACGACTGGGGCCTCGCGGGCCTGACCACCACCGAGTACCGCCGGCGGCTCGCGGAGGGCCAGCCTATTCGATGAAGCGCCTGAGCCCTTCGAGGTCGATCACGGTGATCCCGCCGTACTCGATGCGAAGGAAGCCGGCGTCCTTGAGCCGGTTCAGCGCCGCATTGCAGCGCTGGCGCGAGACGCCCGAGAGATTGGCGATCTCCTCCTGCGAGGTCTGCAGGTGCGGCTCGCTGCCGGGATGCAGCCAGGGATGGAACAGCCCGGCGAGCGCGCGGGCGACCTGGCTGTCGGCGTCGAGCAGCCGGTGCGCCGCGTAGTTGCCCATGAACCAGTGCAGCCGCTCGTTGATCTGCTGCAGCAGGAAGTGGTCGAAGCCGCGCTGCGTGCGGTGCAGCCACTCGAAGGTGTCGACCGGCAGCTGCGCCACGCGGCTCGGCCTGAGCGCGATGATGTCGGCCGAACGCGGCAGACCGCGCAGCAGCGTGCCCTCGCCGAACCAGCTGCCGACCGACAGGCCGCCGAAGGTCACCGAGCGGCCGTCGCTCGAGGTGATCGACCACTTGAGCAGCCCCTCGAGGGTGCCGTACCAGTGCGCCGGCGTCTCGCCGCGGCGGCACAGCGCACAGCCGGCCGCCACCTCGACCTCGCGCATCTCGTCGCGCACGCGCTCGCGCGCGGCCTCGTCGAGCAGCGGATACCAGGCCGAACGCTGCAGCAGCTGCGGAACGGTCAGCGATGCCGCCTGGCAGGCCGGCTTGGTCGTGGGCATGGAATGAAGGCTCCTGAAGACGCGGGTGCGTAAACCCTGACGCCAAATGTCGTCGCGATGACTGAGTGCCAAGGCGCCGCCAAAAATAATACCCGCGCCCCCACGAACCGGACACCAGGAGACACCGAGCATGTCGTCGAAGCGCAAAGTGATCGTGACCATCGCCCCGACGGGCGGCATGGCGCACAAGTCGCAGAACCCCCACCTGCCGACCCAGCCCGACGAGATCGCGGCCGACGTGCTGCGCTGCTGGAACGCGGGCGCCAGCGTCGCGGCCATCCATGCGCGCCGGCCCGACGGCGGCGCCACCTGCGACGCCGGCGTGTACCGCGACATCAACCGCCGCATCCGCGCGGCCGGCTGCGACATCGTCATCAACAACTCGACCGGCGGCGGCGTGCACGGCGACATGGTCAAGCCGCTGGCGGGCGATCGCTGGGAGATCGCCTGGGAAGAACGCATCAAGGGCATGGACGCGGGCGCCGAGATGTGCACGCTCGACGCGACCACGCTCAACCTGAGCTTCGAGGGCAAGCAGATCCTCATGGACACGCCGATCACGCGCGGCCGCGAGCTCGCCGCCGGCATGAAGGCGCGCGGCATCAAGCCCGAGTGGGAGGTGTTCAGCCCCACGCACATCCTGCAGGACACGAGCACGCTGATCGCCGAGGGCCATGACGAGGCGCCCTACTTCATCAACCTGGTGATGAACGTGCACCGCAACTTCCAGAACGCGATGCCGTATTCGCCGCGCTTCCTGCAGATGATGGTCGACACCCTGCCCCCGGGCAGCATCTTCTGCGTCAGCGGCATCGGCCCCTCGCAGCTCGAGGCCAACGTGGCGGCGCTGCTGCTCGGCGGGCATGCGCGCGTGGGGCTCGAGGACAACCTCTACCTCCGCCACGGCGAACTCGCGACCAACGTGCAGCTCACCGAGCGCATCGTGCGGATCATCCGCGAGCTCGACATGGAGGTGGCCACGCCGGCCGAGGCGCGGCAGCGGATGGGGCTGCCGCGGCGCGACGGGCCGCGGCCCGAGTTCGCGCCGGACTGAACCCGAGCGCCGGCGACCCGCAGACAGGAAAACAACCGGAGACAAGCCATGACCACCCGCCGCCATTTCATCCACACGCTGGGCGCCGCCACCGCGCTCGGCGCCCTGTCGCCGCTCGCCGCGCTCGCGCAGGCGCTGGAGCAGGTGAAGATCTACTACGGCTTTCCCGCCGGCAGCGCGGGCGACAGCGTCGCGCGCCGCGTGGGCGAGAAGCTCGCGGGCTCGGCCTACACGCGCAACCCGGGCGTGGTCGAGAACAAGCCCGGTGCGGGCGGGCGCATCGCGCTCGAGGTGCTCAAAAGCGCGGCGGCCGACGGCAGCGTGCTCGCGCTGTCGCCCTTCTCGTGCACCTCGATCTATCCGCACATCTACGGCAGGCTCAGCTACGACTCGGCGAAGGACTTCGTGCCGGTGTCGATCGCGGCCGTGATGCACCACGGCCTCGCGGTCGGGCCGCTGGTGCCGCCCGAGGTGCGCACCGTGAAGGACTTCCTCGCCTGGGCCAAGGCGCATCCGAACCAGGCGAGCTACGGCTCGCCCGCGGCCGGTTCCACGCCGCACTTCATTGGCGCGCTGCTGGGGCTGCACCACGGCGTCGAGCTCAAGC
Source organism: Variovorax sp. TBS-050B (assembly GCF_029893635.1). NCBI lineage: Bacteria > Pseudomonadati > Pseudomonadota > Betaproteobacteria > Burkholderiales > Comamonadaceae > Variovorax > Variovorax sp. TBS-050B. Next base: position 1,492,162 of record NZ_JARXYR010000002.1, on the reverse strand, counting down.
ACGTGCCCTACCGCGGCTCGATCCCCGGCGTGACCGACGTGGTGGGCGGGCAGATCGCGGCCATGGTCACGCCCAGCGGCGACTTCATTCCCAACCACAAGGCCGGCAAGCTGCGGCTGATCGCGACCTCGGGCAAGGCGCGCTCGCCGTTCTCGCCCGAGGTGGCGACCTTCGCCGAGCAGGGCTTCGCGGAACTGACGACCGACGAATGGTTCGGCTTCTACGCACCCGCGAAGACGCCGGCGGCCATCGTGGCCACGGCGAATGCGGCGATCAACGCGGCCATCCGGGAGAAGTCGGTGATCGACAGCCTCGGCGTGGTCGGCCTGATCGCGCAGGGCTCCACCCCGGAGGACATGGCGCGCTCGCAGCGTGCCGAGGCCGAGCGCTGGGGACCGCTGGTGAAGAAGATCGGCTTCACCGCCGACTCCTGAGGCCGAAGCCATGAACGCAACGACGACGACAATCCCGACAGCGACGCCCACCCGCATCGCGGTGGTCGCCACCGGCGTGATCGGCGCGAGCTGGGCCGCGCAGTTCCTCGCGCGCGGCCTCGACGTGGACGCCACCGATCCCTCGCCCGGCGCGGAGGAACGGCTGCGCGCCGCGGTGGCGGCGCACTGGCCCACGCTCGCGCGCTTCGGGCTGGCGCCGGGCGCCTCGGCCGGGCGGCTGCGCTTCCATGCGCGGCTGGAAGACGCGGTGGCGCAGGCCGGCTTCGTGCAGGAGAGCGGCCCCGAGCGGCTGGACTTCAAGGTCGAGCTGTTCCGCCGCATGGACGAGGCCGCGCCGGCCGATGCGATCCTGGCGTCGAGTTCCTCGGGCCTCGCGATCAGCGCGGTGCAGGCCGGCTGCGCACGCCATCCCGAGCGCGTGGTGCTGGGCCATCCCTTCAATCCGCCGCACCTGATCCCGCTCGTGGAGGTGGCAGGCGGCGAGCGCACCTCGCCCGAGGCGGTGCAGCGCGCGATGGCCTTCTATGCCGCGATCGGCAAGCGGCCGATCCATGTGAAGCGCGAGATCAAGGGCCACATCGCGAACCGGCTGCAGGCCGCGCTCTGGCGCGAGGCCTTCCACCTCGTGAACGAGGGCGTGGCGAGCGTGGCCGACATCGATGCCGCGATCGCGCACGGGCCGGGCCTGCGCTGGGCCGTGATGGGGCCGTTCATGAACCTGCACCTCTCGGGCGGCGAAGGCGGCATCGCGCATCTGCTCGCGCACCTGGGCGGGCCGATCGAGGACTGGTGGAAGGACCTGGGCGCGCCCGCGATGACGCCCGAACTGAAGCAGAAGGTGACCGAGGGCGTGGCGCAGGCACTGGGCGCCCGCCGCAGCGCGGAACTCGAAGCCGCGCGCGACACCCTGCTGCTGGACCTGATCCGCGCCAAGACAGCCAACGCCACACTCGACTGACATGACCGACTTCCTTCTCGACCCCGCCCAGATCGCGCCGCCGCGCACGGTGCGCATCGACTTCGACGACGGTTCCTTCGCGCTGCGCTCGCCGGTGGCCCTCCGGCCCTATGCGCGCTGCATCGGCGAATGGCTCGAGCGCTGGGCCCGCGAGACGCCCGATGCGCTCGCGCTGGCCGAGCGCGACGAAACCGGCGAGGGCTGGCGCCGGCTCGACTACCGCGCGCTGCGCCATGCGGTGGGCGCGGTGGCGCAGGGCCTGCTCGATCTCGGGCTGCCCGCGGACCGGCCGATCGTGATCCTGTCGGACAACGCGATCGAACATGCGGTGCTGATGCTCGCGGCGATGCACGTCGGCCGCACGGCCTGCTCGCTGTCGAGCGCGTACTCGCGCATGGCCCGGGACCCGTCGCGCCTGCACGGCATGCTGCAGGCGCTCGGGCCCGCGCTGATCTATGCCTCCGACGCGAAGGTCTACGGCGCGGCGCTCGCGGGCTGCGGCGTCGAGGCGGTCGCGGTGTTCGGCCGCCATGCCGAGGCGCACCCGGGCGCGCTGCCCTTCTCGCGGCTGCTCGCGGCCACCGAGACGCCGGCCGTGATGCAGGCCTTCGAGGCCATCCTGCCCGACACCCATGCCAAGTACCTGCTGACCTCGGGCTCCACCGGCAAGCCGAAGGTGGTCATCAACACGCACCGCATGCTCTGCGCCAACCAGCAGATGATGGCGCAGACCTGGCGCTTCCTCGCGCACGAGAAGCCGGTGCTGGTCGACTGGCTGCCCTGGAGCCACACCTTCGGCGCCAACCACAACCTGCACATGGTGCTCGCGCACGGCGGCGCGCTCTACATCGACGAGGGCCGGCCCGCCCCGGGCCTGATCGAGAAGACGGTGCGCAACCTGCGCGAGGTGAAGCCCACGCTGCTGTTCAACGTGCCGCGCGGCTTCGACATGCTGCTGCCCTTCCTCGAAGCCGACGAGGCGCTCGCGGCCGAGGTGTTCTCGCGGCTGCGGCTCGCCTTCTATGCGGCCGCGGCGCTCGCGCCCTCGACCTGGCAGCGGCTCGAGGCGGTGGCGAAGCGCGTGCGGCCCGCGCGGCCGCTGTGGCTCACCACCTCGTGGGGCGCGACCGAGACTGCGCCGGCCATCACCTCCGCGCACTGGCAGCTCGACGGCGCCGGCTGCATCGGCGCGCCGCTGCCGGGGCTGGAGCTCAAGTTCGTGCCCAGCGGGCCGAAGCTGGAGATGCGGGTCAAGGGCGTGTCGGTGTTCCCGGGCTACCGCAACGCGCCGCGCGAGACGGCCGAGGCCTTGGACGAGGAGGGCTACTACCGCATCGGCGATGCCGGCTTCCTCGTCGACCCGGCCGAGCCCGCGCGCGGCGTGGTCTTCGACGGGCGCGTGGCCGAGGACTTCAAGCTCTCGAGCGGCACCTGGGTGTCGGTCGGCACCTTGCGCGTGAAACTGGTGTCGCTGCTCGCGCCGCACGTGCAGGACGTGGTGCTCACGGGCCACGACCGCGACGAGATCGGCATGCTGGTGTTCGCGAGCCCGCAGGCGGCGGCGCTCGAACCCGGGGCGCTGCACGCGCGCATCGCGGCCGTGCTGCGCGCGCTGCGCGACGAGGGCGCGGGCTCGTCGCAATGTCCCGCGCGCGCGCTGGTGCTCGCCGAGCCGCCGAGCCTCGACGCGGGCGAGATCACCGACAAGGGCTACGTCAACCAGCGCGCGGTGCTCGCGCGGCGCGCGGCCGAGGTGGCGCGGCTGCATGCGGCCGGCGACGACGATCCGCAGGTGCTGCGGCTGCGCGCCTGAGTCCGGCCGCAGGCGCCCTCAGCCGCGGCGCCGCAGCGCGCCGCGCAGCGCCTTCGCGAAGCGCGGGTCGGCCATCGCGCCGACGTTGAAGCGCGACCAGCGCGACACCTGCGAGGAGTCGGCGCTGAAGATGCGTCCCGGCGCCATCACCACCTTGCGCGGCAGCAGCTCCTTCGCGAAGGCCAGCGAGTCGGCCACGCCCGGCAGCGCGGCCCAGACGTAGAGCGACTGCGGGGTGCGCGCGAAGACCTCGGCCTCCACCGAATCGAAGAAGCGCAGCGCCTCGCGCGTGGCCTCGCCGAGCCGCGCCTGGAGCCGGTTCAGGTGGCGCTGGTAGTGCCCCTCGCTGAGGATCACGTCGACCGTGCGCTCGCTGTATTCGGAGCTGCTCACGTGGATCAGCGCCTTGAGGTCGGCCAGGTCGCTCGCGAGGTCGGCGCCGCAGGCGATGAAGCCCACGCGCAGCGCGGCCGAGAACGACTTGGAAAAGCTGCCGATGTAGATCGTGCGCTCGAGCTGGTCGAGCGCCGAGAGCCGCGGCAGCGCGGTGGGCTTGAAGTCCGCGAGCGGATCGTTCTCGACGATCAGCAGGTCGTGCTTCTGCGCGAGCTGCAGCACGCGGAAGGCCTTGGCGGGCGAGATGTCGGAGCCCGTCGGGTTGTGCGCGAGCGACTGCGTGAAGAACAGGCGCGGCCGCTCGGCCACCAGCAGCTGTTCGAGCACCGCGAGGTCGGGCCCGTCGGCCAGCCGCGGCACCGCGAGCATCTGCGCGCCCGCGAGCTTGAGCTTGCCGAACAGCGGGTAGTAGCCCGGATCGTCCACCAGCACCTTGCCGCCGGGCGGCACGAAATAGCGGATGACGATGTCCATCGCCTCGTTGGCGCCGTGCGTGAGCACGATCTGCCGCGGCTCGGCGCCGATGCCGAAGTCCGCGAGCTTGCGCACCAGGTGGTCGCGCAGCGGCCCGTAGCCGAAGCGGCTGCCATAGCGGAACAGCGCGCCGAGCCCCGTGCGCACCACCTTCGGGTGGTACTTGTCGAGCCGCACGTCGGCCAGCCATTCGACCGGCGGAAAGCCGTCGCCGACCGCGACCGCGTCGGGCTGGGTCTTGAGCTGCTCGCGCATGAGCCAGACGATGTCCATCGCGCGGCCGAGGCTGCCGGCGTCTTCCTCGGCCGGCTTCGAGCCGGGCTGCGCGAGCACGAAGTAGCCCGAGCCGCGCCGCGGCTCGACCAGCCCGCGCGCCACCAGCAGCTCGAACCCGGCCACCACGGTGTTCTTGGCATAGCCGTGCAGCTGCGCGAGTTCGCGCAGCGAGGGCAGCTTGTCGCCCGCCTTGTAGGCGCCGCTCGCGATCTGGCGCGCGATGGCATCGGCGAGGGAATCGGCGATGGTGGTCATGGGCCCGGACTGTGACACAGCGGGCCCGCCCGGCGCCGCACTGTCCGCACTGTCCCGCCCAACTGTGCCTTCCGCCGGCGGTACGGTCGCCCTAGATTGCGGGCTCCCGAATTCCGAAGAGAGAAAGAGACCCCGAACGATGGCCGCCGATTCCCGCATTCCCAATTTCCGCTCGCTGACGCCGGCAGAGCGGCTCGCGCACGTGGCGCGCGCCGCGGCGCTCAGCGCCGAGGAGGTGGCGCTGCTCGCCACGCCGGGGGCGCTGCCCGTGGCGCGTGCCGACGGCATGATCGAGAACGTGATCGGCACCTTCGAGCTGCCGTTCGGCGTGGGCGGCAATTTCCGCGTCAACGGCCGCGACTACCTGGTGCCGATGGTGGTCGAGGAGCCCTCGGTGGTGGCCGCGGCCTCGTTCATGGCCAAGCTCGCGCGCGAGGGCGGCGGCTTCGAGGCCTCGAGCACCGGGCCGGTCATGCGCGCGCAGGTGCAGGTGCTCGGCGTGTCCGACCCCTACGGCGCGCGGCAGGCGCTGCTGCGCCAGCGCGAGCGCATCCTGGAGATCGCCAACAGCCGCGACAAGGTGCTGATCGGCCTGGGCGGCGGCTGCCGCGACATCGAGGTGCACGTGTTCCCCGACACGCCGCGCGGCGCGATGGTGGTGATGCACCTGATCGTCGACGTGCGCGACGCGATGGGCGCCAACACCGTGAACACCATGGCGGAGTCGGTGTCGCCGCTGGTCGAGCAGCTCACCGGCGGCACGGTGCGCCTGCGCATCCTGTCGAACCTGGCGGACCTGCGGCTGGCGCGCGCGCGGGTGCGGCTCGCGCCCGAGGTGCTGAAGACGGCCGAGCGCAGCGGCGAGGAGATCGTCGAGGGCGTGCTCGACGCCTATGCCTTCGCGGCGGTGGACCCGTACCGCGCCGCCACGCACAACAAGGGCATCATGAACGGCATCGATCCGGTGATCGTCGCCACCGGCAACGACTGGCGCGCGGTGGAGGCCGGCGCCCATGCCTGGGCCTGCCGCAGCGGGCGCTACACCTCGCTCACCACCTGGGAGAAGGACACGCAGGGCGCGCTGGTCGGCACCATCGAGATGCCGATGCCCGTGGGGCTGGTCGGCGGCGCCACCAAGACCCATCCGCTGGCGCAGCTGGCGCTGAAGATCCTGGACGTGAAGAGCGCGCAGGAGCTCGGCGAGGTGGCCGTGGCCGTGGGCCTGGCGCAGAACCTCGGCGCGCTGCGCGCGCTCGCCACCGAGGGCATCCAGCGCGGCCACATGGCGCTGCATGCCCGCAACATCGCGCTCGTCGCGGGCGCCACCGGCGCCGAGGTGGACGCGGTCGCGAAGCAGATGGCCGCCGAGCACGACGTGCGCACCGACCGCGCCGTGGCGCTGCTCGAGGCGCTGCGCGGCAAATAGCAGATCGGCGGGAATCCCCGCCCGACGGACCGCGGCCGAGACCGCGGCGGCCGCGCGAGCGGCCGTCACACCAACCAAGGATGGAGACGAACGGAATGAACGCAGCAGACAATGCAACGCCCGCCCGCGGGCGGCTGGTGGAGATATGGGGCGACACGGCCGACCTGGGCCACCTCGCCTGGTCGATCGCGATCGGCGTCGGCGTGAGCCTCGCGGGCTACCTGGTCGCGAGCCGCGTGCTCGCGGGCGCCGTGTCCACGCCCGAGCTGGCGCGCGCCTACGCGATGCTCGCGGGGCTCGGCGGCTGCGTGCTCTCGGGGCTGGTCTGCGCCAGGCTCTTCGCGCCGAAGCGCGAGGTGGTCGAGGGCGGCGAGGTCGATCCGCGCTGGCGCGAGGAAGTGCTGGCCGAGCTGGCCGGCGAACACGGCGACCTGGGCTCGGTCGACGACCTGCCGCCGGCGGTGGCGCGCGAGATGAAGGAACTCGAGCTCCATGCGCTGTTCGCCGCGTACCGGCCGCGCGCCCGCGGCCCCGAAGGAGCCGCACCGTGATCGACGCCGCACTCCTGAACCAGATCTTGGTCGCCACGGGCATGGGCCTGGTCGGCGCCGTGGTGTTCGCGGCCATCGGCCTCGTCTCGGGCACCGACGAGACCACCACGCTCGCACCGCTGACGCTGCTGGTGGTGCTGCTCGGCGTGCCGCCCGAAGGCGTGTTCACCTTCTTCCTCGCGGCCGCCGTGGCCAAGCACATGACGCATGCGGTGCCGACCGCGCTGCTCGGCATCCCGGGCGACACCATGGCCACGCCGCTGCTGCAGGACGCGAACATGCTGCGCAACCTGGGCGTGCCGCACATCGCGCTGCGCAAGATGGTCTCGGGCGCGATCATCGCGGCCTTCATCGCGGTGCCGCTGGCGGTGCTCTTCGCGGTGCTGCTCGCGCCCTACGGCGCGGCCATCACCAAGGCGGCGCCCTGGATCTTCGTGGTGGCCGCGGTGGCGATCGCCTGGTTCTCGAGCGGCCGCTGGGCCTCGGTGGCCACGCTGGTGCCCTTCGTGATGGTGATCGTGGCGCTGCAGGCGCTCACGGGCAAGTACGGCGTGAAGCTCAGCATCAGCTATTTCCTCGGCATCGCGATCGGCCCGCTGGTGGCCGACCTGTTCTCGGTGCTCTCGCCCGCGGCGCGCCAGCGCATGAAGCGCGAGAAGGTGCGCACCTTCTCGCTCGCGCCCGACGTGAAGGGCTGGTCGGGCTACTTTCCGAACCCGTTCCGGGTGCTCGACCGCACGCAGGTGAAGTGGACCTTCGCGACGGCCGCGATCTCGAGCGCCACCTTCGTCTTCAGCCCCGTCGCCATGACGGTGGTGCTCGGCGAACTGGTGGGCTCGCGCATCAAGCATGCCTACCACCGGCTCACCACCACGCTGGCCGCGCGCAACGGGGTGACCGAGGCCACCTACATCGCCGAGGCGCTGATCCCGCTGATCGCCATCGGCCTGCCGCTGAGCCCGGTGGCGGCGGGGCCGGCGGCGCCGCTGTTCAACGCGCCGCCGGTCTTCACCATCGACACGGCCAGCGGCCGCACGCACAACCTGCACAACCTGCTGACGCACTGGGAGTTCCTCGGCTACGGCATCCTCGCGGTGGTGCTCGCGGCGCTGGTGGCCTATCCGTTCACGATGAACTTCGCGCGCCGCGCGGCGCTCTTCGTCTCGCGCAAGGTCAGCCACGAGGCGATCATCGCGACCTTCGTCGGGCTGATCGTGGTGATCAGCGTGTGGGAGGGCGGGCTGCTCGGGCTGCTGGTGATCCTCACGATGGGCCTGCTCGGCGGCCTGCTGTCGCGCGCCATCGGCTTCAACACCGGCGTGCAGTTCATGGGCTACTACACGGCGGTGCTCACGGTGCCGGCGGTGGTCAAGGCCTTCGGCTGAGGCCGGCGCCGCTGTGGCGAACCAGCGACCGCCTTGACGCGCCGCCTCAGCGGCGCGGCGCCGGCGACGGCTTCTTCGTCGCCGCCGGCGGCGGCTCGGTGCCGAAGAGCTTCTCCATCTGCTGCCCCACGCGCGCGCCGATGGCGGTGCCCACGCCCGGCAGCACCGCGGTGCCCACGGCCGCACCCGCGAGCGCGCCGCCGGTCAGCGAGACCTCGGGATCGCTCGCGCTGCCGCCGATCTTGAGCGGCACGCCGACCACGCCGTCGACGATGTCGACCGCGATCTCGCCGTCGAGCTTGCGGTTGAAGAAGCGCAGGTGGCCGCTCGCGGTCAGCACGCCGGAGCGCGCCTTGAGGCCGGTGTAGCGCAGCACGGTGCCGTCCTCGCCGCCCTGCGTGTCGAGCGTGCCGGTGAGTTCGTCGAGCGGCGTGCTGCCGCCGCGGCTGGTGCCCGCGGTGCTCACGGCCTTGGCGAGGTCCAGCCCGACCAGGGTGGCGGGCCGCACCGAGAAGGTGGTGCGCGTGTGCAGGCTGCGCAGCAGCGCGCCGAGCTCGCCCGCCTCGGCCACCAGCGTGCTGTGGCCCGAGACCTTGCCGGCCACGGCCGCGCGGCGGCCGAAGGCGCCGAGCAGCCCGGCGATGTCGACCTGCCGCGGCTCCAGCTCGGCCGACACGCGCAGCGCATCGTTCGGCCGCACCTCGAAGACGGACACGCCGTTCCAGCTGCCGCCGCCCACGTCGATGCGGGTCTGCCAGCGATCCTGGCCGGGCTCGCGCTCGAGCCGCAGCCGCGCGGGCGGCGAGGCGCCGGCGCGCTCGACGCGCGCCTCGCGCGGGCGCCAGGCGTCGTCGAACACGATCTCGCCGTCGTAGGCGAGCGCGATGCCGCGGCGGTCGATCCAGACCACGTCGCGCCAGCGCAGCCGCTCGAGCGGAACCGGCGCGAGCGTCCACGGCGCGGCCAGCGCGAAGGCGCCGCGGCCCTCGCTCGGCCGCGGGCCCTTGCCGCGGAAGGCGTAGAGCGACTCGCGCGGCAGCACCAGGCTTTCGACCTCGATCTCGTCGACCGCGACCACGCGGCGCAGGAGCTCGCGCAGCTTGAGCTGCACCGTGACGCGGCGCAGCGTGACCGGGTGCGGCTGCACGGTGGCCACGTCGGAGAGCACCAGCACGGGGCTGGGCCAGAGCGACCAGTGGGCGCCGCCGACCCGCAGGCCGACGCCGAAGCGCCGCTCGAAGACCTCGGCGATGCGCGCCGCCGCTTCCTCGTCGCTGGGCAGGCGCGAAGCCGCCAGCCACACCAGCACGCCCGCGCCGAGCAGCAGGGCCGCGGCAAGGCCGAGGAGCCAGGAACGGACGGCGCGCTTCATCGCGCCAAGGTAGCACGCACAGGCGACAGGGCTTGTCAGCCGCCATCGCTATAGTTTCCAACCCCTGTTGGAGAGAACACCGATGCGCATCTGGAAGAAAGACGTCTCCGTCGAGGCCCTGACCCGCACCCACGTCGGCACTGCCGTCGAGCGGCTCGGCATCGAATTCCTCGAGGTCGGCGACGACTTCATCCGCGCCCGCGTGCCGGTGGACGAACGCACGCGCCAGCCCTACGGCATCCTGCACGGCGGCGTGTCGGTGGTGCTGGCCGAGACGCTGGGCTCCTGCGGCGCGCACTACAGCGCGGCCGAGGGCGACCGCGCGGTCGGGCTCGACATCAACGCCAACCACATCCGCGCCGCCACCAGCGGCTGGGTCACGGGCACGGCGCGGCCGGTGCACCGCGGGCGCACCACCCAGGTGTGGCAGATCGACCTGACCAATGAGGCGGGCGAGCTGACCTGCGTCTCGCGCATCACCATGGCGGTGCTGCAGGCGCGCTGAGCCGCCGGCCGCGGCGCGGCTTCCTTCTTGCCTCTTCTTCTCGGCGGCCGTGTGCGGCACGGGCTTCATCGACCACAATCACGCCCCATCACAAGAGGAGAAAAGAAATGTTCCATTGGACTGAAAAGCCGGTCTCCACCCTGGCCGACGGCGCGGTCATCGCGCCCGACGAGCGCCTGCCCTGGCTGCAGACCGGCGCCATGGGCGTGCAGCACGTGATCGCGATGTTCGGCGCCACGGTGCTGGCGCCGATCCTGATGGGCTTCAACCCCAACATCGCGATCCTGATGAGCGGCATCGGCACGCTGATCTTCTTCCTGGTGACGGGCGGCCGGGTGCCGAGCTACCTGGGCTCGAGCTTCGCCTTCATCGGCGTGGTGATCGCGGCCAGCGGCTACGCGGGCAAGGGCCCGAACGCCAACATCGCGGTGGCGCTCGGCGGCATCGTGGCCTGCGGGGTGGTCTACATCCTGATCGGCGCGATCGTGCAGGCCATCGGCACCGGCTGGATCGAGCGCTTCATGCCGCCCGTGGTCACGGGCGCGGTGGTGGCGGTGATCGGGCTCAACCTCGCCAACGTGCCGGTCAAGAACATGGCGGCCGGCAACTTCGACGCCTGGATGCAGGCCCTGACCTTCCTCTGCGTGGGCCTGGTGGCGGTGTTCACGCGCGGCATGCTGCAGCGGCTCCTGATCCTGGTCGGGCTGATCCTCGCGACCGTCGTGTATGCGGTGCTCACCAACGGCCTGGGGCTGGGCAAGCCCGTGGACCTCAGCGGCATCGCCAGTGCGGCCTGGTTCGGTCTGCCGACCTTCACCACGCCGGTGTTCACGGCCAACGCGATGCTGCTGATCGCGCCGGTGGCGATCATCCTGGTGGCCGAGAACCTCGGGCACCTGAAGGCGGTCACCGCGATGACGGGCCGCAACCTCGATCCCTACATGGGCCGCGCCTTCATCGGCGACGGCATCGCCACGGTGGTGAGCGGCGCCGCGGGCGGCACCGGCGTGACCACCTATGCCGAGAACATCGGCGTGATGGCGGCCACGCGCATCTACTCGACCGCCGTGTTCGTGGTGGCGGCGGTCATCGCGCTGGTGCTGGGCTTCAGCCCCAAGTTCGGCGCGCTGATCCAGGCCATTCCGCTGCCGGTGATGGGCGGCGTGAGCATCGTGGTGTTCGGCCTGATTGCGATCGCGGGCGCCAAGATCTGGGTCGACAACCGGGTCGACTTCTCGCAGAACAAGAACCTGATCGTGGCCGCGATCACGCTGATCATCGGCACCGGCGACTTCACCTTGAAGTTCGGCGACTTCGCGCTCGGCGGCATCGGCACCGCGACCTTCGGCGCGATCATCCTCTACGCGCTGCTGGGCCGGACGCGCAACGCCTGAAGCCCGCGAAAGTGAAACGCGGTGCAAGAAATGTTCTCCAGAGTGGGTGAAGACGGGCCCCGCCTTCGGCCGGAAGCCCGCGCCCGTTAGACTCCAACGCTTTTCGCACCGACGTTTTCCCACCCATGGCCGATGTCTCCGCCGCGCGCACCAAGGCGGTTTTCGAATTCAAGAGCGCCACGCTGCCGCTCATCGCAGTGATCCTCAAGACGTCCGACCTGGGCGTGCTGGCCGAGGCGCTCGACGCCCAGCTGGCCGACTCGCCCGACTTCTTCGACCAGGAGCCGGTGGTCATCGACCTCTCGCTGCTGCAGGGCGACGAAGGCGGCGAGCCCGGCGTGATCGACTTCGCGGCGCTGCGCAGCCTGCTGGCGCGCCACCAGACGCAGCCGATCGCGGTGCGCGGCGGCAACGACGCGCAGAACGCCGCGGCACGCGCCGCCGGCCTGTCGCTGACCGCCATGCCGGTGGCGCCCGCGCCGCGCGCGCCCGCAGCGCCGGCCCCCGCGCCTGCCAGCGAAGCGCCGCAGATCGTGCGCGAGGTGCCGGTGCCGGTGGGCGGCACGCTCCTGATCGACAAGCCGCTGCGCTCGGGCCAGCAGGTCTACGCACGCGGCGGCGACGTGGTGGTCACGGCGGTGGTGAGCTTCGGCGCCGAGGTGATCGCCGACGGCAACGTGCACGTCTATGCGCCGCTGCGCGGCAAGGCGATCGCGGGTGCGCGCGGCAACACCGAGGCGCGCATCTTCTCGACCTGCATGGAAGCGCAGCTGGTGGCGATCGCGGGCATCTACCGCACCAACGAAGTGCCGCTGCCCGAGGCCGTGCTCGGCAAGTCGGCGCAGGTGCGGCTCGATGGCAAGAAACTGGCGATCGACCCGATCTGACATGGCCCCCCTGGGGCGGCCCGGCGGCGGCCGCATCGCACTGAATAGCAACTGAACATAGAGAAGGAATGGCAATGGCCAAAATTGTGGTGGTGACCTCTGGCAAGGGCGGCGTCGGCAAGACCACGACGAGCGCCAGCTTCGCGTCGGGCCTGGCGCTCGCGGGCAAGAAGACGGCGGTGATCGACTTCGACGTGGGCCTGCGCAACCTCGACCTGATCATGGGCTGCGAGCGGCGCGTGGTGTACGACCTGATCAACGTGATCCAGGGCGAGGCCAACCTGAGCCAGGCGCTGATCAAGGACAAGCAGTGCGACAACCTGTTCGTGCTCGCGGCCTCGCAGACGCGCGACAAGGAAGCGCTCACGCAGGAGGGCGTCGAGAAGGTGCTGACCGACCTCGCCGCGATGGACTTCGAGTACATCGTCTGCGACTCGCCCGCGGGCATCGAGACCGGCGCGATGATGGCGATGCACTTCGCCGACGAGGCGCTGATCGTGACCAACCCCGAGGTATCCTCGGTGCGCGATTCCGACCGCATCCTGGGCATGCTCAGCAGCAAGACCAAGCGCGCGAAGGAAGGCGGCGACCCGATCAAGGAGCACCTGCTGATCACCCGCTACAACCCCAACCGCGTGGCCGGCGGACAGATGCTCTCGCTGGAGGACATCCAGGACATCCTGCGCATCAAGCTGATCGGCGTGATCCCCGAGTCGGAGACCGTGCTGCAGGCCTCGAACCAGGGCATCCCGGCGATCCACGACAAGGACACCGACGTGGCCAAGGCCTACAGCGACGTGGTGGCGCGCTTCCTCGGCGAAGACCGCCCGATGCGCTTCGTCGATGCGGAAAAGCCGGGCTTCTTCAAGCGAATCTTCGGAGGCAAGTAGGCCATGTCCTTTTTCTCGTTCCTGCTCGGCGAAAAGAAGAAGACGGCCAGCGTCGCCAAGGAGCGGCTGCAGATCATCCTCGCGCACGAGCGGTCCAGCCTCAGCGGCAAGCGCCGTCCCGACTACCTGCCCGACCTGCAGCGCGAGCTGATGGCGGTGATCTCGAAGTACGTGTCGATCAATGCCGAGGACATCAAGGTCCACCTGGAGAAGCAGGACGACCTCGAGGTGCTCGACATCAAGATCGAGCTGCCCGACCCCTCGCCCACGCCCGCACGCTGAGGCGCGAAGCGGGACGCGCCGCCGCGGCGTCGTCCCGGACGCGCGCTCAGGCCTGCGCCAGGAAGCGCGCGACCTGCCGCACCACGCCCTCCTCCTTGAGGATGCGGCGGTGCCCGAGCCCCTCGGTGGCGACCAGCTGCGCGCCCGCGATCGCGTCGCGGTAGGCCTCGGCGTCGGCGAAGCGGTTCACGCGGTCGTCGCGGTCGTGCACGATCAGCGTCGGCTGCACGATGCGCGGGCCGACCGCCGCGGGTTCGAGCTGCTGCATCAGCACCCCCTCGCGCGCCTCGAAGCGGCGCTGCATCGCGAGCCGCGTCGCTTCGCTCAGGCCGAAGGTGTGGGCGAAGTAGCGCGTGTATTCGCGCGGCGATGCGGGCGGCGCCAGCAGCACCAGCCGCTCGACCGCGAGCCCCTGCGCCGCCGCGAGCCCGAGCGCATTGGCGCCCAGCGAATGCGCCACCGCGGCGCGCAGCGCATGGCCGTCGGCCGCGAGCCGGGCCGCCACGTAGCCGATGGCGCGCGCGAACTGCGGCGAGTTGCTCGTCGTGCCCGCGCTGCGGCCGTGCGCGGGCAACTCGAGCAGCACCGGGCGCAGGCCGGCGTCGGCCACCGCCTCGGCGAGCCCCAGCATCTGCCCCGCGTGCCCGCCCCAGCCGTGCACCAGCAGCACGAGCGGCGCCGACTCGGCCGACGAATCCTGCGCGGCCAGGTGGTAGAGGCCGAGGCTCGCGTCCTCGAAGGCCCAGGCTTCGCGCCGCCAGCCGGCGCCCGGGCCCTGGCCGCGGTAGAGCCACTTGGGCGGCAGCGGCGTGCCGAACAGCCGGTAGGCGGCCCGCACGCCCAGCGCGGGCCAGAGGCGCTGCGAGGTGGTCAGGCCGAGCCGCAGCGCGCGCATCGTGCGGCTCGGGCGGTAGTAGTTCGACTGGGCGGCGTGGGTGGCGGCCGCGGAAGAGGTGGTGGTGCTCGTCATGCCGGGGGCTTCCGCGTTCAGTACCAGACCCAGTCCTCGTTGCTGCGCGGCAGGGTGCGCAGCGCATCGCGGACGGCTTCGGTGCCGATGGCGCCGACGTAGACGGCAAGGCAGAGGGCAATGATCAGCATGGTGCTTCTCCTAGTTATCGCACGGTCGTGCGAAATATGGGCAAAGAAAGACGGGCGAATTGCCTGCGGGCCGTGGCTCAGGCGCGGTAGCTGGAAAGAAGCCGCTGCCAGGTCTGCCTGGCGCGGTCGCCGGCCTGGGCGTCGCGCAGGAAGCGCGCGTCGTGCAGCAGGCCGATGATGATGGCGTTGAGCTCGCTCACCACCTGGGCGGGATCGGTATCGGCGCGCAGCTCGCCGGCGTCGACCGCCTGCAGCACCGTGCGGCGCAGCGCGGCACGCCAGCGCGTGATCTCGTCGAACAGCAGGTCGCGCAGTTCGCCCTCGCGGTCGTCGAACTCGAAGGCGCCGGCGGTGTAGATGCAGCCGGTCTCGGCCTCGACGTCGCGCGTGCGTGCGATCCAGCGCTCGACGATGTCGTTGAGCCGCGCCAGGCCCTTGGGCTTCTGCATGGCCGGCACGAACACGTCGGCCAGGAAGCGGCGGCCGTATTCCTCGATCACGGCCTTCTGCAGCGCCTCGCGCGAGCCCACGCGCGAGAACACGCCGCTCTTGGACAGCGCGAGCCGGTTGGCCACCGCCTGCAGCGTGATGGCCTCCAGGCCTTCGGCGAGCGCGAGGTCCATCGCCGCGCCGATGATGGCGGTGCGGGTCAGTTCGCTCTTCTGGGTCTTCGCGTCCATGGCGGGCACTTTAGCACATGCGTGCGAAATTGCAACCCGCGTTTTACGGGCGTGGCGCCTGCGAAGGCTCACAGATGATTTGCGCATGTGGAACCAACCAACGCATCGTTCCCCCTGCCCGGGCTTCTGCCGAGAATCGCCGCTCTCCGACGATTCTTCGCGCCAGATGAACTTCCAACAGCTGCGCTCGGTGCGCGAGGCCGTGCGCTGCGGCTTCAACCTGACCGAGGTCGCCCACCACCTGCACACCTCCCAGCCGGGCGTGAGCCGGCAGATCCGCGAGCTGGAGGAAGAGCTCGGCATCGAACTCTTCGTGCGCGCGGGCAAGCGGCTGACCGGCCTCACGGAGCCCGGCAGCCACGTGCTGCCGATCATCGAGCGCATGCTGCTGGAGAGCAGCAACCTGCGCCAGGCGGGGCAGGAGTTCGTGGCGCAGCAGAGCGGGCTGCTTTCGGTGGCGGCCACGCATTCGCAGGCCCGCTATGCACTGCCGGTGGCGGTGCAGGAGTTCCGCCAGCAGTTTCCGAACGTGAAGCTGCACCTGCACCAGGGCTCGCCCAAGCAGATCGCGCAGATGCTGATCGACGGCGAAGCCGACGTGGGCATCGCGACCGAGGCGCTCGGCGACTATCCGCAGCTGGTGGCCCTGCCCTGCTACCGCTGGACGCATTCGGTGATCGTGCCGCGCGGCCATGCGCTGCTCGAGGCTCCGCTGACGCTGGAGGGCCTCGCGCGCCATCCGCTGATCACCTACGACAGCGGCTTCACCGGCCGCTCGCGCATCGACCAGGCCTTTGCGCAGCGCGGCCTCGCGCCGAACATCGTGCTCGCCGCGATGGATGCGGACGTAATCAAGACCTACGTGCAGCTGGGCATGGGCGTGGGCATCGTCGCGGGCGTGGCCTACGAAGCCGAGCGCGACACGCAGCTCGGTGCCATCGACGCGGGGCGGCTGTTCGGCATCAACCTGACGAAGCTCGCGGTGCGCCGCGGCAACTACCTGCGCCGCTACGTCCATGCCTTCATCGCGTCGTTCGCGCCGACGCTCACGCGCGCCGTGGTCGAGAAAGCACTCCTGGGTGGGGCCGAAACCTCCCACTACGAGATCTAGCGCTTTTCGACGACGGGGCAGCACGCTAAAAAAGAAGCATGCAGCTTCACACAGGGAGCGTACATTCGGGCTAATTCCTCGGCTTTCCGGAACGGATCAGCAATGGCATCTCTCCCGCAGCAGCAGCAGCAACAGCAGGCCAAGGCCGCCCAGAGGGCCGCCGACGCCGCCGAACAGCGAGAACGCCTCCGGCGGGCGCTGCCCGCCACCGTGGAACTGCTGCAGAGCCGCCAGGCCGACCGCATCGACGACCGCGACATCGATGCCTACGTGAGCCTGAACTGGCTCGAATGGCACGGCGGCGGCCTGCGGCTCACGATCACGGGGCGCAACGTCTGCGCGCAGTCGCTGCCCGCCGTCGCGGCCTGATCGAGAAAAAAAGGCCGCCACAGGCATGCGCCTGCGGCGGCCTCGACGCCCGGGGTGCGAGTTGGGCGGCGTTTACTGGTTGCCCACGATGATCTGGGCGATCAGGCCGGTGGCGATGGCCGCGAGCACGTAGTCGCCGCCCACGCCCACCCACTGGTAGCCACGCGGCGGAGGCTGCAGGTGGTAGGCACGCCAGTCGTTCACCACGTAGTTGCGGCCACGGTATTCGTGCGGCACGCGCCCGCCGCGGCGCCATTCAGCATGCGGCTGCGGATAGCCGCGGCGATCGAAGTGGCGGCCGGGACGATCGTCGTCGCGGTCCCAGCCGCGGCCGCGGCGATGCTCGTAGCGATGATGATCGCGGTCGCGGTCACGCTGTTCATAGCGGCCGTGGCCATGGCCGTCGCCGCGGTCGTGGCCGCCATGGCCCCGGTCCTGCGCGAAGGCGCTTCCTGCGGCCATGCACATCGCGAGTGCTGCGGCGGCCACGGCGGCGATGCGCTTTGAATTGACGATCATCTGGAACTCCTTCGTGCGTTGATGACGGGTCCATTCTGGGCGCCGCTTGTGTCTGGCCTGGATGCGTCAGGTCGCGGTCAGGTGAAATCCCGTAAGCGCAGGTATCCGCACGGCGCTTCGTCCTTCACGGACGCGTTTAAGCTCGCGCACCATGCAGCGACGCCACCTCCTCCACCTGCTGGCCGCCGTGCCCGCCACCGCCCTGCTCGCCGCCTGCGGCCGGCGCAAGGCTTCCAGCGTCACGCTCAAGGCCGATGCGCGCGTGCTCGCGATCGGCGACAGCCTCACCTTCGGCTACGGCGCGCCGTCCGAAGCCGCGTGGCCGGTGAAGCTGGCCGAGCTCACCGGCTGGCAGATCGAGAACGCCGGCGTCAACGGCGACACCTCGGCGGGCGCGCTCGAGCGCCTGCCCGCGCTGTTGTCGGCCGCGAGCTACGACGCGATCCTGATCGGCATCGGCGGCAACGACATGCTGCGCGGCGTGCCGCCCGCGGCCACGCGCGACAACCTCGCGGCGCTCGTGCAACAGGCGCGTGCGCACACGCCGCACGTCGCGCTGCTCGCCACGCCCGCGCCCGACGCGATGCGCGCGGCCGTGGGCTCGCTGAGCGATGCACCGTTCTACGAAGAGGTCGCGCGATCGCAGCAGGCGCTGCTCGTGGCCGACGTGTATTCGCGCGTGCTGTCGGATGCCGCGCTGCGCTCCGACCGCATCCATGCCAATGCCGAGGGCTATGCGCGCATCGCGCAGCAGCTCGCCGAGCGTCTCCAGGCTGCCGGCTGGCGCTGAGGCCGCGGTTCAGCGCGCCTGTTGTTGTTGCTGCTGCTGCTGCATGAGCAGATCGACGTAGGCCCCCTGCAGCAGCTGTTCCTGCGCCACGCCGAGCTGCGCCATGAGCGCATGGGCTTCGGCAATGCCGGCCTCGGCCGGTTCGCCGTCCTCGAGCACCACCTCGAGTTCGAGGAATTCGCCCAGTCCCTCGACACGGTCGAGATGCACCCGCGTGCGGCCCACGATGAAGAGGCGCCGCTGCTTGCGCACGCGCCCGGCCTGGCCCCAGGCCAGCGTGAGCGATTCGCGCAGCGCGTCGGGCGTGGTGGTGGGCGAGATCAGGTAGAACGATTCCTTCGGTCCGCGGGTGTTCGCGCGCCGGTAGAAGATGAGCTCGGCGCGTTCGGGCGCGAAGCTGCGCAGCTTGAGGCGGTCGGCGCCGTCGCGGCAGTGGAAGAAGGTGTCGTCCTGTGCGATCTCGACCGGGCCCTGGTCGGCGAGCCGCGCAGCGATCGCCGCCACGCGCTCGATGCTGTCGATGCGCGCCTTGATCTCGACGTTCCGCGCCATCAGGGCGCGGCGCCCTGCGGGCCGACCGGCGGCGGCGCGGCGCGTCCGCTGGAGCCCGGCGCGAGCTTGCGGCCGAAGGCCTCGCCCACGCGGCGCACGGGCCGGCTGGCCTTCTCGGAGACGTTGTTGACGCCGCGCCGCGTGGCGTTCTCGGCGCGGTCGATGCCGCGGCCCGCGGCGTTGGTGCCGCGCTGCACGCCGTCGATCACCTTGCTGTCGCGCGGCGGCGGCTTGAGCGTGTGCGCGGGCTGCGTGCGCGGCGGGCTGTCGGCGCTCTGCGCCTGCGCGGGGGCGGCCGCGAGCCAGAGCAGCGCGGCGCCGGCGGCGAGCGCGCAGGCGCGGCCGCGGATCTTCGTCGTCGTGGTTTGCTTCGTCGTCATCGTGGACCTCCTTGATCGTCCTCCTGCGCCACGCCGGTCGCCGCGGCCGCAGCGGCGCGCGCCATGCGCTCGCTCTTCCAGTAGACGTCGTCGCCGCCGTTCATGCGGTTGAGCACGCGCGCGAGCACGAAGAGCAGATCGCTGAGCCGGTTGAGGTACTGGCGCGGCGCGTCGTTGAGCTCCTCGACGGCACCGAGCGCCACCACGGCACGCTCGGCGCGGCGCGCGATGGTGCGGCACACATGCGCGAGCGAAGCCGCGCGCGTGCCCGCGGGCAGGATGAATTCGGCCAGCCGCGGCAAGGCGGCGTTGTGCGCCGCGAGCGCGGCGTCGATCTGCAGCAGCGCCTCGGGCTTGAGCAGCGTGAAGCCCGGCATCGAGAGCTCGCCGCCGAGGTTGAAGAGCTGGTGCTGCACGTCGACGAGCAGCTCGCGCACGGCCTCGGGCATGGGCTCGCAGAGCAGCACGCCGATCTGCGAATTGAGCTCGTCCACGTCGCCCATGGCATGCACGCGCAGGTGGTCCTTGGGCACGCGGCTGTTGTCGCCGAGGCCGGTGGTGCCGTCGTCGCCTGTGCGGGTGGCGATCTGCGAAAGGCGGTTGCCCATCTGCGCTCCTGTCGTGGGTTCCAGTGGTTCAGTGGGGCTACGCGGCCGCTGCGGCCGCGTCGATCTTGCCGGCCAGCCACTGCAGGCCGGCCAGGTGCTGCTGGTCATGGCTGCAGAGGTAGTGCACCAGGCTGCGCATCGTGAGCGCTCCGTAACCCTCGAACACGGCCGTGCGCGCAAGCTGCGCGTCGCTGAGGCCGGAGAGGATCTCCATCGTCTGCGCGCGCGCCGCGCGGAAGTCGGCCAGCACTGCCGCCGCATCGGCGGCGCCGTAGTTGCGCGCGATCGCGAGCGGTTCGCTGTCGATCGAGGCCAGCCGGGGCCGGTGCTCTTCGAGCGTGCGGCGAAAGCGCAGGTGGTAGCCCTCGATCTCGATGTCGCGCACATGGCAGAGCTGCTCGATGGCCGTGAAGGCTTCGCTCGGCACGCCGTCCCACGAGGCGGGCGCCCAGTGCCGGAAGGCGTGGGGAATCGCGGCGTAGTGGGCTTCGAGCTGCGAAGGGAAGGCAGCGAGCGCTGCGAGGGTCGTAGGGTTCATGGCAAGTGTCCGAAGCGGATTATGGTGCGCGCTCCGTAAAATGGCCGCTGCTTCCCCAAGGCCCCATTTCTATCCAGGAGACACGCGATGAATGCCCCGACCACCACCTCGCACCTGCTGCCGGAGCTTCATCTGCGCGACGTTCCCGACGCCCTGATCGATGCACTCAAGACCCGCTTCGGCGCCAACTGCTCCACCGCGATGGCGGTGCGCACGCAGCACGGGCGCGACGAGTCCTCCTTCGATGCGCCGCCGCCCTCGGCCGTGATCTTCGCCGAGAGCACGCAGGACGTGGCCGATGCGGTGAAGCTCGCGAGCGAACACAGCGTGCCCGTGATCCCCTTCGGCGTCGGCTCCTCGCTCGAAGGTCACCTGCTCGCGGTGCAGGGCGGCATCAGCATCGACGTCTCGCGCATGAACCGCGTGCTCTCGGTCAATGCCGACGACCTCACGGTCACGGTGCAGCCCGGCGTCACGCGCAAGCAGCTCAACGAGGAGATCAAGAGCACGGGCCTGTTCTTCCCCATCGACCCCGGCGCCGACGCCTCCATCGGCGGCATGACGGCCACGCGCGCGAGCGGCACGAACGCGGTGCGCTACGGCACGATGCGCGAGAACGTGCTCGCGCTCGAAGTCGTCACGGCCAGCGGCGAAGTCATCCGCACCGGCACGCGCGCCAAGAAATCGTCCGCGGGCTACGACCTCACGCGTCTCATGGTCGGCAGCGAAGGCACGCTCGGCGTGGTGACCGAGGTCACGCTGCGCATCTATCCGCTGCCCGAAGCGGTCTCGGCCGCGATCTGCTCGTTCCCGAGCATCGAGGCCGCGGTGCGCACCACCATCGAGACCATCCAGCTCGGCGTGCCGATCGCGCGCGTGGAGCTGATCGACGTGAACACGGTGCGCATGGTCAACGCCTACGCCAAGCTGAACCTGCGCGAGGAACCGATGCTGCTGATGGAGTTCCACGGCTCGCCCGCGGGCGTGAAGGAACAGGCCGAGACGGTGCAGGAGCTCGCGAGCGGCCACGGCGGCAATGCCTTCGAATGGGCCAGCACGCCCGAGGAACGCACGCGCCTCTGGACCGCGCGGCACAACAGCTATTTCGCGGCCGTGCAGTCGCGCCCGGGCTGCCGCGTGATCTCGACCGACACCTGCGTGCCGATCTCGCGCCTCGCCGACTGCCTGCTCGATTCCGTGGCCGAGGCCGATGCGAGCGGCATCCCCTACTTCCTCGTCGGCCACGTGGGCGACGGCAACTTCCACTTCGGCTATCTGCTCGACCCGAACATCCCCGAGGAGCGCGTGAAGGCCGAGGCGCTGAACCAGTCGCTCGTGAGCCGCGCACTGGCGCTCGAGGGCACCTGCACCGGCGAGCACGGCGTGGGGCTGCACAAGATGGACTTCCTCGTGACCGAGGCGGGCGCGGGTGCGATCGACATGATGCGCACGATCAAGCGCGCGCTCGATCCGAAGAACATCATGAACCCCGGAAAAATTTTCCAGCTCTGATCGCGGCCCGCAGAAGCGGGCTGACCGGACGCGAAGGACGCGAAGATTTCGCGAAGGACGCAAAAGGAAAGAAGGAAGGATCCGAAGATTCCTTCTGTCTCTTTCGCGCCCTTCGCGTGACCTTCGCGTCCTCTGCGTCCGGAAGTCCGAATTCGGCTTACCTGCGGCGGCGCGCCGGCGCCGGCTGCTCGGGCGGCACGTAGGTCTGCGAAGGCGCCGCGCCGCCGTCCACGCCGAGGCGGCCGCCGCCGCCCAGGCCCTGGCCGCGCACCGTCTGCGCCTTGTAGCTGCGCAGCGAACGGACCATCTGGTTGAAGGCGTCCATGAACGCCGCGGCGATGACTTTGCCCTGCGCGGTGTTGGTGTAGCCGCCCAGGCCGCCGGCGCCGCTGCGGCCGGCCAGGCCGCCGAAGCCGCCGAAGTCGGTCTTCGAGGCGCTGCCCTCGGAAGCGGCCACCTGCACGCCCGAGCGGTTGTCGATCAGCGTCAGCAGCGCCGAGGCTTCCTTGGTCTGCAGGCTGCCGCCCACCGCCGCGAGCGCGCGGCCGCGGCCACCGCCCACCAGGCCGCCGAGCGCGCCGCCCAGGCCGCCGGCATCGCTGTTGCTGAAGACGATCTCGGGCGAGAGCCCGTAGTCCGAGGCCACCATCTGGCCGCGGCCGAAGTTGCTGCCGCCGCGCATCTCGCCCGACTGCATCAGCGCGCGCTCGCGCGTCATCGCGTTCATGCCGGCCGCGCCGCGCTCGACCACCACGAAGCAGTTCGATTGCTGCACCAGCAGGCGCAGCAGGTTGGCGGTGGGCGGCAGGCGGTACTCGCCCGTCAGGATGGTGTACCAGCCGGCATTGACGTTCTCGATCAGCGAGACGGTGCCGAGCGGCGATTCGCAGCGCTCGAGCTGCCCGCTCTCGCCGGCGGTGGCCGAACCGGCCGCGCTGCCGGTGGCCATGGTCTTGGCGGACTGGCTGCCCATCTGCATGTCGGTGGTGACGCAGCCGCCCAGCAGCAGCGCGGCCGCTGCCGCGGCCGAGGCCGAGGCCGAAAACCGGATGAATTTCATGGTGGACTCCCTCTCTCTCCAGCAACTAGGTTAAAAATCCTAGCGGCGAGGATACGCGTAAAAGATTGCAAGAATCAATTGCGCGAACGAAGGAGTCCGGGCCCGCGAACTAGGCCGTTCGTCGGATCCGTTCGATCAGCCCGTTCAGGGCCTCGATGGAGCCGAAGTGGATCGCGAGCTCCCCGCTCTCCTCGATCCTGCCGCCGCGCTTGCTGCGCTTCTTGATCCGCACCTCGACCTCGGCGGTGAGCAGGTCGGCGAGCTCTTCCTCCACCCGCTGCAGGTCGCGCGACTTCTCGGCGTCGTTGCTGCGGCGCGAAGGCGTGAGCGTGAACTCGGCCGCCAGCTTCTTCACCAGCGCCTCGGCTTCGCGCACCGACATCTTCTTGGCGGCGATCTGGTTGGCCGCGGTGATCTGGGTGCCGCGGTCCAGCGAGAGCAGCGCGCGCGCATGGCCCATGTCGATGTCGCCGGCCATCAGCATCTGCTGCGCCGGTTCGGCCAGGTTCAGCAGGCGCAGCAGGTTGCTCGCCGCGCTGCGGGACCGGCCCACGGCCTGGGCCGCGGCTTCGTGAGTGAGCCCAAACTCTGAGACCAGGCGCTGCAGGCCCTGGGCTTCTTCGAGCGGATTGAGGTCTTCGCGCTGGATGTTCTCGATCAGCGACATCGCCGCCGCGGCTTCGTTGGGCACGTCGCGCACCAGCACGGGCACGCGGTCGAGGCCCGCGAGCTTCGCGGCGCGGAAGCGGCGCTCGCCCGCGATGATTTCGTATTCGGCGTTCTTGGCGGCGGCGGAATCGGCATCGAGGCGGCGCACCAGGATCGGCTGCATGATGCCCTGGGCCTTGATGCTCTCGGCCAGTTCGTAGAGCGCGCCCTCGTCCATGCGGGTGCGCGGCTGGTAGACGCCGGCCACCATCTGGTCGAGCATCAGCGTGTTCGGCGCCTGCGCGGCCGCGCCCTCGCCCGCGCCGGTGGGATCGGCCGAGGGTGCCGCGGTCGGGCCCAGCAGCGCTTCGAGGCCGCGCCCCAGCCCCTTGGGTTTCTTGGTCGCCATCAGTGCGTGTCTTTCGAGAGGTCGTTCAACAGTTGCCGGCCCTCGGGCCAGTCGCCCAGGCCGGATTCGGCATTCAGGTGGCCGCCGCGGCCGGCGTCGACGAAGCGCGCGCCCCAGTCGGCCGCCATCTGGCGCGAGCGCGCGGCGTCACAGTAGGGATCGTCGTTGGCGGCGATCAGCAGCGCCGGGAACGGCAGCGGCTGCCGCACGATCGGCGCCCAGCCGGGAATCAGCTGGTGCAGGTCCTCGCGTTCGAGGTCGCCCGGCGCCACCAGCAGCGCGCCGCGCACCTTGTGGGTGTTGCGCGAATGCGCGGCCCAGGCGGCCACGAGGATGCAGCCCAGGCTGTGGGCGGCGAAGACCACGGGGCCGGGCGCCGCGAGCACTTCTTCCTCCAGCCGCGCGGACCAGTCGCCCCGCAGCGGCCGCATCCAGTCATGCTGCTCGACGCGCAGGTCGCCGTGCAGCGTTTCCCAGACGGTCTGCCAATGGCCGGGGCCGCTGTTCTGCCAGCCCGGCAGCAGCAGGACGCGCGGCGCCGCGGCCGGCGTATCGACGGTGCGGGTGTTCACGCGCTCTTCTCGCTCGCCGCATCGGGCGCGGCGGCGGGCGCCAGCACGTCCTCGGGCAGGGCCAGATGCGGCGCGGCCATCGGTGCGATCGGCGGCGCCGCGGCGGTCGAGGCGAAGGCGCTCGCGGGCGGCATCTTCTGGACCAGCTCGCTGGCGAAGGCCACGAAGGCCTGGCTGCCGCGCGCCGACGGGTCGAACACCACGCCCGGCAGGCCGTAGCTCGGCGCCTCGGCGAGCCGCACGTTGCGCGGGATCACGGTGTCGAACACCTTGTCGCCGAAATGCGCCTTGAGCTGCTCGCTCACCTGCTGCTGCAGCGTGATGCGCGGATCGAACATCACGCGCAGCAGGCCGATGATCTGCAGGTTCTTGTTCAGGTTGGCATGCACCTGCTTGATGGTGTTGACCAGGTCCGTCAACCCTTCGAGCGCGAAGTACTCGCACTGCATGGGCACGATCACGCCATGGGCGGCGCAGAGGCCGTTGAGCGTGAGCAGGCTCAGGCTCGGCGGGCAATCGATGAGCACGAAGTCGTACTCGGCGCCCACGGCCGCGAGCGCGGTGCGCAGCCGCTTCTCCCGGCGGTCGAGCGCGACCATCTCGACCTCGGCGCCGGCCAGTTCGCGGTTGGCGCCCAGCACGTCATAGCCGCAACCGCCCTCCTCGAGCCGCTCGGCCTTGACGCGCGCCTCGGCCACGGAGGCCGATTCGAGCAGCACGTCGTACACCGTGAGTTCGAGCTGCCGCTTGTCGATGCCCGAGCCCATGGTCGCATTGCCCTGGGGATCGAGGTCGATCATCAGCACCCGCTGGCCGACCTTGGCGAGCCCCGCCGCGAGGTTGACCGTGGTGGTGGTCTTGCCGACGCCGCCCTTCTGGTTGGCAATGCAGAAAATCTTGGCCATGGGAGATCAGCGGGAGATGGCGAGCTTGACGCCGAAGGCGATGAGGAAGACGCCCGCGAGCTTTTCGAGCGTGGCCGAAATGCGCGGATTGGCACGGATGCGCTCGGCGAGAAAGTGCGTGAGCAGCGTCGAGGTCAGGCCGTAGAGGAAGGTCAGCACCGCGATGGTGAGCGCCATGGCGCCGAAAGTGACCAGCCCCTGGTGGCGCGCCGGGTCCACGAACAGCGGAAAGAAGGCCATGTAGAACACGATCGCCTTGGGATTGAGCAGGGTGATCGCGAAGGCCTGCCGCAGGAAATGGCTCGGGCGGATGTGGAGGATCGGTGCCGAACCGGGCTTGGCGAGCAGCATCCGGGCGCCCAGCCAGGCCAGGTAGGCAGCACCGAGCCACTGCACGGCGGTAAAGGCGGCCGGGTAGGCAGCCAGCACGGCCGAGACGCCTGCGACCGCCGCCCACATCAGGCACTGGTCGCCGAGGATCACGCCCGTCGTGGCGGCCAGTCCGCCCTTGATCCCGCCCTTGCTGGTCGAGGTGATCAGCGCCAGGTTGCCCGGTCCGGGAATCAGGAGAAAGAGGACGATGGCGGCGACGAAAGCGCCGTAGTCAGCGATGCCGAACATGGGATTTGCCTCGGAGAAAGAGAGCCAGGGGGAGGCGTCGAGTCTAAGGCAGAGCCGCACCGCGAGGATGCCGAAGCGCCCGCTTTCACATGCGCCGCGGCTTCTTTTTGGCTTTCAGGCGGCCGGCTTGCGCGCCCAGACGATGCAGCGCTCGGCATCGAGGCCCGGCACGGCCAGTTGTTCCACGTGAAACACCGACACGCCGGCCGGCAGCGCGGCGAGTTCCTCGGATGGCACCTTGCCCTTCATCGCGAGCCAGACGCCACCGGGCGCGAGCAGGTGCATCGATCCGTTGAAGAAATCCGGCAAGGAGGCGAAAGCCCGGCAGCTGATGACCTCGTAGCTGCCCGAGAGCGATTCCACGCGTGCATGCAGGCCGCGCAGGTTCGGCAGTTCGAGTTCGGCAGCGACCTGCTGCACGAATGCCGCCTTCTTGGCCACCGCATCAAGGCAGGTCACGTCCAGATCGGGCCGCAGGATCGCGATCACGACACCGGGCAGTCCGCCGCCCGAGCCCACGTCCAGCAGCCTGCCCTTCCCTGCCCACTCGCGCTGCAGCGGCGCGACGGCTGCGAGGCTGTCGAGCAGATGGTGCGTGAGCACGCTGGCGGGATCGCGCAGGGCCGTGAGGTTGTAGACCTTGTTCCACTTGAGCATCAGGCTGCCGTAGGCCAGCAGTTGTTCAGCCTGCGCATCGCTGAGCGCCGTGCCCAGCGCGGCCGCGCCCTGGCGCAGCGTGTCGAGCGGCGCGCTCATGGGGCGGGCGATTCCGCGGCCGCTTCCGATGCGGCATCGCGGCCGAAGGCCTTGTGACCGCCCTTCCGCAGGTGAATCATCAGCAGCGAGATCGCCGCGGGTGTGACGCCCGAGATGCGCGAGGCCTGGCCCAGGGTCTCGGGCCGGTGCTTGTCGAGCTTCTGCCGCACTTCGAAACTCAGCGCCTTGACCTGTCCGTAATCGAAGTTGGCGGGCAGCTTGAGGTTCTCGAAGTGCGCGGCGCGCTCCACTTCATCGTGCTGGCGCTCGATGTAGCCCGAGTACTTGGCGGAGATCTCGATCTGCTCGATCTCGGTGTCGCTCAGCGCCTGCGCGGCGCCGTACTTGCCGCCGTCGAGCGACATCAGCGTTTCGTAGCTCACGTCCGGCCGGCGCAGCAGGTCCGCGAGGTTGTATTCGCGCTCGATCGCCTTGCCGAGCACGCGCTCCGATTCCGAAGCCGGCAGGTTGCGCGGATTCACCCAGACCGATTTGAGCCGTTCTGTTTCACGTGAAACAGCATCGCGCTTGCGGCTGAAGGCATCCCATCGTGCGTCGTCCACCAAGCCCAGCTTGCGGCCGGCTTCGGTCAGGCGCATGTCGGCGTTGTCTTCGCGCAGCTGCAGCCGGAACTCGGCACGGCTCGTGAACATGCGGTAGGGCTCGGTCACGCCTTTGGTGATCAGGTCGTCGACCAGCACGCCCAGGTAGGCCTCGTCGCGGCGCGGCAGCCAGGGCGCCTCGCCGCGGCATTGCAGCGCCGCGTTGATGCCCGCGAACAGGCCCTGCGCCGCGGCTTCTTCGTAGCCGGTGGTGCCGTTGATCTGCCCGGCGAAGTACAGGCCCTGGATCGACCGCGTCTCGAAGCTGCTCTTGAGCTCGCGCGGATCGAAGTAGTCGTACTCGATCGCATAGCCCGGCCGCAGGATGTGGGCGTTCTCCAGCCCGGGCATCGAGCGCACGAGCTGGTACTGGATGTCGAACGGCAGGCTGGTCGAAATGCCGTTCGGGTAGTACTCGTTGGTCGTGAGCCCTTCGGGCTCGAGGAAGATCTGGTGGCTTTCCTTGTCGGCGAAGCGATTGATCTTGTCTTCTACGCTCGGGCAGTAGCGCGGGCCCACGCCGTCGATCTTGCCGGTGAACATCGGGCTGCGGTCGAAGCCCGAGCGGATGATCTCGTGCGTGCGTGCATTGGTGTGCGTGATCCAGCAGGGCATCTGCTGCGGATGCATGTCGGTGCGGCCCATGAAGCTGAACACCGGCATCGGCCCTGCCCCGCCCGGCATGCCGTCGCCGGGCTGCTCGGTGCACTTCGAGAAGTCGATGCTGCGACCGTCGAGCCGCGGCGGCGTGCCGGTCTTGAGGCGGCCCTGCGGCAGCTTCAGTTCCTTGAGGCGCGCCGACAGGCTCACCGCCGGCGGATCGCCCGCGCGGCCCGCCTGGTAGTTGTCGAGGCCCACATGGATGCGGCCATCGAGGAAGGTGCCGGCGGTCAGCACCACGGCCCGCGCGCGGAAGGCGATGCCGACCTGCGTCACCGCGCCCACCACCCGGTCGCCCTCGATCATCAGGTCGTCGACCGCCTGCTGGAACAGGCTCAGGTTCGGCTGGTTCTCGAGCCGCCGGCGGATCGCCGCCTTGTACAGCACGCGGTCGGCCTGGGCGCGGGTCGCACGCACGGCCGGGCCCTTGCTCGAATTGAGGATGCGGAACTGGATGCCGGCCTCGTCGGTCGCGATGGCCATCGCGCCGCCGAGCGCATCGACCTCCTTCACCAGGTGGCCCTTGCCGATGCCGCCGATCGACGGGTTGCAGCTCATCTGCCCCAGCGTCTCTATGTTGTGGGACAGCAGCAGCGTGCGGGCGCCCATGCGGGCGGACGCGAGCGCGGCCTCGGTGCCGGCGTGGCCGCCGCCAACGACGATCACATCGAATTCTTCGGGGTACAGCATGAAAGGGGGCGCACCACTGACGCGTGCGCTGCGCAAAGGGGGCACCGATTTTAATCGCCGGGGCCGGCCTGCGCCCGCTGTACGGGCAATCCAAAGGCCGCAGCAGCGCGGCCTTTTGCTATCAATTCAGTAGCATACGCCCGGCGGAGAGATCCCGCGCCTGCCCGCGCGTGCGGGGCTCGGGCACCTGCCAGTGGGCCTGGGTCACGAGCAGCACCCGCACCACGCGGTGGGCGGGGCTCTGCAGCATCTGGCCGAGCGAGCGGATGCGCGGCCAGCGGGGAACGGGCCGCGACATCAGTCGATGGCCTTTTTCACCGCACCCACGCCCAGCACGGCCAGCACCACGAACAGCAGCGCCAGGGCCAGGAACAGGCCGAACAGCAGCTTGGCAATGCCGGCCGCGCCGGCTGCGATGCCGCCGAAGCCGAGCAAGGCGGCCACCAAAGAAATCACTGCAAAGATGATCGCGTATTTCAACATTTGATTACTCCTTGAGCAGGCTCCGTCGCCTGCTGTGCGGAGAAGCTTAGAAATCCGCCCGCGGCCCCCTGATAGTCGGCATGCGCGAGCCGCCGTAGGACAAAAAGGACAAAAACGTGACGCGCGCAAAACCGCTAGCATCGCGCTCGGTCCATCGATTCAATTCACATTTACACATTCCGTTGGAGATCCATCGCATGAAGCTGTACTACTCGCCCGGTGCCTGTTCGCTCTCGCCCCACATCGCGCTGCACGAGGCAGGGATCGCGTTCGAGCCGGTGCTCGCAAGCACCAAGAGCCACAAGCTGCAGGACGGCACCGACTACTACGGGATCAATCCGCTGGGCTACGTGCCGCTGCTCGAGCTCGACGACGGCACCCGTCTGCGCGAAGGCCCGGCCATCGTGCAGTACATCGCGGACCTCGCACCGACCAAGAACCTCGCACCGGCGGCCGGCACGCTGCAGCGCTACCGCCTGCAGGAATGGCTGACCTTCATCGGCACCGAGATGCACAAGGGCTTCAGCCCGCTGTTCAACGCAGCCATGCCCGAGGAAGCCAAGACCATCTTCAGGGACAAGCTCAAGTCGCGCTACCAGTGGCTCGACGGGCAGCTCGCCGACCGGCAGTACCTGATGGGCGAACATTTCAGCGTGGCCGACGGCTACCTGTTCACCGTCACCAACTGGACCAAGCCCACCGGCGTCGACATCTCGGCCTTCCCGAACGTGCAGGCATGGCATGCACGCGTGGCGGCACGCCCCGCCGTTCAGGAAGCGATGAAGGCAGAAGGCCTGCTGAAGTAAGAAGAAGCCTGCCGAAGGCGGCAAACGCCTCGGCATCCCTGCGGGATTCCGGCGGGATCCCGCACACCCCCCAAGCCGCATGCAGCGGCTTTTTTTTCGCGCCGCGCGGCATCGCACCTAGCAGTAATCGGACAACCGTGCGAAAGCACGGATTCGCGCCCGGGGTATAGCCTCGCGCCTGTTTTCCACTCTCTCTTGGTCCAACCCCATGCCCTCCCTCTTCGATCCCGTCCAGGCCGGCGACCTGCAGCTCGCCAACCGCATCGTGATGGCGCCGCTCACGCGCAACCGCTCGCCCAACGCGATCCCGACCGAGATGGCCGCGACCTACTACGCGCAGCGCGCCTCGGCCGGCCTGCTCATCACCGAAGCCACCGCGATCAGCCACCAGGGCCAGGGCTATGCCGACGTGCCCGGCCTCTACGGCACCGAGCAACTCGACGGATGGAAGCGCGTGACCGACGCGGTGCATGCCAAGGGCGGCAAGATCGTGGTGCAGCTCTGGCACGTGGGCCGCGTCTCCCACCCCGAACTGCAGCCCGGGGGCGGCAAGCCCGTCGCACCCTCGGCCATCACCGCCAAGACCAAGACCGTGCTGATCAAGAACGGCGTGCCGACCTTCGTCGAGACCTCCGAACCGCGCGCGCTCGACGCCGAAGAGATCCCGGGCATTGTCCACGCCTATGCCGCGGCCGCGCGCAACGCGGTCGAGACCGCGGGCTTCGACGGCGTGGAACTGCACGGCGCCAACGGCTACCTGCTCGACCAGTTCCTGAAGGACGGCAGCAACAAGCGCACCGACGACTACGGCGGCCGCATCGAGAACCGCGCCCGCCTGCTGCTCGAGGCCACGCGCGCCGTGGTCGACGCGGTCGGCGGCGGCCGCACCGGCATCCGCCTCTCGCCCGTCACGCCCGCCAACGACGTGCACGATTCGGATCCGCAGGCGCTCTTCACCTACGTGGTGAAGCAGCTCGCACCGCTGGGCCTCGCGTACATCCACGTGATCGAAGGCGCCACCGGCGGCCCGCGCGAGATCGCCGACCGCCCCTTCGACTACGAAGCGCTCAAGGCCGCCTACCGCCAGGCCGGCGGCCAGGCCGCATGGATGGTGAACAACGGCTACGACAAGCCGCTCGCCGAGGAAGCCGTGAAGGAAGGCGACGATCTCGTGGCTTTCGGCAAGCCCTTCATCGCCAACCCCGACCTGGTGCGCCGCCTGCGCGAGAACGCGCCGCTCAACGAGGTCGACAAGGCCACGATGTACGGCGGCGGCGCCAAGGGCTACACCGACTATCCGACGCTGGCCTGAAGCGACGGCTGCCGCATCGGCGCGAAGGCCACGCTCGCGCGCAGGCCCGCGGGCTCGGCCGCCTCCAGCCGCAGCTCGGCACCCAGCAGCTCCGCATAGCGCGCGACGATCGAGAGCCCGAGGCCCGAGCCCTGCCCCAGCTTCTGGCCGTCGGGACCCTGCGCCCAGCGCCGCATCAGGTCGTGCCGGGCCTCGATCGGAATGCCCGGGCCGTCGTCGATCACGCTCAGCGTGCGGCCCGCGAGCTCGACCGTGATGGTGCGGCCGCCATAGCGCAGCGCGTTGTCGATCAGGTTGTCGAGGATGCCCTCCACCAGCGCCTCGTTCGCGAGCACCGTCACGCCGTCGTCGAGCCCGCGCGCGCCGAGGTCCACGCCCAGCGTGTCGGCACGCGCCAGGTGCCGCAGCACGGCCTGCTCGGCCAGCACGTCGAGCCGCACCGCATCGCGCGCGAGGCTCGTGCGCGCCTCGTCGGCGAGCGCCAGCGCCAGCAGCTGGTCGATCAGATGGCTCGCACGCGCCTGCCGCTCGGCCACGCGTGCGAGCTGCTCGCGCCACACGGCCGCGTCGGGCTGCGCGAGACCGTACTCGGCCAGCGCGCGAATGCCGGCGAGCGGCGTGCGCAGCTCGTGCGCCACGTTGCCGACGAATTCGCGCTGCGCGCGCACGCTGTGGTTGAGCCGGTCGAACAGCGCGTTGACCGCATCGCCGAGCCGCTGGATCTCGCGCGAGGTGCGGACCACCGCCACCGGCGAGAGATCGTGCACGTCGCGCCGATCGAGCGCCTGCTGCAGATCGCCGAGCGGGCGCAGGTCGCGCCGGATGCCGTGCCAGAGCCATGCCGCGAGCAGCGTCAGCAGCAGCACCTGCGGCGCAAGCGCATAGCCCAGCAGCCGCCGCACCAGCGCCGTGCGGCTCAGCGTTGTCTGCGCGACCACGATGCGGTAGGGCGTCGCCAGTGCGGGATCGACGCCGGGCTCCAGCACCACCGCGCGCAGCGCCTTGCCGTCGTAGGTGGTGTCGGAAAAACGGTAGCGAGCGCCCTTCTCCGGCAGTGCCGCGCTCAGGCCGCCGTGGCCCGAGATCAGCGTGCCGTCGAGGCGCTGCACCGCGAAGTAGACCTTGTCGACCTGGTCGAACAGCACCGTGGCCATCTCGCGCGGCGACAGCAGCAGCTCCACGCCGCGTTCGCCGGCCTGCACGTTGGCCGAGATCGCATAGGCGTCGTCGAGCATGCTGCGGTCGAAGGCCTGTTCCGAAAAGTAGTTGGCGATCACCAGCGCGATCACCGCGCCCACCATCCAGGTCAGCGCGAGCGGCACCAGCACGTTGCGCAGCACGCGCCGCGTGAGCGACGGCACGGCGTCGCGGCGCGGCGCACTGCGGAAGGGAGCGGCGCTCACGCCTCGGCTTCGAGCAGGTAGCCGATGCCGCGCAGCGTGCGAATGCCCGCGCCCGATCCCACGAGCTTCTTGCGCAGCCGCGAGATGAAGGCCTCGAGCGCGTTGTCGCCGAGCGATTCGTCGAAGCTCGAGAGCTTGTCCGACAGCGCCCGCTTGCTCACCGTGCGCCCGGGCGGGCTCATCAGCTCCCAGAGCACCTCGAACTCGCGCGCCGGCAGGTCCAGCGGCCCGCTCGCGGTCGAGAAGCGCCGCGCCTTGCGGTCGAGCTTGAGCTGGCCGAGCAGCACGATGTCCTCGGTGCCCTTGGCGCGCCGCACCAGCGCGCGCAGCCGCGCCTCCACCTCCGCGAGGTCGAAGGGTTTGCCGAGGTAGTCGTCGGCGCCGGCGTCGAGGCCCGCGATGCGCTCCTCCGTTCGGCCGCGCGCGGTCAGCACCAGCACCGGCGTGCGGTCGCCGCGCGCACGCGCCTGGCGCAGCGCATGGAGCCCGCTCGCGAGCCCGCTGGTGGGGCTGGCCGTGGCCGGCAGGTTGAGGTCGAGCAGCACCGCATCGAAGGGCTGCACGCGCCAGAGGTGGTCGGCGTCCTCGACGTTGGTCGACACGTCGACCCGGTGGCCCGCATCCGCGAGGCTGCGCAGCATCACGTCGCGCAGCACGGCGTCGTCTTCGACAAGGAGGATTCGCATGGTGTGTGTGTGGTTGGAGGTGACTATTCTTGCGCGAAGGAGGGTCAGCAGCCGGTCAGCACACCCCGGCGATAAACGCGCCATGAGCATACGACAGCAGCCCCCGGCCCCCCGATGAGCGCCCGCGAAGCTTCCGGCCTGCTGAGCGTGGTGCACCCCGCGGTGCGCCACACGGCCATCGTGCTGCTGCATGGTTTATGCAGCACGCCTGACGAGCTGCTGACCGTGCAGTCGGCGCTCGCCGCGCGCGGCCATCCGGTGCGGCCGCTGCGCCTTCGCGGCTACTCCTTCGATGCCGCCGCGCCGCTCGCGCAGCCCACGCGCTACGAGCAGTGGCTCGCCGCGATCGCGGCCGAGGTGCAGCTGCTTCGGCGGCAGCACGAACGCGTCGTGCTCGTGGGGCTCTCGGCCGGTGCCTCGCTCGCGCTCGGCGCGGCGATCCGCTGCGGCGCCGACCAGGTCGATGCGCTGGTGCTGATGTCGACCACGCTGCGCTTCGACGGCTGGGCCGTGCCGCGCACGCGCATGCTGCTGCCGCTCGCGCTGCACACGCCGCTCGGCCGGCTCTGGCAGTACCGCGAGCGCGCGCCCTACGGCGTGAAGAACGAGCGCGTGCGCGCCTGGATCGAACGCGAGCTGCGCCACCGCAAGGTGTCGAGCGCCGGCAGCGCGGTCATCGGCACCGGCCACCTGCGCGAGCACGAGCGGCTGATCCGCCACGTGCGGCGCAACCTGCACCGCGTGCAGTGCGGCAGCGTGCTCGCGCTGCATGCGCGCGACGACGAGGTGGCCAGCCTCGCGAACCTCGGCCTGCTCGCACGCGGCCTGCGCGGCTGCCGCGACTTCCGCAGCGTGGTGCTGGCCGACAGCTACCACATGATCACCATCGACAACGACCAGCGCCAGGTGGCGCGCGAGACGGTCGCCTTCGCCGATGCCGTGGCCCACGGCCTGCCGCCGGCCATGCATCTCCCTCCCGCCTGAAACACGGACCAGTAAAGCCATGCCCTCCACCCTCTCGCCCCCCATCTTCAACAGCATCGCGGCCATCCTCGTGAACCAGTTCCACGTGGTTCCCGACGTCGTCACGCCGGGCACCGCCCTGTCCGAGCTCGGCCTCGATTCGCTCGCGTTGATGGAATTCGTCTTCGCGGTGGAAGACGCCTTCCACCTGCGCCTGCCCGAGGACCGGCTCGATCCGCGCGAGGCCGGCATCACGCTGCAGCGCCTGTGCGAGGCGATCGACACGCAGATCCGCTGCGAGGTCGAGGCGCCCCTGGCCGCGGCCGCGTGAGCGGCGCTGCGGCGCAGCCCGTGCGCGTGACGGGGCTGGGCTTCGTCACGCCGATCGGCCACACGGTCGAGGCTTTCGACGACGCCCTTTTTCACGGCCGCTCCGCTGTGCGCGCCCAGGCGCTCGGCATCGCGGGTCTCGATGCCGCAGAACTCGCGGTGGCGGCCTGCGATGCCTTCCAGGCCGACACGGTGCGCAGCAGCTCGCGCCTGCCGCTCGACCGCGGCACCGCGATGGCGCTCGCCGCCGCGCGCGATGCGGTCGAACAGGCCGGGCTGCAGGCGGGCCAGGTCGATCCGGTGCGGCTCGGCATCTTCTGGGGCAGCGGCCTCGCGGGCGCGGCGGCCTTCGACGACGGCTGCCGCGCGCTCTATGCCGAGCGGCGCCGCATGCGGCCCACCACCGTGCTCACGGTGATGCCCAACGCGGCGGTGGCGGAGCTGGCGCTGCAGTTCGGTGCCCAGGGCGCCGCGATCGCCTATGCCTGCGCCTGCGCTTCCTCGGCCGTGGCGATCGGCGAGGCCATGCGCGCGATCCGCGGCGGCTGGATCGACGTGGCCATCGCGGGTGGCCACGACGCCATGCTCACGCCCGGCGTGATGGCGAGCTGGCATGCGATGCGCGTCACCGCACCGCCGCCGCCGGGCGCGCCGGAACGCGCCTGCCGGCCCTTCGCGGCCGACCGCGCCGGCTTCGCGCTCGGCGAGGGCGCCGCCGCGCTGGTGCTCGAATCGCCCGTCCATGCGCGTGCCCGCGGCGCGGGCGATGCCACGCCCTTCGTGCTCGCGGGCTACGCCACCCAGTGCGACGCCACCCACATCACCCAGCCCGATGCCGCCGGCCAGGTGCGCACGATGCGCGCGGCGCTGCGCGATGCGGGCCTCGACGCGGCGCAGATCGGGCATGTGAACGCGCACGGCACCGCCACCGGCGCCGGCGATGCGGCCGAGGCGGCATCGCTCGCCGCCGTGTTCGGCCGCGGGGTGCCGGTGAGCGCCACCAAGGCGATCCACGGCCATGCGCTCGGCGGCGGCGGCGCGATCGAACTCGTGGCCGCGCTGCGCGCGCTGGCGCGCGGGCTGGTGCCTCCCACGGCCCACCTGGCGCAGCCCGACGCGGCCTTCGATCTCGACTTCGTGCGCGGCAGCGCACGCGAGGCGCCGGCGCTGCGCCATGTGCTGTCGAACTCCTTCGCCTTCGGCGGCACCAACGCCGTGCTGGTGGCGAGCCGCGCCGACGAGCGCTGAGGTCCGCCGTCGCACAGTGCCTGTGTATGCTCGCTGCCATGCGCAGGCTTGCCGAACCCCGGGACCTCGAAGCGGTCTTCACGATCTACATGCACGAGAAGGTCGTGCCCTTCCTGGGCTACGACCCGATGCCGCTCGACGACTTCCGCCCGATCTTCGAGGAACTGGTCGCGAGCCGCAGCTTCCATGTCTACGAGGTCGATGGCCGCATCGCGGGCTTCTACCGCGCCGCGCGCTACCCGGGCCGCGTGCGCCACGTGGCCTGCTTCGGCACGCTCGCGGTCGATCCCGCGCTGCACGGCCGGGGCATCGCCCAGGCGATGGTGGCCGATGCGATCGAACGGCTCCGGGCCGAGGGCGTGAAGCGCATCGAGCTCTATGCCGAGGCCGACAACGCCGCCGGGCTGCGCTTCTACGAGAAGCTCGGCTTCGAGCGCGAAGGCATCCTGCGCAAGTTCTACAAGCGCGCAGGCGAAGCCGACTACGTCGACGACCACCTGCTCGCGCTGCTGCTGGACTGAAGGAAGGCCGCTCAGGGCTTCCAGCGCCGCAGCAGCAGCGCATTGGCCATGACGCTCACGCTCGACAGCGCCATCGCCGCGCCCGCCACCACCGGGCTGAGCCAGCCGAGCGCCGCGAGCGGAATGCCGGCCACGTTGTAGGCAAAGGCCCAGAACAGGTTCTGGCGGATCTTCGCGACCGTGCGGCCCGAGAGTTCGAGCGCCTCGGCCACGAGCGCGAGGTCGCCGCGCATCAGCGTGATGCCCGCGGCCTCCATCGCCACGTCGGTGCCGCCGCCGGCGGGCGCCATCGCCATGCCCACGTCGGCCGCGGCGAGTGCGGGTGCATCGTTGGCGCCATCGCCGACCATCGCGACCACATGGCCGTCGCGCCGCAGCGCCGCCACCTGCGCGGCCTTGTCGCCCGGCAGCACTTCCGCACGCACGTCGGCCGCGGCAATGCCGAGCCGTGCCGCCATCGCCTCGGCCGCGCGACGGTTGTCGCCCGAGATCATCACCACGCGCAGGCCGCGCGCACGCAGGCTGCGGATCGCCTGCGCGGCTTCCGGCTTGGGCTCGTCGGCAAAGGCGAGCAACGCCGTCACGCGGGGTGCGCCTGCTTCTTCGTCGAAACGCAGCAGCGCGGAGACGGTCGCCCCTTGCGCATGCAGTGCCTCGAGCTTTGCGGCATCGGGCAGCGCGCCGAGCTCGGCGCACCAGCGCAGGCTCGCGATCGCCCAGCGGTGGCCCTCGACCTCGCCCTGCACGCCGCGGCCCGGCAGCGCCTGCATCGCGCCGAGCGGCGGCGGCTGCACGCCGCGTGCGGCCGCTGCCGCGAGCACCGCACGCGCGAGCGGATGCTCGCTGCCGCCCTGCAGGCTGGCGGCGATGGCGAGCAGTCGTCGTTCCTCGCCCTCGCCATCGGTCGCGGGCACCAGCGCCGTGAGCACCGGGCGGCCGACGGTCAGCGTGCCGGTCTTGTCGAAGGCCACGGTGTCGACGCGGTGCGCCAGCTCCAGCGCGCGCGCATCCTTCACCAGGATGCCGCGGCGCGCGGCCACGCCGGTGCCGGCCATCACCGCCACCGGCGTCGCGAGGCCCAGCGCACAGGGACAGGCGATCACCAGCACGGCCACGGCATGGATCAGCGCGGCTTCGATCTCCGCACCCGCGAACAGCCATGCGGCCAGCGTGGCCAACGCGACCACGAGCACCACCGGCACGAACACCGCCGCGACCTTGTCCACCAGCC
Source organism: Variovorax sp. TBS-050B (assembly GCF_029893635.1). Classification (NCBI taxonomy): domain Bacteria; kingdom Pseudomonadati; phylum Pseudomonadota; class Betaproteobacteria; order Burkholderiales; family Comamonadaceae; genus Variovorax; species Variovorax sp. TBS-050B. Next base: position 1,454,777 of record NZ_JARXYR010000002.1, on the reverse strand, counting down.
GCTGGATCGGCGCCTTCGCGGCCTGCGCATCCTCGACCAGGCGGATGATGCGCGCGAGCACGCTCTCCGAACCGACCGCGGCCACTTCCACCACCAGGCGGCCGTCGCCGTTGACCGCACCGCCCGTGAGCGCCTGCCCCGGGCCCTTGGGCACCGGCAGCGGCTCGCCCGTGAGCATCGACTCGTCGACCTCGGAATGGCCTTCGATCACGCGTGCATCGGCCGGCACGCGTTCGCCAGGGCGCACCGCGAGCCGGTCGCCGACCATCACTTCGGCCAGCGGCACGTCGCTCTCCACACCGCGCGGGCCGACGAGGTGCGCCACCTCTGGCCGCAACTGCTGCAGCGCGCGGATCGCGGACGTGGCCTGGCGCTTCGCGCGCGCCTCGAGCCACTTGCCGAGCAGCACCAGCGTGATCACCACGGCCGAGGCTTCGAAATAGAGGTGCGGCATCCCCATGCCGTGGCCCGCATGTTCGCCGGTGGCTGCGCGCCACCAGAGCCAGAGCGACAGGCCGAAGGCGGCGCTGGTGCCGAGCGCGACCAGCAGGTCCATGTTGCCGGTGCCGGCCCGCGCGGCATGCCAGCCCGCGCGGTAGAAGCGCGCGCCGAGCCAGAACTGCACCGGCGCCGCGAGCAGCAGTTGCACCCACGGCGGCAGCATCCAGTCCTGCCCCCAGAGGCCGCCGAGCATCGGCGCCATCAATGGCAGCGACAGCAGCAGGCCGGCCGCCACCGGGCCGAAGCCCTGCCAGCGCGAGGGCTCGGCCGCCAGCGCATCGGCACCGTTCGCCGCGCGCGGTTCGTAGCCGGCGCTGCGGATGGCGCGGCGCAGGCGCGCATCGATGTCGTGGTCGTCGGCCGCGACGATGCGCGCCGATTCGGTGGCCAGGTTCACGCTGACCTCCTGCACGCCGGGCACGCTCTTGAGCGCGCGTTCGACGCGCATCACGCACGAGGCGCAGGTCATGCCGCCGACGGAAAGATCGAGTGTGCTCATGGTGTTGCGAGGCCGGGGAGTTGGTGATTTTCCATGCCCCGGAGGCTAAGGTCTCACACCATGGCAAGGTCAAGCCACCGTGCGCAGTGCCCCTGTGCTGGACATTGACATCGTGAGAGGGTTCAAACTGGCGGCTCCTTTCACTTCCACCATCATCAAGGAGCCACGACGATGAGCCAGAAATTCCAGGTCTCGGGCATGAGCTGCGGCCACTGCGTGAACGCAGTGCAGAACGCGGTGCAGACGGTCGATCCCGAAGCGCAGGTCACGGTCGACCTCGAAACCGGCCACGTGGACGTGCTGAGCGAGCAGCCGCGCCAGGACATCGTGGCCGCGATCGAGAACGCGGGCTACAAGGTGCAATGAGCCCCGCCCGGCCGCCCGAAGGGGCTCGCACCGCAGCCCGTCAGGGCGAAGGTCGTCCGGTGGGCGCTGCGGCGAATGTGGCGATCGGCGAGGCCGCGCGGCGCTCGGGCGTGTCGGCGCGCATGGTGCGGCACTACGAGGGCCTCGGCCTGCTGCCCGCGGTGGCGCGCACCGAGAGCGGCTATCGCCAGTACGGCGAGGCCGACATCCACACGCTGCGCTTCATCAAGCGTTCGCGCGATCTCGGCTTCTCGATGGAGGAGATCGCCGAACTCGTGGGGCTGTGGCACAACCGCCGCCGCACCAGTGCCAGCGTGAAGCGCATCGCGCAGAAGCACCTCGGCGAACTGGAGCAGCGCATCGCCGACATGCAGGCGATGCGCAACACGCTCGCACACCTGGTGCACTGCTGCCATGGCGATGCGCGCCCCGACTGCCCCATCCTCGACGACCTGGCGAACTAGCTCTCCCCCAGGCTTCGCGCACTGCGTGTCGCTGCGCCTACCCGCTCACCGGGGGCGACACCGGTGGCCCGGCGGAGCCGGTTCCACGGTGTCTCTGGGATGGGGCCGGCGCTTGCGCGCGGCCGGTCCCCGTTCGGCTCAGGCGCCGCGGACCATCGCCAGTACCTTGGCGGTGTCGAGGGTGCGGGCCTTTTCCTGGATGGCGGGCAGGTACTGCGTCTGCAGGCCCTTGCCTTCCTGCACCACGCCGGCGAAGGTGTCCTTGAGCATCTGCGTCGAGAGCGTGCGGCCGCCGGCGTAGTAGCGCTTGGCGACGTGGCCGAGCGCGTAGGTCGACGCGAAGCTCATGCCGGAGCTCACCGCCTGGTTGCCGAGGCCGCGCAGCATGCCGCCGCCCATCCTGCCGAGCAGGCCGCCGAGCAGCTTGCGGCCCGCCTGCTCCAGGTACTGCGAGGTCAGGCCCACGCCGACCGTGGCGAGGAAGTCCTTCACATGACCGCTGTCGAGCTCGTAGCCATAGCGCTTGCCGATGCCGTAGACCAGCTTCATCTGCAGCGGAATGATGGCCATGGTCGAAAGCGTCTCGGGCAGCAGTTCGAGTGCGCCGTTGAGGATCGCGGCGTTCAGGATCGACTTGTCGATCTCCGCGCCGTCGACCGCCGCGGCCGCGCCGGCCACCGCTGCCGCAGGCGCCGCCGCCGCCACGGCGCCGGTTGAGACCGGCACCGCGGCGATCGCCTCCGCCTGCTGCGTGAACTGCGCCGCCGAGGCATCGAGCCCGAGCGAGGTGCGCAGGTCCGCCAGGAACATGCGCTCCGCCTCCGACTGCGTGCCGTCGGCATCGCAGACGCAGACCGCCATTTCATAGGCCAGGTGCTTCGATTCGCTGCTCTGGAGCTCGCCGGCGGCCGAGGCGAGCGACACGCGCTTCATCAGCACGTCCTGGTAGAGCGTGGGCAGGTTCACGCCGTCGGCCTGCGACAGACCTTCGGCGATGCGCTTGATCTCGGCGCGTTCTCGTTCGTGTTTGTCGCCGTCGGCGAAGGCAGCCAGCAGGCTGAGGGTCAGGATGGCCCGGGTCTCGGAAGTGGTCACGTTCGAAATTTCCGCTGGTTGAAGGACAAGGTTCGTTCGGACCGGTCACCGAAGGTTCCGGTGCCGGTTCTCCCCACAAAGCTTGGGCAACTCTGTGGATAACACTCGCACTACTTTGTAAGAGCGTTGCAAGTCTTTGATTTGAAAGGCGAATCTACAGTCTGCCCAAATAAGCGGCAATGGATTACTTGCCACCAAAGTTGTCTTTCGCAGATTTCGACGACGCTGTCAAAGGACAACTCTGGGGAGATTTCCGGCACAAGCGGGCGGTTATCCACAGGGCGGACCGGCGCGGCGATGTTGTCCCTTTTGGCGCGACAGCACGGAAGCGCGGCTGCGCACAGTGACAGACGTATGACAAGTGACTGTCGCAGAAGGAAAAAAGCAGCCTGTCCACAGGCGGGTGCTGCCCTTATCTACTACTACTAATTTGAATAAAAGAGATAAGAGAAGAATACGGAGCCAGCGCCCGGCCGAAGAAAAAAAGCCGCGAAGGGCCGCGCCGTGTCCACGGCGCCACGGGTCCCGCGAGGGCCGGCCGCACGATGCCGCCTCGCTAACATCCGGGGATGAGCTTCAAACCGCGGATCCTGATCGCCGAGGACGAATCGGGCATTGCCGACACGCTGCAGTACGTGCTGCGCAGCGACGGCTTCACGCCGGTCTGGTGCGCCACCGCGGAAGCGGCGATCGCCGAATTCGCCAAGGAAGCGCCGGCGCTCGCCATCCTCGACGTGGGCCTGCCCGATCTCAACGGCTTCGAGCTCTTCAAGCGGCTGCGTGCGCTCAACCAGTCGCAGGGCGGCGCGGAGGTGCCCATGCTGTTCCTCACCGCGCGCAGCGACGAGATCGATCGCGTGGTGGGGCTGGAACTCGGCGCCGACGACTACGTCGCCAAGCCGTTTTCGCCGCGCGAGCTGGTGGCGCGGGTGCGCACCATCCTCCGGCGCAGCGCACGAGCGGCCCCAGGCGCGCCCGTGGCAACCGGCCACGGGGGCCCCCCTCAAAATGCGCCCGCGGCGCCGCCTGCGCCCGCTCAGCCCCCCGCAACGCCTTTCGCGCTGGACACCGAGCGCATGCAGATCCGCTATTACGGCCGCCTGCTCGAACTCTCGCGCTACGAGTACGGCCTGCTGCGCCTGCTGGTGCAGCGCCCGGGCCGCGTCTTCACGCGCGACGAGCTGCTGCAGCTGGTCTGGGACGACGCCAGCGACAGCTTCGACCGCACCGTCGACGCCCACGTGAAGACCCTGCGCGCCAAGCTCAAGGCCATCGCCCCCGAGGTCGAGCCGATCCGCACGCTGCGCGGCACCGGCTACGCACTCAACGAAGAACTCCCACCCCCCGCATGAGCGCCCCCCCGGCCTCCCCCGCCGCGGAACACCGCGGAACCGGCTCCGCCGGGCCGCAGGTATTGCCCCGGAGGGGGAAGAGCCAAGGAACACCGCGGAACCGGCTCAGCCGGGCCGCAGGTGTTGCCCCCGGAAGGGGGTTGGCGAAGCGACACGAAGTGCGCGAAGCCTGGGGGAGAGCCAGATGACCCGGCGCACGCGGATATTCATCGGCATCCTGCTGATCTACACGGCCGGCATCGCATTTCTGCTGCACCGCGTGGTCTCCGACATCGATCCGCGCTACCGCGAATCGGCCGAGGAATCGCTGGTCGAGACCTCGCAGCTGCTCGCGAGCCTGGTCGAGCAGGACGTGATCGCGGGCGCGATCAACGCCGCGCGGCTCGAGCCGCTGTTCCGCAGCGTCTACGGACGCGAGTTCTCGGCGCAGATCTACAACCTGCACAAGAACCGCGTCGAGCTGCGCGTCTACGTCACCGACCGCAGCGGGCGCGTGATGTTCGATTCGCTCGGCAGGCACCTCGGCGCCGACTATTCGCAGTGGAGCGACGTGCGGCGCACGCTGGCCGGCCTGTACGGCGCGCGCACCACGCGCGACGTCGAGGACGATCCGCGCACCTCGGTGATGTACGTGGGCGCGCCGATCCGCTGGAACAACGAGATCGTCGGCATGGTCAGCGTGGGCAAGCCGGTGCAGAGCTTCGGCCAGTTCGTCGAGGATGCGCGCGCCCGCACCCTCTGGGTGGGCGTGGGCTCCGGCCTCGCGCTGCTGCTGCTCGCGGTGATCGTCTCGGTCTGGCTGGTGCGGCCCTTCGGACTGATTTCCGACTACTGGACCTGGGTGCGCGCGCAGCGCAGCCTGAGCCTCGCGCGCATGGCGCGCCGTGCCGTCGATGCGGTGCGCACAGGCTTCAGCGAGATGCGCGACACGCTGACCGGGCGCAACTACGTGGCCGACTACGTGCAGACCTTCACGCACGAGGTGAAGAGCCCGCTGTCGGCGATCCGCGGCGCGGCCGAGCTGCTGCAGGAGCCCTCGATGCCGCATGCGGAGCGCGAGCATTTCCTGAAGAACATCGAGCGCGAGACGCAGCGCATCCAGGAGATCGTCGACCGCATGATGGAGCTCACCGCGCTCGAGACGCGGCGCGGGCTCGACCGCACCGAGCCGGTGGCGCTCGGACCGCTGATCGCCGACATCGCGGCCAGTGCCGAGGCCGCCGCGGCCAAGCGCAACATCCGCGTGCGCACGAACATCCGCGCCGATGCCGGCACCGAGGGCGACCCCTTCCTGCTGCGCCGCGCGATCAGCAACCTGCTGGACAACGCGATCGATTTCTCGCCGCCCGACAGCGAGGTGCTGCTGACGCTGGAAGCCACCTCCAGGCTGGCGCGCGTGACCGTGCGCGACCGCGGGCCGGGCATTCCCGACTACGCGCAGGAGAAGGTGTTCCAGAAGTTCTATTCGCTCGCGCGGCCGCACAGCCAGAAGAAGAGCACCGGCCTCGGGCTTGCCTTCGTGAAGGAGATCGCCGCGCTGCACCGCGGGCGCATCGAGCTCGGCAACGCGGCGCGCGGCGGCGCCGTCGCGACCCTCACGTTGCCGCTCGCGCCGCACCACTGAAGGCGCCGGCGCGGCAGCCGTGGTTCAGGCGCCGCTCACTGGCCGGTCAGCGCGCCATAGGCCCGCCGCGTCGCCGGGCTCACGGCGCCGAGCAACTGCTCGTACGAGGTCTGGTGCCGCGCCAGCATGCGCGCCGAGGCCACCGCCTTCGACTTGCAGAACCAGTGGCAGGTGTGCTGCATCAGGAACAGCTCGGCCGACATGGTGTAGGCCTTGCTCTTGGGCGTGCGGCCGGCTTCGTTGCGCATGGTCTCGGCGATGCCGCGCGCATGGATGGCCAGCGCGTCGCGCAGGTCGAAGGTGGCGCCCGGCCACAGCCGGTCCGCGAAGGGAAGCGCGATCGGCAGCTTGCTCACGCGCGTCTGCGCACCGTCGACGCGCGCGAAGCCGGCCACGAAGCTGTCGAATTCGGCCGAGAGCTTTTCCTCGGTGGCGTCGAGCATGCGCCAGATCTGCTCGCGGCGCGCCGGGTCGTCCTCGCCGAGGCAGCGCAGGTAGCCTTCGGTGAGCGTCTCCATCAGCCTTTCGATCTGGTGGTTGCCGAGATGGCCGGCGAGCAGCACGATGCGCTTGCGCTGCTCGTGGGACTTGAGCAGGTAGGCGCCGATGGCGATCAGCGCCACCAGGGTGAGGATTTCCATGAAGCGGGGATGAGAGGCGGAACGAACGGAATGGACTGCGCCGAGTGTAGAGACCCGGCGCGGCGCCATCCGGCCGCCCGCGCCGCGGCCTGTTACCGGAAGAAATCGAGGATGCGGTTGCGCTCTTCCGGCTGCGGCGGCGGGCCGAGCGGCACCAGTTCCTGCGGTGGCTGCTGCTCCTGCGGCTGCTGCACCTCGACGGGCTCGACGCCCAGGCTCGCGATGTTGTGCCCCGGCGTGAACTCGTCGAAATACCATTCGCCGTCGATGTTGACCACGCCCGGCGGCTCGGGCAGCTGCGCCACCGGCACGCCCTTGAGCGCCGACTGCATGTAGCCGATCCAGATCGGCAGGCTCAGGCTGCCGCCGGTCTCGCCGCGCACGCCGAGCTGGCGCGGCGTGTCGTAGCCGATCCAGGCGATGCCCACGGTCGTGGGCTGGAAGCCAGCGAACCAGGTGTCGAAGGAATCGTTGGTGGTGCCGGTCTTGCCGTAGAGGTCGTCGCGCTTTAGCGCCTGGTGCGCACGCGCCGCGGTGCCGCCGCGCACCACGCTCTGCAGCAGCGAATCCATGATGAAGGCGTTGCGCTGCGGGATCGCGCGGCGGCTCTCGTCGAGCACCGGCGGATCGGTCTCGAGCAGCACCTTGTCGCGCAGGTCGGTGATGCGCGTGACCAGGTACGGATTGACGCGGTAGCCGCCGTTCGCGAACACCGAGTAGGCGGTCGCCATCTGCATCGGCGTGACCGAGCCGGCGCCGAGCGCCATCGGCAGGTAGGCCGGGTGCTTGTCCTTGTCGAAGCCGAACCTGGTGATCCAGTCCTGCGCATAGCCGGTGCCGATGGACTGCAGGATGCGGATGGTCACCAGGTTCTTCGACTTCATCAGCGCGGTGCGCAGCGGCATCGGGCCTTCGAAGCCGCCGTCGAAATTCTTCGGGTCCCAGGCCTGGCCGCCGTTGGTGCCGGCGTCGAAATGAAGCGGCGCGTCGTTCACGATGGTGGCGGGCGTGAAGCCCTTCTCCAGCGCGGCCGAGTAGATGAAGGGCTTGAAGCTCGAGCCCGGCTGGCGCCAGGCCTGCGTGACGTGGTTGAACTTGTTCTTGCCGTAGTCGAAGCCGCCGACCAGCGACTTGATCGCGCCGGTGCGCGGGTCCATCGCGATGAAGGCGCCTTCCACCTCGGGCAGCTGCGTGATCTCCCAGGTGTTCTTCGGCGTGCGCGCCACGCGGATCACCGCGCCGCGGCGGATCTTGATGTTCGGCGGTGCCTTCGCGGCCAGTCCAGACTGCGCGGGCCGCAAGCCTTCGCCCGTGATCTGCACGGCCTCGCCGTTGGCGCGCACCGCCTCGATCTCCTTCGGACCGGCCTGCAGCACCACCGCGGCCATCACGTCGCCGTTGTCGGGGTGTTCGGCGAGCGCATCGTCCACGGCGTCGTCGAGCTCCTTCGGATCGTCGGGCAGGTCGACGAACTTCTCGGGCCCGCGGTAGGGCTGGCGCCGCTCGTAGTCCATGATGCCCTTGCGCAGCGCCTTATACGCCGCGGCCTGGTCGGCCGCGACCAGCGAGGTGTAGACCTTCATGCCGCTGGTGTAGATGCTCTCGCCGTACTGCGCGTACATCATCTGCCGCACCGTCTCGGCCACGTACTCGGCATGCAGGCGGTCCGGGTCGGCCGCGTCGCGCAGATGCAGTTCTTCCTTCTTGGCGGCGGCGGCCTGCTCGGCGGTGATGAAGCCGGTCTCCTGCATGCGGTCGATCACGTAGAGCTGGCGCGCACGCGCGCGCCGCGGATTGGCCACCGGGTTGTTCGCGCCCGGCGCCTTGGGCAGCCCGGCGAGCATCGCGGCCTCGGCGGTCGTGATGCTGGCGAGCGGCTTGCCGAAGTAGGCCTCCGACGCGGCCGCGAAACCGTAGGCGCGGTTGCCGAGGTAGATCTGGTTCAGGTAGATCTCGAGGATCTGGTCCTTCGTGAGCTGCTGCTCGAGCCGCAGCGCGAGCAGGATCTCGTAGGTCTTGCGGCTCAGCGTGCGCTCCGAACTCAGGTAGACGTTGCGCGCCACCTGCATCGTGATGGTCGAGGCGCCCTGCTTGCGCCCGCCCTTCAGGCTCGCCACCGCCGCGCGCAGGAAGCCCTTGTAGTCGACGCCGCCGTGCTCGTAGAAGCGCGCGTCCTCCACCGCGAGCACCGCGTCCTTCATGACCTTCGGAATGCTCGCGAAGGGCGTGAGCGTGCGCCGCTCCTCGCCGAACTCGCCGATCAGCGTGCCTTCGGCCGTGTACACGCGCAGCGGCAGCTTGGGCCGGTAGTCGGCGAGTTCGGAAATGTCGGGCAGGCGCGGGTAGATGACGGCCACGGTGACCGTGGCGGCCACCAGCAGCACCAGCGCGCCGCAGCCCGCCGCGATGGCGCTCCACCGTGCGATGCGCCGCAGCCGCAGCGCGCGCTGCGCGCCGGGGGTGTCGGTGGAAGGAGAGGGTTCGTCCATGAGGAGATCAGATCAGCAGGTAAGAAGAAAAACACTCGGTAGCATCGGTTACACCGCCGCGCCGGCCGCAGCCGGTGAGACCGGCTCGCCGGCCTCGCGGTTCCCGCCGCCCAGCGCGTACCAGTCGACCTTGCGGGTCGCGAGCATCAGCGCCGCGAGCATGCCGAATGTCAGCAGGGCACCGAGCAGCAATGCATTGCTTTCCGAGGCCAGCAGGCCGTAGAGCGCGCCATAGAGTACCGCGACATAGGCGGCGAAGCCCGCGCCGCGTTTCCAGCTGCGCAGCACGGCGCTGAAATAGACAGCCAGCAGCAGCACGCTCGCGCCCGCCGCGGCGCCGTAGGCGATCCAGAACGCGAGCTTTTCCGACAGTGCGAGCAGCAGCAGGAAGAAGAGCGCGATCGACAGGCCGACCAGGCCGTACTGCACCGGATGCATGCGCTGGCGGCGGAACAGCTCGAACATGAAGGCCGCCATGATCACCAGGCCGATGAAGAGCGCACCGTACTTGCCCGCGCGCGTGCTCATCGAATACACGTTGACCGGCTGCGCGAGCGAGACGTCGAAGCTCTGCAGCACCAGCGGCTGCTGCCGCGTGCCGCCGCCGAGCGCCGTGCGCACCTGCTCGCGCGCCGAGGTCACGAGCGACGAGACGCGCCAGTGCGCATCGAAGCCCTGCGGCGTCACCTCGCGCTGCGTGGCGAGGAAGCGGCCGCCGAAGCTCGGATGCGCCCAGGGCGAGCGCAGGTGCGCGGTGGTCTGCTCGGCGATCGGCACCATCGAGAGCGTGTCCTGCCCGACGAGGCCGAGCTTCATCTCGAATGCGATCGGCTGCCTGGCGTTCCACGCCGCGAGCGCCGCGCCCGAGAGCGGCGCATGGATGCCGCCGGCGAGCGCCGCGTCGTCCGCGATGCCGGGCACGCGCTGCCGGAAGCGCAGCGCCTCGCCGGCCATGGCGATGGTCGGCGAGCCGTCGATGCCGCGCAGGTCGCTCACGCTGAAGATGACGAACGGCGCCTTGAACTCGATCCTCGAATCGGCTTCGCTGTGCGAGACCGAGGCCGGATCGAAGGCGGTGAAGCCGCCGCCGAGCGTGGCGTCGAGCGTGTAGAACGGAATCCGGAAGATGCCGCGGTAGCGCTCCTGCGGCGCCATCGAACCGTCGATGTGCAGCTTGTCGGGAAACACCACGTGCGCCATCTCCTTGCTGCGCGGCTCCTGGCCGGTCACCTTGCCCTTCGCGTCGCGCACCGTGCTCCAGCCAGCGCTCGACGTACGGCACCAGCAGCAGCGGGCCCACCACGGTCTGGGGGCCCGCGTAGGTGGCGGCGAGTTCGGCCGCGGCCTCGCGCTGGCTGCGCCCGCGTTCGCGGTTGATCGAATCGATCTCCGCGAGCGGAATGCACAGCAGCAGCGTGAGCAGCAGCAGCCCCGCGACCTTGGTGAGCATCGACCCCTGCAGGGCCTTCAGCATTTGCGACATCGTCTTTCTCCTCGGCGTATGTGTGTGTGTGGAGCGGCGATGCTCGCGGCGCGGTCCGAAGTCCGTGTGAAGGCCCGACGCCGGCGGACTTCACACGGACTTCACACAAGGCTGCATCGCGCGCCGCGGACTTCAAGAAGTCTTCCAACTGCCTTCTCGGGCCGCGCCGACAGTGGCGGCCGTGCAAGTTCGCACGGACACCCACACCACCGCCATGGAAGCCCACACCCCCACCCGTCCCGGCCGCTGGCTCTGGCTCGCCACCGTGAGCCTGGCCACCGCCGGCTTCGTCGCGCTCAGCCTGAACCCGGTGCATGCGCAGGAAGCGCCCGGGCCGCGGCTGAAGACCGAGAGCCCGTATTTCTTCGTCAAGAGCGACGACCCCGCGGTCGACCGCCTGCCGCTCAAGGACACCGAGGTGGCGGTGAAGATCTCCGGCGTCATCGCCGACGTGACCGTGACGCAGACCTACCGCAACGAAGGCCAGCGCGCGATCGAGGCGAAGTACGTCTTTCCGGGTTCGACCAAGGCCGCGGTCAGCGGACTCAACGTGCGGCTGGCCGACCGGCTGATCACCGCGCAGATCCGCGAGAAGCAGCAGGCGCAGATCGAGTACGACAGCGCGAAGAAGGAAGGCAAGACCGCCGCGCTGCTCGAGCAGCACCTGCCGAACGTGTTCCAGATGAACGTCGCCAACATCCTGCCCGGCGACGAGGTGAAGGTGGAACTGCGCTACACCGAGCTGCTGGTGCCGCAGTCGGGCAACTACGCCTTCGTGTTTCCCACCGTGGTCGGTCCGCGCTACAACAGCCCGCAGTCGGAGAACGCCCAGGCCCGGTGGGTGGCGCAGCCCACGCTGCGCGCGGGCGTGGCGCCCGCGACCGGCTTCAGCCTTCGCGCCAGCATCGAGACGCCGATGGGGTTGAAGGAAGTGCGCTCGGCCACCCATGCCATCGAGGTGAAGAAGAGCGACGAGGACCGCCATGCCGAGGTCGCGCTGGTGGCCGACGGCCGCCCCGCCGACAACCGCGACTTCGTGCTCGACTACCGGCTCGCGGGCGAGAAGATCGAATCGGGCCTGATGCTCTACAAGGGCCAGGGTCCGGACGGCGGCAGCGAGAACTTCTTCCTCGCCATGGTCGAGCCGCCCAAGGCCGTGGCCGCGAGCGCCATCTCGCCGCGCGACTACATCTTCGTGGTCGACATCTCGGGCTCGATGCACGGCTTTCCGCTCGACACCGCCAAGACCGTGCTCGAGCGCCTGATCGGCGGCCTGCGGCCGAGCGACACCTTCAACGTGCTGCTGTTCTCGGGCAGCAACAAGATGCTCTCGCCCAAGTCGGTGCCGGCCACGCGCGCCAACATCGCGCAGGCGCTCGCCACCATCCAGAACTACGGCGGCTCGGGCAGCACCGAGCTGATTCCCGCGCTCAAGCGCGTGTATGCGGAGCCGAAGGAGGAGAACGTCTCGCGCACCGTGGTGCTGGTGACCGACGGCTACGTGACGGTGGAGCGCGAAGCCTTTGAGCTCGTGCGCAGGAACCTGTCGAAGGCCAACGTGTTCGCCTTCGGCATCGGTTCGTCGGTGAACCGCAGCCTCATGGAAGGCATCGCGCGCGCCGGCATGGGCGAGCCCTTCATCATCACCGACCCGGTGCAGGCGCCCGAGCAGGCCGCGCGCTTCCGCCGCATGGTGGAGTCGCCGGTGCTCACCAACGTGAAGCTCAGCTTCGGCGGACTCGATGTGTACGACGTGGAGCCCGAGGCCCTGCCCGACGTGCTCGGCGAACGGCCGGTGATCGTGTTCGGCAAGTGGCGCGGCGAGGCGCGCGGGCGCGTGATCGTCGAAGGCCGCGGCCCCGAAGGCCCCTACCGCCGCGAACTGAAGATCGAGCCGCGCATGCGCCAGGACACCGCCGCGCTGCGCACGCTGTGGGCGCGCCACCGCATCCAGAGCCTGAGTGACCAGGAAGCGCTCGAGGGCGGCACCGCCTTCAAGGAGCGCATCACCGAGCTCGGCCTCAAGTACAGCCTGCTCACGCAGTACACCAGCTTCATCGCGGTGGACCAGGTGGTGCGCAATGCCGCGCCGCAGAACAGCGTGGACGTGAACCAGCCGCTGCCGCAGGGCGTGAGCGAGCTGGCGCTCGGCGCCGAGGTGCCGAGCACGCCCGAGCCCGAGACGCTGGGCGCGATCGCCGTGGTGCTGTCGATGCTCGCGATGCTGCGCCGCCGTGCGCGCCGCAACGATCCGCGCCGCTTCACCGCGTGAGCGGCACGCCCTCGACCCACAGAACCAAGGAGAAGAATCCCATGGCCCTGGCCACGCTCGCCCACCGCCATCCGCGCTTGGTGGATTGGGGCATCCACATCGACCGCGCACCGGCGGCCGGCTGGCTCGCGCTGCAGTTCGCCGCGCTCGCGCCCACCTGGGCCTGGATGGTGCGGCGCATGCGCGACGGTTCCGACGATCCGCTGGGCCTGCTGGCGCTCGCCGCGCTGGCGCTGCTCGCCTGGCACTGCCGGCGCGAGCTGCGCGCCGCGCCGCGGCTGGGCTGGCTCGCGCTCGCCGGCGGCGGCACGGTGCTTGCGACGCTGCTGCGCACGGGCCTGGGCGCGCTGCCTGCGCTGCCGCCGCTCGCGGCGGGGCTGGTGGCGGTGCTGGCGCTCGCCTGCGGCCTGCTCGCCTTCCTGCCGCGGCGCGTGGCCGCGCTGCCGGTCGCGGGGCTCGCAGTGCTGGCGCTGCCGCTGTTGTCGTCGCTGCAGTTCTATGCGGGCTTTCCGCTGCGCGTGCTCACGGCCGAGGCCAGCCGCTGGCTGCTGGCGCCGGGCTTCAGCGTGGCGCGCGAAGGCAGCAGCCTGCTCGTCGACGGCCGGCTGGTGATCGTCGATACGCCCTGCTCGGGCGTGCAGATGGTCTGGCTCGGCTATTTCACGGCCTGTGCGGTGGCGCTCTGGGCGCGCCGCAGCGACCGCGCCTTCCTGCGCCGGCTGCCGCTGGTGGGGCTGCTGGTGCTCGCGGGCAACGTGCTGCGCAACGCCGTGCTGGTGGCTTTTGAAGGGGCGGGCCAGCCGCTCGCGCCCTGGGCGCACCAGGCGCTCGGGCTGCTGGTGCTGGCCGCCGTCTGCGCGGGCATCGCGCGCCTGATGGCGCCCGTGCGCCACCGTCCCGAGGCGGCCGAGCCGTCGATCCCGGGCCTGATCACCACCGAAGGAGGCCGCCATGTCGACACGGTTCTTTGAAGCGCTGTTCGCGAACCATTTCCTCAACCGCATCGGCCACAAGGCGGCCTTCGCGCTGGCCATGCTGGCCTGCCTGCTGTGGTCCACGGGGGCTGCGCTGCGGGCCCCGGCGGTACCGGTGGCGGCCGCCTCCGCCGTCGAGTGGCCGCGCGAGTGGGACGGCGCGCCGCTGCGGCCGATGGCGCTCGGCGAGGTCGAGCAGCGCTTCGCCGAGCGTTTCCCGGGCGCCATCGGCCGCATGACCGACGGCCGCCAGATGGTCGTGATGCGTGCGGTCGACCGGCCCACGCGCATGCTGCATCCCGCGGCCGACTGCTACCGCGCGCTCGGCTGGCGCATCGCACAGGCGCGGCTCGAACGCGATGCCGAAGAGCGGCTGTGGCGCTGTTTTGTTGCGCAACGGCACAGCACGCAAAAGATCCGCGTCTGCGAGCGCATAGTCGATGCCGAAGGCACGGCTTTCACGGACACTTCAGTCTGGTACTGGGCGGCGGCCAGCGGGCGGTCGACCGGTCCCTGGCAAGCCGTGACGGTGGCGAGACCCCTGTGAGAGTTTTGTGAACACGACCCTGAGATCTGCGATTTACGGCCTGTTGGCCCTGGTGGTGACAGCATTGGTGGCGATTTTCCTGATCGCCCGGTTCACGCTGGCGCCCGCCGCGGGCGAATGGGCGGGAACGCTCAGGTTCGGCCCGCTGCATCTGGAAGTCGGCGTGCCGACGGCGCTGCGCCTCGCGACATCGAAGTGGTTCGCACCGCGCCTCGACGGCCGCTCGCTCGACACCCGCTTCGGCCGCGTCGACGTGGCCTGGAAGGAAGCCTTCGGCGGCCTGGAACTTCGCTGCGCGCCCTGCCGGGCCGAAGTGCAGGCGCTCGGCGCGCAGCCGATCCAGGTCGACGCGCTGGTCGTCACCGTGCGGCGCGAGGGCAACACCCTGGCCGGCACGCTCGTGGCCACGCCGCGCAAGGCCGGCGCGCAGGAGGTGCTGCAGGGCACCTGGGAAGGCCGGCTCGCGCTCAAGAACCTGCAGCTCTCCGCCGACATCAAGGACGCGCCGATCGCACGCTGGTACGCGGTGCTCGCGCCCGACCTGCCCGAGCTGCAGCGCGCGCGCATCGGCGGCACGCTCGCGCTGCGCGGGCAGCTGCTGCTGCCCGAGGCGACCTTCGGCGTGCAGCCGGTGGTGAGCCAGTTCAGCGTCGAAGGGCTCGGCACCGAGGCCATGCTCGGCGCCCGCACGAGTTGCGGGCCGCCCTCGAAGCTCGCCAACGACAGCTGGCTCGCCCGCGCCGTGATCGCGGCCGAGGACCAGCGCTTCTTCACGCATGCCGGCTATGACCTGACCGAGATCGTGGCCTCGGTCCACAACAACCAGAAGGAAGGCCAGCCCATGCGCGGCGGCAGCACGCTCACGCAGCAGCTCGCCAAGATGCTCGTGACCGGCAGCGAGCGCACGGCCGAACGCAAGCTGCGCGAGCTGCTCTACGCGGTCGAGATGGAGCAGACGCTCGGCAAGGCGCGCATCCTGCAGCTCTACCTCGACAACGCGCCGTGGGGCGGCAACCTCTGCGGCGCCGAAGCCGCCGCCCGGCGCTACTTCAAGCGGCCGGCGCGCAACCTCGATCCGGCGCAGGCGGTGTGGCTCGCGGCCATGCTGCACAAGCCGCAGGCGGTGCTCGAGCAGTGGCGGCGCGACGGCCAGATCGATCCCGCGCGCACGAAGTGGGTGGCCGAGAGCGTGCGCGGCATCAGCCGTGCCCAACGCGAGGTGCTGCTCAAGAAGGTGGCGAGCGCGAAGTTCGCCGCGCCGGAAGCCACGCCATGAACGACGTCGAAGCCATCGAGCGCGCCACGGTGGCGGCGGTGTCGCCCGCGGCCGTCGAGGAGCTCGATGGCTGGCTGCTGCCCTTCGATGAAGGCTCCGTCAAGCGCGCGAAGTCGGCCGTGCCGCTGGCGCACGCCGAAGTGCGCGAACGCACGCTCGACCGCATCGAGGACCGCTACGACAGCCGCCAGCTGGTGCCGCTGCTGCGGATCGCGGACGAAGCCTGCTTCGACGGCCTGCGCGCCGAACTCGAGCGGCGGCATTACGTCGGCGATTCGCCCACCTGCGTGCAGATCGGCACTGCGCGGCGCATGCGCGCGGTGGCGGCGGCCGATGCGAAGCTGGCCGAGGTCGAAGCCACGCCCGACGAGGCCTGGGCCGCGCTGTTCCTCGGCGAGGGCTTCGATCCGGTGGACGGCGCGCACCGGGTGCGGGCGCTCTCGCGCGCGGCGGGCTCGCTCTACGCGAGCGTGCGCGAAGGCCGCCGCACCGTCGCCGCGGGCGCCATGGCCTTTGGCCACGGCTGGGCCAGCGTGCACGGCATGCGCACCGATGCCTCGCAGCGCGGCCGCGGGCTGGCCGGCCGCGTGCTCGCGGGCCTGGCCGAAGCGGCGCTCGCGCGCGGCGTCGAGCGCGTGTTCCTGCAGGTCGATGCGCAGAACCCGGCAGCCCATGCGCTCTACCGGCGTGCCGGCTTCGCCACGCGCTGGCAGTACCGCTACTGGCAGCGGCAGCAGTGGCCGCGCTGAACGGGCGCGCGCCGGCCGGCATCCCCCACAGGTGGCGCGGTCGGCGCGTTGGTGCCACCATGGCCGCATGACGAACGCGAACCACCACCCCCACCACCCCACCGACCCCGTGGCCACGCCGCGCGGCATCGACCACATCGTGGCCGGTGTTTCCACCAGCGACGGCGACGGCGTCAAGCTCACGCGCGTGCTGCAGCAGCCGCTGCAGAAGCGGCTCGATCCCTACCTGATGCTCGATGCCTTCGGCAGCGACAACCCCGGCGACTACATCGGCGGCTTCCCGAGCCATCCGCACCGCGGCTTCGAGACCGTCACCTACATGATCGCGGGCCGCATGCGCCACCGCGACAGCGCCGGCCACGAGGGGCTGCTGCAGAACGGCGGCGTGCAGTGGATGACCGCCGGCCGCGGGCTGGTGCACAGCGAACTGCCCGAGCAGGAGGAAGGCCTGATGGAAGGCTTTCAGCTCTGGCTCAACCTGCCCGCGAAGGACAAGATGCGCGAGCCCTGGTACCGCGACATCCAGAGCGAGGAGATTCCCGAATACACCACCGCCGCCGGCGTGCACGTGCGCGTGATCGCCGGCGAGAGCCACGGCATCAAGGGTGCGGTGCGGCGCGAGCAGACCGAGCCGCTCTACCTCGACATCACCCTGCCGCCGGGCGCGGAGTTCGCCCAGCCGCTCGCCGACGACCGCAATGCGCTGGTGTACGTCTTCCGCGAATCGGTCTGGATCGCCGGCAGCGAGGTGCCCACGCGCCGCATGGCCATCCTCGCCAACGACCCGGGCAGCGACGGCATCGTGCTGCGCGCGGGCGCCACCAACCACAGCCCGGCACGTGCGCTGCTGATCGCGGGCAAGCCGCTCAACGAGCCGATCGCGCAGTACGGCCCCTTCGTGATGAACACCCGGGAGGAAGTGACGCAGGCGGTGCACGACTTCCAGAGCGGCCGGTTCGGACGCTGATGTAGTCGCCGGCCTACCGGAATTCGGCGGGCCGTGCGGCTCACGGGCGCGCGGCGGCGGCCTAGATTGAGGCCATGCCCTCCAGCACGCCCCCCGCGCGCCGGGTGCCCGAGGTCCGCAAGGGCCAGGCGCCCGGCAACCTGCAGCGCGAGCAGTTCCACGCGCGTTTCATGCAGCCTTTCCAGGATCCGGCCTTCCAGGCCGAGCACGAGGCGCTGCAGCGCATCGAACGCATCGCCTGGCAGGCCTACGACGAAGGCCGCAAGGCGCCGGTCACGCGCAAGGCCGGCCCCGGTTACGCCGATCCGGACTACGAACTTTCGGTCGACTGGCTCGAAGCCAGGGCGCGCATCGACGCGGCCCAGGCCGCCTGGGGCCGGCCGCAGACGCGCTCGCGGGTGCTGCTGGTCAACGGCTCGCCGCGCAACGACCGCACCTGCCCCGGCGAGATCTCGAAGACCTGGCGGCTGGTGCAGCTCGCGCGCGAGGTGCTCGAAGGCTGCGGCATCGAGGTCGACGTGCTCGACCTGAGCCTGCTCACCTCCGAGTACGGGCGCCACATCCATCCGTGCAAGGGCTGCGTCTCCACCGCGATGCCGCTGTGCCACTGGCCCTGCAGTTGCTATCCCAACCATGCGATGCGCCAGACCGGCGACTGGATGAACGAGATCTACGAGCGCTGGGTCGCGGCGCACGGCGTGATGCTGTTCACGCCCACGCACTGGTACCAGTCGGCCAGCCCGCTCAAGCTCATGGCCGACCGGCTGGTCTGCGCCGACGGCGGCAACCCCGATCCCACCAGCACCCACGGCAAGAAGCCCGAGGAGGCCAAGGCCCTGGAACTCGAAGGCTGGGGCTATCCCAAGCACCTGGCCGGCCGCGTCTACGGCCTGGTGGTGCACGGCGACGTGGCCGGCATCGAGAGCGTGCGCCGCAACCTGTCGGACTGGCTCGACTGGATGGGCCTGATCGATGCGGGCGCGCAGGCGCGGCTTGACCGCTACGTCGGCTACTACGAGCCCTATGCCACCAGCCACGATGCGCTGGACGCCGACGCCGACGTGCAGGAAGAAGTGCGCAACGTGGCGCGGGCCGTGGCGCTCGCGGTGGGCGAGCTGCGCTCGGGCAAGCTGCAGCCGCCGGACCGCGGCCTGAAGCCGCCGCGGCCCAAGTGAGGCGGCCGCCGGGTTCATGATTCTTTACGCACGCTCACGGTCGGCTCACGCGGGCGATACAGAACGCTTCCACACTTCGATCCATCTGCTGCCGCCTGGCCGCAGAGTTCTTCGAAAGGAAGCACTTCTCATGATCTCTCTTCGCCAACGCATCGTCTGGGCCAGCCTGCTCGGTTCGGCCGCCTTCGCCTCGTCGGGCGCTTTCGCGCAAACGCAGACCCCGGCCGCCGTCTCCACCCCGCCCGCGGCCGTGGCCCCGGCCGACGCTACCGCCGCGCCCAAGGCGCAGCACGCGCAGCGCATGGACCCGCAGCAGCGCATGGAACGCATGCAGGCGCGCCGCGCCCAGCGCCTCGCGGCACTGAAGGAAAAGCTCCAGCTCAGCGCCTCGCAGGAAAGCGCCTGGAGCAGCTTCACCGCCTCGACCCAGCCGCCGGCCGGTGCGCGCCCGCAGCGCATGGACCGTGCCGAGTTCGCCAAGCTCACCACGCCCGAGCGCCTGGAGCGCATGCAGGCCCGCCAGGCCGAGCGCAGCGCGCGCTTCGCCAAGCGTGCGGAAGCCACCAAGACCTTCTATGCCGCGCTCACGCCCGAGCAGCAGAAGACCTTCGACGCCGAAACGCTGCGCATGCACGGCCACCGCGGGCACCATGGCCACCGCGGCCATGATGGCCAGGGCGCCGCGCCCGCCAAGAGCTGAACCGGACCACCGGCAGCCCCGGGGGGCGCCGGGACGACGAAAAGCCCGCGATGCATCGTGCACCGCGGGCTTTTTTGTTGCCGTTCACGCGCCGCCGGTTATTGCGGCGTGCCCGTCCTGTCGGTCGGGTTCGTCGGCACGTCCGGGCGTTCGCCGCGCTCGCCGAACTGCGGCTTGACCTTGCGCGCCATCATGCTCACCTGCGCACGCGACATCTCGCCCGTGGGCTGCGGCAGCGCATTGGGCTGGCCGTTCACGGTGGTCGTGACCTCGCCCTTCGGCACCGGGTTGTTGATGTTGTTGCGGTTGTGGGCGCGGGCCTCGGCCTTCACCGCCTCGCGCGAGACCGGCATGCTCCCGTCGGGCCGCTGGGGCGGGTTGGGCGCGCCGGCGGGCGTCTGCGTGCTGGCCTGGCCGCCCAGGGCCGGGTCGGGCTGCGCGGGGATCGAGGTGGCCTGCGCCATCGCGGCGCCGGCCATGGCCATCAGGCCGGCCAGGGCCGTGGCCTGGAGGATTCGTTGCTTCATGGTGTGTTCCTTGGGACGAAAGAGGGTTGGAGAAAGCGGGGCCTGTTCGTGACCCTGAATTCACCGTAGGAGGGGCCGAAACCGGGCCGTGTCGGGGTGGGGCAGCCCTGGCTGTAGGAACCGGCCGTCCCGTGCCGCAAGGCAGCCGGCAGGCCGCGAAGAAGGTGGCGCGTTCCTACAGTCAGGCGCCGTGCGGCAACGTACAACCGCATGAAACATGTCTTCCTCCCCGATCCCTCTTGCCACGGCGGCGCCGACCACGCTCAAGGTCATGACGGTGAACACCCACAAGGGCTTCACCGCGCTGAACCGCAAGTTCATCCTGCCGGAGCTGCGCGATGCGGTGCGCACGGTGGGCGCCGACGTGGTGTTCCTGCAGGAGGTGCTCGGCACGCATTCGCGCCATTCGCGCAAGGTGAGCAACTGGCCGGAGGCGCCGCACTATGAATTCCTGGCCGACACCATGTGGCCGCAGTTCGCCTACGGCCGCAACGCGGTGTACCCGCGCGGCCATCACGGCAATGCGGTGCTGTCGAAGTTTCCGATCGTGCACTACCGCAACCACGACGTCTCGGTCGCCGGTCCCCGAGAAGCGCGGCCTGCTGCATTGCGTGCTGCGGCTGCCGGGCCGCACGGTGGACGTGCATGCGATCTGCGCGCACCTCGGCCTGGCCGAAGCGCACCGGCAGCAGCAGCTCGAACTGCTCTGCCACATCGTGCGCGACGAAGTGCCGGCCGACGCGCCGCTGATCGTGGCCGGCGACTTCAACGACTGGCGCGGCCGCGCGCACCGCGTGCTGGAGGAAGGCGCTTCGCTGCGCGAGGTGTTCGTGGCGGCGAACGGCACGGCCGCCAAGACCTTCCCTTCGCGCTTTCCGCTGCTGCCGCTCGACCGCATCTACGTGCGCAACGCGGGCGTGCATGCGCCCGTGGTGCTGCCGCGCCGGCCCTGGTCGCACCTGTCGGACCATGCGCCGCTGGTGGCGACCATCGACCTCTGAGGTGCCTGCAATGAACGACAGCGCCCGTTGGGTCGGCGGCAACCGCATCGAACTGCTGGAGAACGGCGAGGAGTTCTTTCCTCGCGTGTTCGACGCGATCCGGCAGGCGAAGCGCGAGGTCATCATCGAGACCTTCATCCTGTTCGAGGACAAGGTCGGGCTCCAGCTGCATGCGGCAATGCGCGCGGCGGCGCAGCGCGGCGTCAAGGTCGACCTGATGGTGGACGGCTTCGGCTCGCCCGATCTCTCGCGCGAGTTCATCGAGGGCCTGAGCGCCGTCGGCGTGAAGGTGCGGGTGTTCGATCCCGGCTCGCGCGTGCTCGGCCAGCGGCTCAACGTGTTCCGGCGCATGCACCGCAAGATCGTGGTGATCGACGGCGAGGTTGCCTTCGTGGGCGGCATCAACTATTCGGCCGACCATCTGCTCGACTTCGGTCCCAAGGCCAAGCAGGACTATGCGGTGGCGCTGGCCGGGCCCATCGTGGCGCAGATCCACCAGTTCGTGCTGCGCGCGATCGCGCTCGGCGACAAGGGGCCGCGCTGGTTCCGCCGCCGCCTGCAGCAGGCGCCGCCGGTCACGCGCGCGGCCGTGGGCGAGGTGGAGGCGATGTTCGTCACGCGCGACAACCGCCGCCACACCAACGACATCGAGCGCCACTACCTGGCCGCGATCCGCGCCGCGCGCACGCGCATCGTGATCGCCAATGCCTACTTCTTTCCGGGTTACCGCATCATCAAGGAACTGCGCCGCGCGGCGCGCCGCGGCGTGGACGTGCGGCTCATCCTGCAGGGCGAGCCCGACATGCCGATCGTCAAGACCGCCGCCAGCATGCTCTACCACCACCTGCTGCATGCGGGCGTGCGCATCTACGAATACTGCGACCGGCCGCTGCACGCCAAGATCGCGCTGATGGACGATCGCTGGACCACGGTGGGTTCGAGCAACCTCGATCCGCTGAGCCTGTCGCTCAACCTCGAAGCCAACGTGATCGCGCGCGACAGGGCCTTCAACCAGCTGCTCTGGGAGCGCATGGACACGCTGATGCGCGAGAGCTGCAAGCGCATCCACGAAGCCGATCTCGAGACCGGCTGGAGCGGCTGGCGGCTGGTGCGCAGCTTCTTCATCTTCCACTTCCTGCGCTGGTATCCCTCGTGGCTGGGCTGGCTGCCGCGCCAGGTGCCGCGGCTCACGCTGGCCGAGGCCACCGACCTGGCCGAGAAGCAGCGCGGCAAGACCGGCGACAACGGCGCGACCCAGACCACGGAGGCGGCGTGAGCCCCGCACCCGTCCATGCCCTCGGCACGGGCCGGGGCGCGCACCGGCCCTGGTGGCCGTGGCTGCGCCGCATCGGGGCCTGGGCCTTCTTCGGCCTGATCGGCTGGCTGCTCGTGAGCCAGGCGCGCGCCATCGACTGGCAGGAAGTCTTCGACGCGATGCGCGCCCTGCCCGCTTCCACGCTGCTGCTCGCGGGCCTGCTGGCTGCGGCGAGCTTCGCGATCTACAGCACCTACGACCTGCTCGGGCGGCATCTCACGCACCATGCGCTCGGCACGCGCACCGTGATGGGCGTGACCTTCATCAGCTACGCCTTCAACCTGAACCTCGGGTCACTGGTGGGCGGCGTGGCCTTCCGCTACCGGCTCTATTCGCGGCTCGGGCTGTCGAACGGCATCATCACGCGCGTGCTCGGCTTCAGCATGTTGACCAACTGGCTCGGCTACCTGGTGGTGGCGGGTGCGGCCTTCTGCTTCTGGCCGCTGGAACTGCCGCCCGAATGGCGCGTGGGCAACACCGGCCTGCAGGTGCTGGGCGCAGCGCTGCTGCTGGTGGCGGCGGCCTACCTGCTGCTGTGCGCACTGGCGAGCGGCCATGTGTTCCGCCTGCGGCGCCATTCGTTCAAGGTGCCCACGCTGCGCATGGCGCTGCTGCAGCTGGTGCTGTCCTGCCTCAACTGGTCGGTGATCGCGAGCGTGATCTGGGTGCTGCTGCAGGGCCAGGTGGCCTACCACGCGGTGCTCGCGGTGCTGCTCGTGGCCGCGGTCGCGGGCGTGGTCACGCACGTGCCGGCGGGGCTCGGCGTGCTCGAGGCCGTGTTCATCGCGCTGCTCTCGAACGACGTGCCGCAGGGCCGTCTGCTCGGCGTGCTGCTGGTGTACCGCGGGCTCTACTACCTGCTGCCGCTGGCGGTCGCCACGCTCGCCTACTTCGCCACCGAGCTGCGCGCCCGGCACTGGCGCAGGCGCCACCCTTCGCACTAGAAGTGGTAGGTGTAGCGCAGCCGGACGAAGTTCTCGCCCGGGTTCGGCTTCTTGATGCCCGCGTTCGAGAAGTGCTGCACGCGCAGCGCCAGTTCGTGGCGGCCGTTGTCGCCGAAGCTGCGTCCCACGCCGAGCACCTCGGTGAACTGGAAGGTGGTGCTGAAGCTGCGGTCGGGCGAGCGGTAGAGGCGGTCCATCAGCGTGGCGCCGACGCCGGCTTCGGCAAACCAGGGCGAGCGTCCGCCGTCGAAACGGTAGCGCCAGGTGTAGATCGCGCCGAGCTGGGTGTAGTTGTGCGAGCCGCCGCCGATGCCGGGCGCATGCCACTGGCTCGCGAACAGGTCCCAGTACGAGGTCAGCGCACCTTCGCGCACCCCGTGCGGGGACCAGGGCAGCGTGAGGCCCACGCTGGCCGAGTTGGTGGCGCCCTGGTCGCCATGCGGTGCGCGGCCGCCCTCGAAGTAGATGCCGCGTGTACCGTCCTCGAAGGCCTGCGCGTCCGTGCCGGCGAGCCCCAGGAGGGCCGCGAGCACGGCGGCCGCGAAGAATGCCGACCGTTGTTTTTTCATGACGTGATTTACTAGGTCAGATGACGAAAGGTCTTGATATTTACTTTCCGTCGCCGGCCGCGCTTTGCGTCGAGGCTATTGCCATGTCCGCGGGTAGGACTTCTTCAACAGAACCGGCGCGGCGCCGGATTTGCTGCTGCGAAGAAAAACTTTGGTCTCAATCGCGCGCGGCGATGAGCGTCACCAGCGTGATTTCCGAAGGCGCGCCGAACCGCTTCGGCGGCCCCCAGTAGCCGGTGCCGCGGCTCACGTAGATCCACATGTCGTGCAGCCGGTGCAGCCCGGCGGTGAAGGGCTGCTGCATCGGCACGAACAGGTTCCAGGGAAAGAACTGGCCCCCGTGCGTATGGCCCGACAGCTGTAGCTGGTAGCCCGCGAGTGCGGCCGACGGCGCGCTGCGCGGCTGGTGCGCGAGCAGCACGCGGGTGTGCACCAGCGGCGGCGCGTCGAAGAGCGCGAGCTGCGGATCGCTGGCATGCGCGGCGTCGAAATGGCCGGCGGTGAAATCCGTCACGCCCGCGAGCACCAGCTGGCTTTCGAACAGTTCCTCGTCGGTCTGGGCGCCGCGCACGTTGCGCGTCTGCAGCACCACGTGCTCGTTGAGCAGCACCGTCAGCCCGAGCCGCCGCAGTTCGTCGATCCAGGCGTGCGCGCCCGCGTAGTACTCGTGGTTGCCGGTGACGACGAAGGTGCCGTGCCGGGCGCGCAGCCCGGCCAGCGGCGCGATGTGTTCGCGCAGCTCGGCCACCGTGCCGTCGACGAGGTCGCCGGTGATCGCGATCGCGTCGGCGCCGAGCCGGTTCACCGTGTCGACGATGCGCTGGATGTAGCCGCTGCGGATCGTCGGGCCGACGTGGATGTCGCTGATCTGTGCGATCGTGAAGCCCTCGAGCGCCGCGGGCAAGCCGCGGATCGGCACCTCGACGCGCTTCACGCCGGCCGTCCGCCGGGCGTTGAGAAAGCCCACCACCGACACCGCCGTCGCCAGCGCCAGCACCGCCAGGGCGCTCCACGGCAGCACCGCCTGCCACGGCACGGCCCAACCGGCCACGGAAGCGGCCGCCCACGCCAGCAGCAGCCCTGCGTCGCGCACCAGCGTCAGCACGAAGGTGGACGAGAACCAGCCCATGCTGATCAGCCCGGTCCACTGCAGCACTTGGCGCGCGGTGGCGCTGCGCTCGGCACGGCGCGAGACGAAGGGCAGCGGGATCGTGGCGGCCGAGACCGCCAGCGCTGCGAGCGCCAGCGGCCACGCGGGCGTGAGCATGGCCAGCGCCGGCAGCAGGCGCAGCGCGATGTAGACATGCAGGAGCGCGGTCAGGACGCTCAGGGGGCGTATGGGCATGGGGGCAAAGGGAACGGGCGCTGCCCGGGATGCGGTATCTGCAAGCCGCATGCCGTGCGTTCAAGGCACCTCCCCGCCCGTCGCCAGCTATTTTTTCTATAGCGTCGGGCGCCCGGATCGCGGGCGCTGCACGCGAGCCGGACCGCAGGATTCTAGTGCGGCGCCCGCGCTGCCGCCGGGCGGGCGAAAGAAGGGCCTACCGCACCGCGCCCGTGCCGGCCGAGGCCATGTCGGTGCCCGCGGGCCACAGGAATTCGAGCCGCGCCGGCGCGCCCGGCATCACGTGCAGCGTCTGCCTGAGCGTGTTGCCGCGCAAGCGGGCCTCCACTTCGTAGGTGCCCGGATCGAGCCGGGCGAGCATGAACGGCCCGGCCGCCACCACGTCGTCGAGCAGCGCGGTGCCGGTACCATCGCGCACGGTCAGATGCACGTCGGAGGCGAATTCCGCGCCCTTGTGGTCCTTGATCGCGAACTCGAAGGTCGCGGGCCAGCGCGGCGCCACGGTTTCCATGAGCTTGGCCTCGTCGCTGCCGATGCCGCCGCTCATGTATTCGATGCCGTGGGTCATGTGGATTGGCGGATTGACCGCCGCCATGGCCGGCGAGGCGAGCGCGCCGAGAAGAACCGCGCCGCCAAGCACGGCGGCCGCCAGGGGGCCCATGCGCAAAGATGAAGTCCGGGTGTTCATGGTCTGGATCCTTTCTTCCTTGTCGGTGAACGTGGCGAAAAGAAGAACGCCACGGCGCCACTGTGCGGCGCCATGCTTAGACAAGGCTGAACGGACCCGGGCCGCAAGCCCGGCAGCGACGGGAGGAAGTGCGGCGGGCGCTCAGCGTGCGGCGGCGGTCTGCGCCAGCGCCTGCGTCTCGGGGGCGGGCGGCAGCACCGAGGCCATGTCGAAGTTCGACGGCCACAGGAAGACCGCACGGGCGGGCACGCCTGCGATCACCGTCAGCGTCTGCGTGAGCGTCAGCCCGCCGAGCGTGACGTTCACGTCGTAGGCGCCGGGATCGAGCCGCGCGAGCATGTAGGGGCCCTGCGACTGGGCCTCCATGACCGCACGGCCGGTGTACTTCTCGCGCACCTGGACCTTGGCGCGCGCCGGGAACTGGCCCTTCTGCTTGCTGTCGTTGATGCCGAATTCGAGCGTCGCGGCCCAGCGTGGCGCCACCATCTGCATGAACGCGGCTTCGGTCTTGTTCGTGCCGCCGCACATGTATTCGACGCCCTGCGCCATCTGGATCGGGGGGTTCGAGAAGGCCTGCGCCGGGAGGCTGAGCGCCCCGAGGACTGCTGCCGTGCCGCCAACCATCAGGACAGCGAGGGGCTGCCGTAGACGCATAAGGTTCATTGCTTCGATGTCCTCGATAAGGGTGACGTGAATCCGTCGAGGATTTTGCTTAGCAAGAGTGGTGCTAGATATAGCGTTTACGAGGAAGCATCCTCGTCAACCGTCTGTAAGCTATTGTTTTAATAGCTGGTGACGCTGGTGTGACGCGCCCCGGAACCTTTTGTAACGCTTGGCTATGTGAAAACCCTGAGCACGCGGGCCGTCCGTCCGAAGCGGTGCGTCGCATGGGGTCGACGCCTACACCGGTGCACCGGCCCGATGGTTAAGAAGAAGTTCACACAGAAAAGGAGCTTTCAAATGACCATCGGATCGAAGATCAAGCAACTCCAGCAGATGGACGCCCGGCGTCCCGACTTTCCGGGCGAGCACCTTGCCGTGCTCGGCGCCGGGCTGTTGCTGCTGCTGACCGCCGGCCGCAGCCGCTCGCTGCCGCGCCGCGTGCTCGCGGGCGCCGCCGGCGGCGCGCTGGTGGGACGCGCCGCCAGCGGCACGGGCGGGTTGGCGCGCGTGGCGCGCATGCTCCAGGGCGGCATGCCGGTGCGCATGCGCTAGGCGCGGGCGCGACGCGCCGCCCCACGGGCGGGCGTCGCTGCGCCGCAGCCGTCAGACGTCGATGTTCGCCGCCCGCAGCGCGTTCTGCTCGATGAACTCGCGCCGCGGCTCGACCTCGTCGCCCATCAGCATCGTGAACACGCGGTCGGCCTCGATCGCGTCGTCGATCTGCACCTTGAGCAGGCGGCGCACGGCCGGGTCCATGGTGGTTTCCCACAGCTGCTCGGGGTTCATCTCGCCCAGGCCCTTGTAGCGCTGGCGCGCGGTGGCGTTCTCGGCCTGGCCGATCAGCCACTTCATCGCGGAACGGAAGTCGGCCACCTTTTCTTCCTTGGCGCGTTCGCCCTCGCCGCGGCGCACGATGGCGCCGTCGGCGCTCAGCAGGTTGCGGAAGGTGTTGGCGGCTTCGGCGAGCGCGGCGTAGTCGGCGCCGTGCACGAAGTCCTGCGTGAGCACGCTGCTCTTGATGTTGCCGTGGTGGCGGCGGCTGATGCGCAGCAGGGGCTTGTCGGTGCGGGCGTCGAACTCGCTGCTCACCTCGGCAGGCACGCCGGTGGTGTTGAGCTCGCGCAGCTTGGCCTGCAGCGCCACGGCCGAGGCTTCGGCCGCGGGCGTGGTGTCGAGGTCGAGCGCCACGCCGTCGGCGATGGCGCGCAGCGCCTCGGCGTCCATGAAGTTGCGCAGCCGCGCGATCACGGCCTCGGCGAGCTGGTGCTTGCGCGCGAGCTCGGCCAGCGTGTCGCCGGCGAGCGTGGTCGAGTTGGCACCGCCGGTCTCGATGCTGGCGTCCTTGAGCGCCACCTTGAGCAGGAAGGCGTCGAGCGCGGGGCCGTCCTTGAGGTACTGCTCTTCCTTGCCGACCTTCACCTTGTAGAGCGGCGGCTGCGCGATGTAGATGTGGCCGCGCTCGACCAGCTCCGGCATCTGCCGGTAGAAGAAGGTCAGGAGCAGCGTGCGGATGTGGGCGCCGTCGACGTCGGCGTCGGTCATGATGATGATGCGGTGGTAGCGCAGCTTGGCGACGTTGAAGTCGTCCGCGCCGCCGCCTGCCGTGGTGCTGCCCGCGCGGCCGATGCCGGTGCCGAGCGCGGTGATCATCGTGAGGATTTCGTTGCTGGTGAGCAGCTTCTCGTAGCGCGCCTTCTCGACGTTCAGGATCTTGCCGCGCAGCGGCAGGATGGCCTGGAACTTCCGGTCGCGACCCTGCTTGGCCGAGCCGCCGGCGGAGTCACCCTCCACCAGGTAGACCTCGCACAGCGCCGGGTCCTTCTCCTGGCAGTCGGCCAGCTTGCCCGGCAGGCCCATGCCGTCGAGCACGCCCTTGCGGCGCGTCATCTCGCGGGCCTTGCGCGCGGCCTCGCGGGCCTTGGCGGCCTCGATGATCTTGCCGCAGATGATCTTGGCGTCGTTGGGGCGCTCCTGCAGGTAGTCGGTCAGCAGGCGGCCGACGATGTCCTCCACCGGCGCGCGCACTTCGCTCGACACCAGCTTGTCCTTGGTCTGGCTCGAGAACTTGGGCTCGGGCACCTTCACACTGAGCACGCAGCACAGGCCTTCGCGCATGTCGTCGCCGGTGACCTCGACCTTCGCCTTCTTGGCGAGTTCGTTCTCTTCGATGTACTTGTTGATGACGCGCGTCATCGCGGCGCGCAGGCCGGTGAGGTGGGTGCCGCCGTCGCGCTGCGGGATGTTGTTGGTGAAGCACAGCACCTGCTCGTTGTAGCCGCTGTTCCACTGCATCGCGACTTCGACGCCGATGTGCGTGCCCGGGATGCCGCCGTAGGTGTCGGCGGGCTTCTCGCCCATGGCGTAGAACACGTTCGGGTGCAGGATCGTCTTGCCCTTGTTGATGAAGTCGACGAAGCCCTTCACGCCGCCCGCGCCCGAGAAGTCGTCTTCCTTGCCGCTGCGCTCGTCCTTCAGGCGGATGCGCACGCCGTTGTTCAGGAAGCTCAGTTCGCGCAGTCGCTTCGAGAGGATCTCGTAGTGGAAGTCCGAGTTCTCCTTGAAGATCTCGGTGTCGGGCAGGAAGTGCACCTCGGTGCCGCGCTTGTCGGTCTCGCCGATGACCTTCATGGGCGAGACCTCGACGCCGCCCACCGTCTCGAGCAGCCGGTTCTGCACGAAGCCGCGGCTGAATTCGAGTTCGTGGATCTTGCCCTCGCGCCGGACGATCAGGCGCAGCGTCTTGCTGAGCGCATTCACGCAGCTCACGCCCACGCCGTGCAGGCCGCCCGAGACCTTGTAGCTGTTCTGGTTGAACTTGCCGCCGGCATGCAGCTCGGTGAGCGCGATCTCGGCCGCCGAGCGCTTGGGCTCGTGCTTGTCGTCCATCTTCACGCCCGTGGGAATGCCGCGGCCGTTGTCGGTGACGGAGATCGAGTTGTCGGTGTGGATGGTCACGACGATGTCGTCGCAGTGGCCGGCCAGCGCCTCGTCGATCGAGTTGTCGACCACTTCGAACACCAGGTGGTGCAGGCCCGTGCCGTCGGAGGTGTCGCCGATGTACATGCCAGGGCGCTTGCGCACCGCCTCGAGCCCTTCGAGGATCGTGATCGAGCCTTCGCCGTAGCTGCTGTCGGCGGGCGTGATCTCGATCGGCACCGCGCTCTCGATCTCCGGCGTGTAGACCGGCTCGGTGTGCGGCACTTCGGGCTTGTTTTCTTCTGCACTCATTCGGATATTCCTCTATCTCTCACGGCATTCACGAAATTTTCCGGGCTGGCGGAATCGGTTTTTTCTGCCTCTTGAAAGCGCAAACCCGCGGCGGTCCGCGGGTTTGCGCCAAGCGCTGGCTGTGCTGTCGCTCAGATCCGCATCGGCATCACGACGTACTTGAAGGTCGAGTTCTCGGGGATGGTCAGCAGCGCCGAGCTGTTCGAGTCGGCCAGGTCCAGCTTGACCATGTCCTGGCCCATGTTCGCGAGGGCGTCGATCAGGTAGGTCACGTTGAAGCCGATCTCGATGGCGTCGCCGCCGTAGTCGATGTCGAGCTCGTCCTGCGCCTCTTCCTGCTCGGCGTTGTTCGATGCGATGCGCAGCGTGCCGGGCTCGATGTTCAGGCGCACGCCCTTGAACTTCTCGCTGGTCAGGATGGCGGTGCGCTGCAGGCTCGCGAGCAGCGGCGCGCGGCCGAGCGTGACCGAGTTCTTGTGGTTCTTGGGGATCACGCGGTTGTAGTCGGGGAACTTGCCCTCGACCAGCTTGGTGACGAACTCCATGCCGCCGAAGCTGAACTTGGCCTGGTTGTTCGCGAACTGCATCTCGATCGCGCCCTCGGCATCGGACAGCAGGCGCTGCATCTCGAGCACGGTCTTGCGCGGCAGGATCACTTCCTGGCGCGGCACCTCGACGTCGAGCGTGGCCGAAGCGAAGGCCAGGCGGTGGCCGTCGGTCGCGACCAGGCTCAGCTGCTTGCCCTCGGCCACGAACAGGATGCCGTTGAGGTAGTAGCGGATGTCGTGCACCGCCATCGCGAACGAGACCTGCGAGAGCAGGTCCTTCAGCGTCTTCTGCGGCACGCTGAAGACCGGACCGAAGTTGGCGGCTTCCTGCACCAGCGGAAAGTCTTCCGCCGGCAGCGACTGCAGCGTGAAGCGGCTCTTGCCGCCCTTGAGCACCAGCTTGCTCGCGCTCGATTCGAGGCTCACGGTCTGGTCGGCCGGCATGGTGCGCAGGATGTCGATCAGCTTGCGCGCGCCGATGGTGGTGGTGAAGTTGCCTTCGTCGCCGCCGAGTTCGGCCGTGGTGCGGATCTGGATCTCCAGGTCGCTGGTGGTCAGCTGGATCTGCCCTCCCGTCTTGCGGATCAGCACGTTCGCGAGGATCGGCAGCGTATGGCGCCGTTCCACGATGCCCGCCACCGACTGCAGCGCGGCGAGGACTTTGTCTTGGGTTGCCTTCAAAACGATCATGTCTTCTTCCTCTTCTCTTCTATCTCTTCGAATCCGCTGGTAAGGCGCCATTCTCCGCTGTTGCGAGGCGCATTCCCGATGACATTCGTGCGGGGGTCAGCCCTTGAGCGTCTGCTCGAGCACGTGCAGCTGCTGGTTGAGTTCGGTGAGCTGCTGGCGCTCGCCCGAGATCTTGCGCACCGCGTGCAGCACCGTGGTGTGGTCGCGTCCGCCGAACAGCTCGCCGATCTCCGGCAGGCTCTTCTGCGTGAGCTCCTTGGCCAGGTACATCGCGATCTGCCGCGGCCGCGCGATGCTGGCCGGGCGCTTCTTGCTGTACATGTCGGCGACCTTGATCTTGTAATAGTCGGCCACCGTCTTCTGGATGTTCTCGACCGAGATCTGCCGGTTCTGGATCGACAGCAGGTCGCGCAGCGCCTCGCGCGCCAGGGCGATCGAGATCTCCTTCTGGTTGAAGCGCGAGTAGGCGAGGATCTTGCGCAGCGCGCCTTCGAGCTCGCGCACGTTGGAGCGCACGTTCTTGGCCACGAAGAAGGCCACTTCCTCGGGCATCTCGGCCGATTCGGCGCGCGCCTTGTTGATCAGGATCGCCACGCGCATCTCGAGCTCGGGCGGCTCGATCGCCACCGTGAGCCCCGAATCGAAGCGCGACACCAGCCGCTCGTGGATGTCGGCCAGACCCTTGGGATAGGTGTCGCTGGTCATCACGATGTGCGACTTCTTGGCGAGCAGGGCCTCGAACGCGTTGAAGAACTCTTCCTGCGTCCGGTCCTTGTTGGCGAAGAACTGCACGTCGTCGATCAGCAGCAGGTCGAGCGAGTGGTAACGCTCCTTGAACTCGTCGAAGGTCTTGCGCTGGTAGGCCTTGACCACATCCGAGACGAACTGCTCCGCATGGATGTAGAGAACTTTGGCGTCCGGCCGGTCGGCCAGCAGCCGGTTGCCCACCGCGTGCATCAGGTGGGTCTTGCCCAGGCCGACGCCGCCGTAGATGAAGAGCGGGTTGTACAGATGGCCCGGCATGCCGGCCACGTGCATGGCCGCGGCGCGCGCCATGCGGTTGGCCGTGCCCTCGACCAGGGTCTCGAAGGTCAGGCCGGAATTGAGGCGGTTCTTGAAGCCCGCGACCGCCGGCTCCTCGCCCGGGCCGACCACGTCGCGCGGCACGTCGGTCTCCGCCATGACCGCCACCGGTGCAGCACGCACGGGGGCTTCGCGCGGAGCAAGCGCTAACTCGACGGCGACCGGCTGGCCGTACATCTTCTCCGCCATGGCG
The DNA here is from genome assembly GCF_029893635.1 of Variovorax sp. TBS-050B. NCBI lineage: Bacteria > Pseudomonadati > Pseudomonadota > Betaproteobacteria > Burkholderiales > Comamonadaceae > Variovorax > Variovorax sp. TBS-050B. The sequence continues at coordinate 1,422,809 of NZ_JARXYR010000002.1, read as the reverse complement.
GCGATCTTGCCGGCGTACTGGGCCCGGATCCAGTCGAGCTTGAAGCGGTTGGCCACGAACACCGTCATGCGCGAAAGGTCGTCCGCGACCTGCGCCGTCAGGGGCTTGATCCAGGTGTTGAATTGCTGTTCGGACAGCTCCTGGGCGAGCTGGTCGACGCAGGCCTGCCAGAGGCTCTCACCGATGCCGTCAGTCGACATGGGTGGGTGAAAAAGTGGTGCGTCCCTCGTCCATTTTTTGGTATATGTATTGTGGATATTCTCTGCTGCAAGGCGGCCTGCATTCTAACTTGTCAAAACCTTATCCACATCCCCGGGCGCGCGCATAAAAGCCCCGCAATCGCACTCGAAGTTTGGCGTTGGGCCGAATGTTTGCGATAATTTCGGGTTTCCCTGAAAACCTCATTGCGTCTTTCGGGGTTCGTTCGAACAAAGTCGAAAAACGCTCCCAGCGCCCGCATGACCGGTCCGGCCCACCAGCCGACCGGGAACAGCGCGGATATCGGGGGAACCAGCAGGAAATCTCATCATGAAACGCACTTACCAAGCTTCCAAAGTCCGCCGCGCCCGTACCCACGGCTTCCTGGTCCGCATGAAGACCCGCGGCGGCCGTGCCGTCATCAACGCACGCCGCGCCAAGGGCCGCAAGCGCCTGGCCGTCTGACGGCAGCCGTTCCTCTGCCGTTGCCAGCAGCCGAACCGCCAGCGCCGGCTTCCGCAGCCAGCGTTCCCGGCGCGTCCGGCCCGGCTTCCATGCAGCGGCTCAAGACCCGCGCGCAGTTCCAGGCCGTCCTCGCAGGTGCCACCGTGGCGCGCACCGCGCATTTCGCATTGCATCGCTGCGCGCTCGACACCACGTCGAGCGCGCAGCCTTTGTTTGGGTCCGACGATGTCTGGATCGGCGCGATGGTGCCCAAGCGCTGGGCGCGCCGCGCGGTCACGCGCAATGCGATCAAGCGCCAGGTCTACGCGGTGAGCGCGGCGCAGGGCGCTGTACTGCCGCATGCGGCGCACGTGGTGCGGCTGCGCGCCGCCTTCGACCGCAAGGAATTCGTGAGCGCCACCTCCGACAAGCTCAAGGCGGCGGTGCGTGCCGAGCTGCAGCAATTGCTGGCGCGCGCCGCGCGCCCGCCATCGGCACCCGCACCATGAAGCGCCTGCTGATCGCGCTGGTCAAGGGCTATCGCCTGCTGCTGAGCCCGTGGCTCGGCCAGTCGTGCCGCTTCGAGCCGACCTGCTCCGTCTATTCGATCGAGGCGCTCGAAACCCACGGCGCGCTCAAGGGCAGCTACCTCACCCTGCACCGCATCGCGCGCTGCCAGCCCTGGTGCCAGGGCGGGCACGATCCGGTTCCACCGAAATCACAGCGTCGCACTGGGGGCTCAGGCTCGCTGTTTTCGTCTCTTCTCCCCTCCGACAAGAAGTCTTCGTCATGAACGATATACGCCGCACGATCCTGTGGGTGATCTTTGGTTTCTCGCTGGTGCTCCTGTGGGACCAGTGGCAGATCTTCAACGGCAACAAGCCGACCTTCCTGCCGTCGACCAAGCCCGCCGCCGTGGCCGGCAACGCACCGGCGGCCAGCGCCCCCGCCGCCGGCAGCAGCGTGCCGGCCGCCGCCCCGGCCTCGGGTGCCGGCGCAGGCGCCGTGCCCACGCAGGCGGCCGCGGCCGCGCCGCGCGAGCAGGTCAGCGTGACCACCGACCTGTTCAAGGCGTCGATCGACAGCGAGGGCGCGACCGTCAACCATCTCGAACTGCTGAAGTACGACGAGGCCGACCGCACCAAGCACGTGGTGCTGTTCGACAACAGCTCGCCGGCCACGCGCTACGTGGCCCAGACCGGCCTGCTGAACCAGGCGGGCGGCGAGCGCTTTCCCACCCACCTGACGCCGATGAAGCCCAAGGCCGGTCCGCGCGAGATGGCCGAGGGACAGAACACGCTGGAGGTGAGCTTCGAGAGCGAACCCGCGGGCGGCCTCAAGTACATCAAGACCTACGTGTTCCAGCGCGGCGACTACGCGATCCGCGTGCGCCATGAAATCGTCAACGTGGGCGACCAGCCGCGCGACGCGCAGCTCTACCTGCAGCTGCTGCGCCACGGCACCGTGGCCTCGAGCACGATGTTCGGCACCAACACCTTCACCGGTCCTGCGGCGTACACCAACGAGAAGAAGTTCCACAAGCTCGACTTCAAGGACATCGCCAAGGGCAAGGTCGAGCCGCCGCCGCCCGCCAACGACGGCTGGATCGCGATGGTGCAGCACTACTTCGTCTCGGCCTGGCTGCTCAAGGGCGACCCGGCGAGCGAGCAGCTCAAGCGCGAGTTCCGCGTGAAGGACCTGGGCGACAACCTGTTCACCATCGCAATGGTGGCCACCGTGCCGCAGATCGCGCCGGGCCAGACCCAGGTCGTGAACACGGCGCTGTTCGCCGGTCCCGAGGAAGAGAAGAAGCTCGAGGCGATCGCGCCCGGCCTCGACCTCGTGAAGGACTACGGCATCTTCGCGATCATCTCCAAGCCGCTGTACTGGCTGCTGAACCAGCTGCACGGCATCCTCGGCAACTGGGGCTGGGCGATCGTGGCGCTGGTGGTGCTGCTGAAGGCGGCCTTCTACTGGCTCAACGCCAAGGCTTACGCGAGCATGGCCAAGATGAAGGCCATCAACCCCAAGATCATGGAAATGCGCGAGCGGCTCAAGGACAAGCCGCAGGAGATGCAGCAGGAGATGATGCGGATCTACCGCGAGGAAAAGGTCAACCCGATGGGCGGCTGCTTCCCGATCCTTATCCAGATCCCGGTGTTCATCGCGCTCTACTGGGTGCTGCTGTCCTCGGTCGAGATGCGCCATGCGCCGTGGATCGGCTGGATCACCGACCTCTCGGCGCCCGATCCCTGGTACATCCTGCCGATCGTGATGACGCTGACCTCGCTGTTCCAGACCTGGCTCAACCCGACGCCGCCCGATCCGATGCAGGCCAAGCTGATGTGGATCATGCCGCTCGCGTTCAGCGTGATGTTCATCTTCTTCCCGGCCGGCCTGGTGCTGTACTGGATCACGAACAACGTGCTGTCGATCGCGCAGCAGTGGTTCATCAACAAGCGCCTCGGCGTGCTTGGCAAGTAACAGGCTCGCCCCCAGGCTGCGCGCACTTCGTGTCGCTCCGCCAACCCCCTGCCGGGGGCAGTACCAGCGGCCTGGCAAAGCCAGTTCCGCGGTACTCTTGAAACTGCAAGGCAGTCCATGCTCGCCCGCACCACCGACCCCATCGCCGCCGTCGCCACCGCCCCGGGGCGCGGTGCGGTGGGCATCGTGCGCGTCTCGGGCGCGCGGCTCGCGCCGCTGATCGACGCGATCTGCGGCCGGGCGCTCAAGCCGCGCGAGGCCACCTACCTGCCCTTTCGCGACGCCGACGGCACGCCGATCGACCATGGCCTCGCGATCCACTTCCCCTCGCCGCACTCCTTCACCGGCGAGGACGTGCTCGAACTGCAGGCGCACGGCGGCGCGGTCGTGCTGCAGCTGCTGCTCGCGCGCTGCCTGGCGGCGGCGGCCGAACCCGATCCGGTCAGCGGCCGGCCGCGCCTGCCCGGCCTGCGCGTGGCCGAGCCCGGCGAATTCAGCCAGCGCGCCTTCCTCAACGGCAAGATCGACCTCGCGCAGGCCGAGGCCATCGCCGACCTGATCGACGCGAGCACCGAGGCCGCCGCGCGCAGCGCCGGGCGCTCGCTCTCGGGCGCCTTCTCGCGCGAGATCCACACGCTGCGCGATGCGCTGATCCATCTGCGCATGCTGGTCGAGGCCACGCTCGACTTTCCCGAGGAGGAGATCGACTTCCTGCAGAAGGCCGATGCCGCCGGCCAACTCGCCGCGCTGCAGGCGCAGCTCGCGGCGGTACAGCAGCGCGCGCGCCAGGGGGCGCTGCTGCGCGAGGGCATCAAGGTGGTGATCGCCGGGCAGCCCAACGCGGGCAAGAGTTCGCTGCTCAACGCGCTCGCGGGTGCCGAGCTCGCGATCGTGAGCGCGGTGGCCGGCACCACGCGCGACGTGGTCTCGCAGACCATCCAGATCCACGGCGTGCCGCTGCACGTGGCCGACACCGCCGGCCTGCGCGAGAGCAGCGACGAGGTCGAGCAGATCGGCGTGGCGCGCGCCTGGGGCCAGATCGAGAGTGCCGACGCGGTGCTGTTCCTGCACGACCTGACGCGCGCCGGGCAGGACGACTATGCCGCCGCCGACGCCGAGATCCTGCGCGGCCTGCAACAGAAGCTGCCCGCCGCCGTGCCGGTGCTCCACGTCTGGAACAAGCAGGATGCCGCGCCGGTCGCCGCACCGAACGAAGGCATTGCCCTGTCGGCCAAGACCGGCCTCGGCATCGAGGCCCTGCGCGAGCAACTGCTCGCGATGGCGGGCTGGCAGGCCGTGCCCGAAGGCACCTACCTCGCGCGCGCCCGCCACGTGCAGGCGCTGGCGCGCGTCGACACCCATCTCGCCATGGCCGCCGCCCACCTCGCGGCCCAGGCCCAGTCGCTCGACCTGCTGGCCGAGGAACTGCGCCTGGCGCAGAACGCGCTCAACGAAATCACCGGCGAGTTCGGCGCGGACGATCTGCTCGGCGTCATCTTTTCGCGCTTCTGCATCGGTAAATAGAGACACCGCGCCGCGAAAACGTAAAGAGTTGTAGTCGAAACCCGCATGCTTCGCGGATACTCCCGGCAGCAATGCGGGGGTTGAGAAAAGCATGACCATCCAGAACCTGAGCCGCGCCATCGCGGACAACAACAGCAACGACGCCTTTGCGCTCACGCTCAACGTGCAGCAATGGGAAACGTTGGCGGGCTACCTGCAGGCCATCGACACCAGCGTGGGCGACATCCTGATCGAGCAGGGCACGCACGACCGCTCGGTCTTCTTCGTCGAGAGCGGCGCGATCAGCGTGCACCGCGTGAGCAGCAAGGAGCAGATGAAGCTCGCCGTGCTCATGGCCGGCGCGGTCGTGGGCGAGGGTTCGTTCTTCTCGCGCGAACCGCATTCGGCCAACGTGGTGGTCACCGGCGCGGGCCGCGTGTGGCGCCTCACCGCCATCCGCTTCGCCGAGATGTCGAACCGGCAACCCAACCTCGCGCTCGAGCTCGCGATGGGGCTCGGCGCGGTGATCGCCAAGCGCATGGCGCACCGCTCCAAGCGCGTCGCGGTGACCTGAGCCGTCGATTTCCGATCGATTCGCAGCACGGGCCAGGCGGTTCTCTGCCGCCAGTTCTCCTGAATAAAAACGTTTTCTAGAAGTCAGTCGTCATGGCCTTGATCTGCCCGGTCTGCAGCGCGGAAAACCGCGAGGGCGCGAATTTCTGCAAGCAGTGCGGCGGCTCGCTCGCATCCGCCGCGCCGGGCCCGAGCCCCGCCCCCGCGCCGCGCAGCCGGTCGGAGCGTGAATGGGCGGCCACCGCACCCGCGCAATTGCGGGCACCCACGATGCCCGGCGCGCTCTTCGAGGAGGGCGGCGCGCGCGTGGCCTTCGGCACCTCGACCGCCATCGGCGCGGGCGAGCAGACCGTGATCCTCGGGACGGGCGCGGCAAGGCGTCCCTCGGCGCGGCCGCGCGAGTCGCGCGAGCAACGCTCGGCCCGGCGCGCGGCGGCGCGGGACGCGGGCACCGAAGCCAAGCAGCGCCGACCGAAGGAAAAGCCGCCGCTGCGCTCGCGCGTGCTGGGGCTGTGGCTGGCGCTGCTGGCGGTGGCGCTGGTGATGATCGTGGCCGGCTGGTATGGCTACGGCAAGGGCACGCGGGTGGAAGAGGCTGCGGTCGACACGCCGGCCGCCGCCGCGCCCGCCGTGGCACCGGCGGCCTCGCCCGCGCCGCCTGCCGCGCTGCCGGATTCCGCCGCTGGGCCGGACGGCCTGGGAATGGAAACGGCTGTCGCCGCAGCGGAGCCCGCGCCGCCCAGTGCACCACCCGCCGCGCCCAAGCCGGCCGCCGGCACGGCCAAGTCGCGCAAGCCGGCCGCTGCGGCCCCGGCGCAGCCCGACCAGCCCGCGCCCGCGCCTGCACCGGCCGCAGCGGCACCGGTGCCGTCCGCCGCACCGGCGGCGCCTGCCGAGCCGATGGCGCTGTGCGGCGACCGCAACTTCATCGCGCGCGCCCAGTGCATGGCCGCGCAATGCCTGAAGCCCGAATTCAAGCCCCATGCCCAGTGCGAGGCGGTGCGCCGGCAGCAGCGCCTCGAAGAGGAAAAGCGCAATCCGACGCTGCTGAACTGATAGGGACCGGCAACCGGCCGGTCAGCCCTTCTGCAGCCTTTCGATGGCGACCGCGATCGCGGCCGGCTTGCCCGAGAGCACCAGCGTGTCGCCGTCGGACAGCACCGTGCTGCCGCTGAGGGGTTGGGCATGCCCGTGGCGGCGCAGGCTCGCGATGCGCACGCCCAGCGTGTCGAGCGCGAGCCGCTCGAGCGTCTGGCCGATCGCGCGCGCGCCCGGGTTCAGCGTGAAGGTGTTGAGCCGCTCGTGGTCGAGTTCGTCGGCGTTGTCGTCGTCGGCGCCGTGGAAGTACCCGCGCAGCAGCTTGTAGCGCGCATCGCGCTGGTCCTGCACCACGCGGATCACGCGCCGCATCGGCACCCCGACCAGCGCCAGCGCATGGCTCGCGAGCATCAGCGAGCCCTCGATGGCTTCGGGCACCACCTCGGTCGCGCCGGCGGCCTGCAGCTTCTCCAGGTCGAGGTCGTCCTGCGTGCGCACGATCACCGGCACCTGCGGCGCATGGGCGCGCGTGTTGGCCAGCACCTTCATCGCGCCGGGCACGTCGAGGTAGGTCACGACCACTGCGCTGGCGCGCGCCAGCCCCGCCGCCATCAGCGCCTGCAGCCGGGCCGCGTCGCCGAACACCACCGAATCGCCCGCCGACGCGGCCTGGCGCACGCGGTCGGGGTCGAGGTCCAGCGCCATGTACGGAATGCCCTCGCGCTCCAGGATGCGCGCCAGGTTCTGGCCGCAGCGCCCGTAGCCGCAGATGATCACGTGCTGCGCGGTGTTGATGGTCTTGCGCGCGATGGTGGTCATCTGCAGCGACTGCTGCAGCCAGTCGCTCGCCACCAGCTTGCGCACGATCGCATTGGTGTACATCACGATGAACGGCGTGGCGAGCATCGACAGCACCATCGACGCCAGCACCGGATGCGCGAGCCACTCCGGCAGCAGGCTGCGCGACTGGGCCAGCGCGAGCAGCACGAAGCCGAACTCGCCGGCCTGCGCGAGGTAGAGCCCGGTGCGCAGCGACACGCCCGCGGTGGCGCCGAGCACCCGCGCCAGCAGCGTGACCAGCGCCAGCTTGAACGCCAGCGGCAGCACCAGCAGCACCCCGACCAGCGCCCACCGCTCCACCACGATGTGCCAGTCGAGCGTCATGCCCACGGTGATGAAGAAGAGGCCCAGCAGCACGTCGTGGAACGGGCGGATGTCGGTCTCGACCTGGTGCTTGTACTCGGTCTCCGACACCAGCATGCCCGCGATGAAGGCGCCGAGCGCAAGGCTCAGCCCCGCGAGTTCGGTGAGCCAGGCCAGCCCCAGCGTGATCAGCAGCACGTTCAGGATGAAGAGCTCCTCGCTGCGACGCCGCGCGACCAGCGTGAGCCACCAGCGCATGATGCGCGGGCCGCCGTAGAGCAGGATGCCGATCAGCACCACCGCCTTCACCAGCGCCAGGCCGATCGCGGTGGCCAGCGTCTCGGGCGGCGCGCCCAGGGCGGGAATCAGCACCAGCAGCGGCACCACCGCCAGATCCTGGAACAGCAGCACGCCCATCACGCGCTTGCCGTGCTCGCTCTCCAGTTCGAGCCGCTCGGCCATCAGCTTCACCACGATCGCCGTGCTGCTCATGGTCAGCGCACCCGAGAGCGCCAGCGCGGTCTGCCAGCCCAGCTGCCAGGCCGGCGGCAGCCAGGTGGCGATCAGCAGCGCGCCCGCGGTGGCGATCGCCATGGTCAGCAGCACCTGCAGCATGCCGAGCCCGAACACATGCCTGCGCATCGCGCGCAGCTTGGGCAGGCTGAATTCCAGCCCGATCACGAACATCAGGAACACCACGCCGAACTCGCCCAGGTGGCTGATCGCCTCGGAGTTCTGCGCCAGCGCCAGCGCATGCGGCCCGATCAGCACCCCGGCCGAGAGGTAGCCGAGCATCGGCGGCAGCTTGAGCGAACGGCAGACCACCACGCCGATCACCGCGGCGAGCAAGTACAACAGCGTGAGATCGAACGAAGACATGGCTGGATGCTAGTGCAAAGGACTACAGCAATGTCCGTGCCCCGCGGCGGCTGCCGGGGCGCTAAACGGTGCGCCCGGACGGCCGGCCCGTAAAATCCGCCGATGAGTTCCGCTCCCCTGCCCCCCGCGGTCGACGCCGACGCCATCCTCGCGCGGGCGCGCGCCACTTTCGACATCGAATCCGAAGCCGTGATCGGCCTCAAGTCGCGCGTGGGCCCGAGCTTCGTCGACGCGGTCCGCAAGATCCTCGAAGTGCGCGGCCGCGTGGTCGTGATGGGCATGGGCAAGAGCGGCCACGTCGGCCGCAAGATCGCCGCCACGCTCGCCTCCACCGGCACGCCCGCGATGTTCGTCCATCCGGCCGAGGCCAGCCACGGCGACCTCGGCATGATCAAGTCGGTCGACCTGGTGCTCGCCATCTCCAACAGCGGCGAGGTCGACGAGCTCACCGTGATCCTGCCGGTGGTCAAGCGCCAGGGCGTGCCGCTGATCGCGATCACCGGGCGCCTCGATTCCACCCTGGCGCGCCATGCGGACATCGTGATCGATGCCGGCGTCGCCAAGGAAGCCTGCCCGCTCAACCTCGCCCCCACCGCCAGCACCACCGCCCAGATGGCGATGGGCGACGCGCTGGCCGTGGCGCTGCTCGATGCGCGCGGCTTCGGCTCGGAAGACTTCGCGCGCTCGCATCCCGGCGGCGCGCTCGGCCGCAAGCTGCTCACCCATGTGAGCGACGTCATGCGCTCGGGCGACGACGTGCCGCGCGTGCCGCCCACCGCCACGCTCAGCGAGCTGATGCGCGAGATGAGTTCCAAGGGCCTGGGCGCCACTGCCGTGGTCGATGCACAGGGCCGCGCCATCGGCATCTTCACCGACGGCGACCTGCGCCGCCAGGTCGAGACCGGCGGCGACCTGCGCGGCCTGACGGCCGCCGACGTGATGCACCCGGGACCGCGCACCCTGCGCGCCGACGCGCTGGCGGCCGAGGCGGCCGAGCTGATGGAAGAGCACCGCATCACCAGCGTGCTCATCGTCGACCCGGCGGGCCTGCTGATCGGCGCGCTCAGCATCAACGACCTGATGCGCGCGAAGGTCATCTGATGCCCCTCGACTTCCAGGCCGAGACCCTGCTCGCCGCGCAGGACGTGCGCATCGCCTTCTTCGACATCGACGGCGTGCTGACCGACGGCGGCGTCTACTTCACCGAGCACGGCGAGACGCTCAAGCGCTTCAGCATCCTCGACGGCTACGGCCTCAAGCTGCTGCGCCTGGCCGGCATCACGCCGGCCGTCATCACCGGGCGCGACTCCAAGCCGCTGCGCGTGCGGCTCGAGGCGCTGGGCATCGAGCATGTGCGCTACGGCACCGAGGCCAAGCTGCCGGCGGCCGAGGCCATGCTCGAACAGCTCGGCTTCGGCTGGCACCAGGCCGCGGCCATCGGCGACGACTGGCCCGACCTGCCGGTGCTCGCGCGCGTCGGCTTCGCCGCGGCGCCGGCCAATGCCCATGCCGAAGTGCGCGATGCGGTGCATTACGTCACGCGCGCGCGCGGCGGCGAAGGCGCGGCGCGCGAATTCTGCGACCTGCTGCTGACCGCCTGCGGCCAGTACCGACGCCTGCTCGACGCCGCCCGGGGCCCGACGCAATGAAGCGCGCCTGGGACCTGCTGCGCGACGTGCTCGATCGCGCCACGATCTACCTGCCGATCATCCTGACGGCGGCGGTCGCGCTCGGCACCTACTGGCTGGTGCGCAACGCGCCCAAGCTGCTCGAGCCCACCGCCAAGGCCGCGCCCACCCACGAGCCCGACTATTTCATGCGCGGCTTCGTGATCAAGAACTACCTGCCCAACGGCGACCTGCGCAGCGAACTCCACGGCAAGGAAGGCCGGCACTATCCCGACACCGACACCATCGAGGTCGACGACGTGCGCGTGCGCTCCGTCTCGCCGGAGGGTTTCACCACGCGCGCCACCGCCAACCGCGGGCTGTCGAATTCGGACGGCAGCGAGATCCAGCTGTTCGGCAACGCCATCGTCATCCGCGACCCGGCCGTGCAAGCGAATGGCAAGAGCACGCCGCGGCTCGAGTTCCGCGGCGAGTTCCTGCACGCCTACCTCGACAGCGAACGCGTCACCTCGAACAAGCCGGTCACGCTGATCCGCGGCACCGACCAGTTCACCGCCGACAACCTCGACTACGACAACCTCAGCGGCGTGGCCAACCTGACCGGCCGCGTGCGCGGTCTGCTGGTGCCGTCGGCCGCGCCCGGCAAGCGATGAACGCCCCCGCGCCGCTCGTCTTCATCACCGGCGCGTCGAGCGGCATCGGGCAGGCGCTGGCGGCGCGCTTCTACGAAGCCGGCTACCGGCTGGCGCTGGTCGCGCGCCGCACGGCGGAGATCGAAGCCTGGGCCGCCGAACGCCGGCTCGACGCGGCGCGCTACCGGATCTACAGCGCTGACGTCGCGCAGACCGACAGCATCGTGGCCGCCGGCACCGCCTGCATCGAAGGCCAGGGCCTGCCGGACGTGGTGATCGCCAACGCCGGCATCAGCGTGGGCATCGACACCGTGGCGCGCGAGGACATCGACGTGATGGCGCGCACTTTCGCCACCAACAACGTGGGCCTGATGGCCACCTTCCATCCCTTCGTCGCCGCCATGCGGCAGCGCGGCAGCGGGCGGCTGGTCGGCATCGCCAGCGTGGCGGCGATCCGCGGCCTGCCGGGCCACGGTGCGTACTGCGCGAGCAAGGCCGGCGTGGTGGCGTACTGCGAAAGCCTGCGCGGCGAACTGCACGGCAGCGGCGTCAAGGTCGTGACGATCTGCCCGGGCTACATCGACACCCCGCTCACGCGCGGCAACCGTTACGGCATGCCGTTCCTGATGCAGGCCGAGGATTTCGCGCAGCAGGCGCTGCAAACCATCGAGGCCGGCCGCAGCTACCGCGTGATCCCGTGGCAAATGGGCGTGATCGCCAAGCTGATGCGCCTGTTGCCGAACGCGCTGTTCGACCGGGCCGTGCAGGGCCGCGGCCGCAAGAAGCGCAGCGGCGAAGCCTGAGCCGGCCCGGCCCGCGCGTCAATGAAAAAGGCTCCCGAGGGAGCCTTTGTCGTTTTCGGCGCTGAGGATCAGTAGCCGCTGTTGCCGCCGCCGCCGTAGCCGCCGCCACCGCCCGAACGGCCACCGCCGCGCGGACCGGCGCCGTAGGGGCTGCGGAAACCGCCGTCGCCACCACCACCGCCGCCGCCACTGCGACCACCGCCGCCGTAGCCGCCGCCACCGCCGGAGCGGCCACCGCCGCCACCACCGTAGCCGCCACCACCACCGCCGCCGCCGCCGCCGTAGCCGCCACCACCACCGCCGCCATAACCACCACCACCGCCGCCGCCGTAGCCGCCGCTGCGCGGGGGACGCGCTTCCATCGGACGTGCTTCATTGACGACGACGCTGCGGCCGCCGAGGGGCTGGCCGTTCATGCCGTTGATGGCGGCTTGCGCTTCCGCGTCGCTTCCCATCTCGACGAAGCCGAAGCCCTTCGAGCGGCCCGTGTCGCGCTCCATCATGACCTTGGCGCTGGTCACCGAGCCGAATTGTCCGAAAGCCTGTTCGAGATCACCGTCGCGCACCGAGTAAGGCAGGTTGCCGACGTACAGTTTGTTGCCCATCCAGGGACTCCTATAAACACAAAGCAAGAAAAGCGACGGAGTCCCGAAAGCACCACTCAAACGAGCCGTCGAGCTGCGCGAAACTGACCGATCACCGAACTGCCTCCTCGGCAAATTGAAGAGGGAGGCTCGTGCATTATGGGTGAAATACATGAAATGCAAGCAGGAATTTGCCGCATCCGGCAGCGTCCTCGAAACCAATAAAAGTTAGCGCACGCTTGCAATATTGGGGAGAACCCCAGGCCGAGCAGGTACAATCCGCCGCGTCATTGGGGAGTAGCCGCCTTCCATCGCGAGAAGGGCCCGCGTCAACAGACTTGTCCTGCCCCACACGGGACATGGCGCGTGCAGTGGATTCACCTGGCGAGACCTTTGACCGTGCAGCTTCGGGAAATTCGGCCGAAGGTGTTGCACGGTCAATTGCGTCCTTCGGCCAAGGAACCCTTTTTCATGGAAGCTTTTCTCGTTGCAACCGGCGTTGTTGCGCTCGCCGAAATGGGCGACAAGACCCAGTTGCTGGCCCTGCTGCTCGCGGCCCGTTTCAGAAAACCCTGGCCGATCGTCTTCGGAATCTTCGTCGCCACCGTCGTCAACCATGCGCTGGCCGGCGCCGTCGGCAACTACATCACGCGCTGGCTCGGCCCCGAGGTGCTGCGCTGGATCCTCGGCGGCTCCTTCATCGCGATGGCGGCCTGGATGCTCATTCCCGACAAGCTCGACGACGACGATGCGCCGGCCGCGTCGCACTACGGCGTCTTCGGCACCACGCTGGTCGCCTTCTTCCTCGCCGAGATGGGCGACAAGACGCAGATCGCCACCGTCATGCTGGCCGCGCGCTTCACCGAGGCCTACCTCTGGGTGGTGGTGGGCACCACGCTCGGAATGATGCTGGCCAATGCGCCCGTGGTGTGGCTCGGCGAGCGCATCGTGCGGCGCGTGCCGATCAAGCTGGTGCACGGCATCTCGGCCGCGATCTTCCTCGTGCTTGGCGTTCTCATGATCATTGGCTGGCCGTAAGAAGGGGGCTCGCGGGAACACCGCGGAACCGGCTCTGCCGGGCCGCCGGTGCTGCCGCCCTTCCAAGGGAGTTGCCGAAAGCGACGCGAACTGCGCGCAGCCTGGGGGCTATACTCCGCCTTGCGCCGATTTGCTTCAGCTTGCGGGCGCTTTATAAATTCAGCTAAAGACAGTCCGTTGGCGATCGACCCGGCCCGTTTTTGGCGAGCCGGGTTTTTTCATTCATGTCGTCGTCAACTCCATTGGTCGTCACTGCGCAGTCGATGCAGTTCGCGGGTCCGCTGGCCCTGCGCAGCGGCGCCTCGCTGGCCGGCTACACGCTCGCCTACGAGACCTACGGCACGCTGAACGCTGCGCGCAGCAACGCGGTGCTGGTGTGCCATGCGCTCAATGCCTCGCACCACGTCGCGGGCACCTACGAGGGACAGGCCCGCTCCGAGGGCTGGTGGGACAACATGGTGGGACCGGGCAAGCCGGTCGACACCGACCGCTTCTTCGTGATCGGCGTGAACAACCTCGGCTCCTGCTTCGGCTCCACCGGACCGATGCACGTCAACCCGGCCACCGGCCGCGTGTACGGCGCCGACTTTCCCGTGGTGACGGTCGAAGACTGGGTCGATGCCCAGGCCGCGCTGCTCGACGCGCTCGGCATCCGCACGCTCGCGGCCGTCATGGGCGGCAGCCTGGGCGGCATGCAGGCGCTGTCGTGGACGCTGCAGTACCCCGAGCGCGTGCGCCATGCCGTGGTGGTGGCGAGCGCGCCCAACCTCACGGCCGAGAACATCGCCTTCAACGAAGTGGCGCGCCGCGCCATCGTGACCGACCCCGACTTCCACGGCGGCCATTTCTACGAGCACGGCGTGGTGCCCAAGCGCGGCCTGCGCATCGCGCGCATGATCGGCCACATCACCTACCTCAGCGACGACGTCATGAACGAGAAGTTCGGGCGCATCCTGCGCAATGCGGTCGAAGGCGAGACGCTGCCGGGGCAGGACTACCGCTACTCCACGCAGGAGATCGAGTTCCAGATCGAGAGCTACCTGCGCTACCAGGGCGACAAGTTCAGCGAGTACTTCGACGCCAACACCTACCTGCTGATCACGCGCGCGCTCGACTACTTCGACCCGGCCCGCGCGCACGGCGGCAACCTCAGCGAGGCGCTGGCGCGTGCCACCGCCAAGTTCCTGCTCGTGAGCTTCAAGACCGACTGGCGCTTCTCCCCCGCACGCAGCCGCGAACTCGTGAAGGCGCTGCTCGACAACCGCCGCAACGTGAGCTATGCCGAGATCGACGCGCCGCACGGGCACGACGCCTTCCTGCTCGACGACGTGCGCTACATGGGCGTGGTGCGCTCCTACTTCGAGCGCGTGGCGCAGGAGATCGCGCAATGAGCGACATCGAGACCCAGCGCCTCATCGCCTCGCTCGTGCCCGAGGGCGCGCGCGTGCTCGACCTCGGCTGCGGCGACGGCGCCCTGCTCGACCTGCTGCAGCGCGAGCGCGGCTGCAGCGGCTACGGCGTGGAGATCGCCGACGGCAACGTGCTGCAGTGCATCCGCCGCGGCGTCGACGTGATCCAGCTCAACCTCGACGAAGGCCTCGCGATGTTCGACGACGCCTCCTTCGACGTGGTGCTGCAGATCGACACGCTGCAGCACCTGCGCAACGCCGAGGTCATGCTGCGCGAGACCGCGCGCGTGGGCCGCATCGGCATCGTCGCCTTCCCGAACTTCGCGCACTGGCCGAACCGCATCAGCATCGCGCGCGGCCGCATGCCCGTGACGCGCCGGCTGCCCTACCAGTGGTACGACACGCCCAACATCCGCGTCGGCACCTTCAAGGACTTCGAAGTGCTGGCGCAGAAGAACCGGCTGCGCGTGCTCGATGCCTTCGGGCTGCAGGAAGGCCGCCCGGTGCGCTGGCTGCCCAATGCGCGCGCGGGCACGGCGGTGTTCAAGTTCGAGCGGGGCGGATGAGCTTCACGCTGGCGCAGCCGGTCCACAGCGACCTGGTCGTCAGGAAGAGCCGCTTCATCGGCTGCGTGCAGCCCGTGGCCGATCGCGCGGCCGCGCAGGCCGTGGTCGCCGCCCTGCGTGCCGCGCACCCTGCGGCGGCGCACGTGTGCTGGGCGCTGATGGCCGGCGGCGCGTCGGCCGCCAACGACGACGGCGAGCCGGGCGGCACCGCGGGCCGGCCGATGCTCGAGGTGCTGCGGCACCAGCAGATCGAAGGCGCGCTCGCGACGGTGGTGCGCTACTTCGGCGGCGTGAAGCTCGGCGCCGGCGGACTGGTGCGCGCCTACACCGATGCGGTGGCGCAGGCACTGCTCGGCGCCGCGCTGGTGCCGCTGGTGCGCCAGCGCAGCCTGTGCTGCGCCGTGTCCTATGCGCTGGAGGGCCTGGTGCGGCGCGAACTCGCGGCGGCCGGCGCGGTGCTCGAGGACGTGGACCACGGCGATGCGGTGCGCTTCGCGTTCCGGCTTCCCGCGCCCGAGGCCGACGCCTTCATCGCCCGCCTCGACGATGCTGCAGAAGGGCGCGTCGCCTGGCTGCCGGCGTGAGCCGACGCGGCGGCGCGGCGGGCGGTGGCGTCATGGCCAGGATGCCGCGGCCGCCGAGCGGCACGCCCTCGTCGTCGGGCCCGCGGCGCGCCATCTCGGCGGTGACGATGCCCGTCGGCACCGCCAGCACGCCCCAGCCCAGCAGCATCATCACCGAGGCGATCGCGCGGCCGAGGTCGGTCTTCGGCACCAGATCGCCGAAGCCCACCGTGGCCATGGTCGAGATCGCCCAGTAGATCGCCGTCGGGATGCTCGTGAAGCCGTGCTGCGGCCCCTCGACCACGTACATCAGCGTGCCCATCACCAGCACCACCAGCGTCACGAAGCCCACGAACACGATGATCTTGCGCCGGCTCGCGGCCACGGCGGAGACCAGCGCGCGGTATTCGACCGAGTAGCGCGAGAGCTTGAAGATGCGGAACACGCGCAGAAGCCGCAGCACGCGCACGTCGATGAGGTAGGCGAGCTCGGGCGCGAACGCCACCAGGTAGGTCGGCAGCAGCGCGAGCAGGTCGATCACGCCGTAGAAGCTCAGCGCATAGCGCAGCGGCCGGTTCACGCACGCGAGCCGCGCGATGTACTCGAGCGTGAAAAGAATGGTGAACACCCATTCGAAGCTGTTGAAGAGCGGCCGCCATTGCTCGCGGATCGATTGCACGCTGTCGAGGATCACGACCAGCACGCTGGTCACGATCACCGCGATCAGCGCGAGGTCGAACATCAGCCCGGCGCGCGTGTCGGCCTCGAAGATCACCGTGAAGAGGCTGCGCCGCCAGCCGGAGGCGGGCTTGTCGAAGCGCGAGTCGGTGTCCGAGGAGACGGCGAAGGTCCGGGCGGTGGAATCGGTGTGCGGTCGTGTCATCTGGGGATGCCGGGGTCACGTGAATCGCCATTGTGGCCATGCGGCGTGGCAGGGACTTATTCGGTTACGTTTATTGCGCAATGAAGTGCCGCGGGCCGCGGACGCGTTCTTACGATAGTCGCTTTGTTGAGGAGCTCCCCATTGGCCACACAGTCCCCCTTTTTCGGCAAGCGTGATCGTGACAGCGATTCGTTGACCTCCCGCCCCGCGCCGCTGGTGGGCTCGGGCACCAATCTCTCGGGTTCGCCCGTCAATCCCTCGTCGCTCACGGCCCAGCAAGGTGGTCTCGGCGCGGCGCCCGCTCCCGCCGCCGCGAAGGAAGGTGGCAGCAAGCTCACGGTCGGCCCGAACATCAAGCTGAAGGGCGTCGAGATCACCGACTGCGACACGCTCGTCGTCGAAGGCCTGGTCGAAGCGACCATGGACTCGCGCCTGATGCAGATCGCCGAACAGGGCGAGTTCAAGGGCTCGGCCGAGATCGACATCGCCGAGATCCGCGGCATCTTCGACGGCAACCTCACGGTGCGCGAGAAGCTCGTGATCCACTCGACCGGCAAGGTCACGGGCAAGATCCGCTACGGCAAAATCGTGATCGAGGAAGGCGGCCAGATTTCCGGCGAGATCAGCTTCGGCGCCAAGCCGGCACTGCAAGCCGCAGCTTGACCACGGCCCCCCGGCTTTTCACTCCGCTTCGCTGCGTGTAACGCCACCCCCCGAGGGGGAGGCGCGGGCCGCCTTGGGAGCGGCCCGGCGGCGCCCGCAGGCCCGCTAAGCCGCCGCGGGCGGGGTCCATCCCAGGCGCTCCAGCAGGGCACCGGCCGCGGCCGGTGCCTTTTCCTTGGCGCCGTTGATGAAGTAGACGAACACCTCGCGCTTCTTCGGCGCGGTGGTCCATCCGCGCGCACGCTCGGCCCAGGCGTCGAGCGCCTTCGGCGCGTAGCCGGTCTTCTGCTTGGCGTCGGCCATCATGAGCCGTGCATAGGCCACGTCGCCCTCGGGCTCCTCGAACGAGGGAAACTTGTCGGCATCGGTGAACACGGTCGACACCTTGTACTTCTTCGCGAGCGCCCGGTAGGCCGGCACGATGAAGCTCTCGTGGCGCACGTCCATCACGTGGCGCAGGGTGC
Organism: Variovorax sp. TBS-050B; assembly: GCF_029893635.1. Taxonomy (NCBI): domain Bacteria; kingdom Pseudomonadati; phylum Pseudomonadota; class Betaproteobacteria; order Burkholderiales; family Comamonadaceae; genus Variovorax; species Variovorax sp. TBS-050B. Next base: position 1,405,314 of record NZ_JARXYR010000002.1, on the reverse strand, counting down.
GGCTGCCCTCCTTCTTCGGCAGCAGCGCGAGAAAGGCCTCGAAGTCCTCGGCATCGAACTGCTTCGTGGGCATGAACTGCCACACGATGGGCCCGAGCTTGTCGCCCAGTTCGCTCACGCCGCTGTCGATGAAGCGCTCGATCGATTCGCCCGCGGTGGCGAGCACCTTGCGGTTGGTCGAGAAGCGCGAGGCCTTCATCGAGAACACGAAGTCCTCGGGCGCCTCGTCGTGCCACTTGCGGAAGGTCTCGGGCTTGAAGGTGCTGTAGTAGGTGCCGTTGACCTCGATGGCGCTGACCTTGCGGCTCGCATAGCTCAACTCCTTCGCGTGCGCGAGCCCCTTGGGATAGAAGTTGTCGCGCCAGGGCTCGTAGGTCCAGCCGCCGATGCCCACCCGGATCGCCGGGTTCCGAGTCGATGATGCCTTGCTCACAGTGCGCTTTCGGGTTGAGATCACCGCACTCTACGCGGGGTCGCGGCCGGGCGCAAAATGCGCTTTTCCTCCTTTTTCCTTCCGCGCGGAGAACCCCGATGAACGCCCCCCTGCACCGCGAAATGCCCGCCGGCACGCTCGACGCCGAGCGCGCCCTGTCCGACGTCACCGCCCAGTGGGACGGCGACATCCTGAAGCAGCTCACCGACTACATCGCGATCCCGGCCAAGTCGCCGGGCTTCGACAAGGACTGGTCGGCCCACGGCCACCTCGACACCGTGCTGCGCAATGCGGCGGCGTGGGTCGAGGCGCAGAAGGTCGAGGGCCTGAAGCTCGAGATCGTGCGCCTCGAAGGGCGCACGCCGGTGCTGTTCTTCGAGGTGCCGGCCAGCGGCACCGACATGCGCGAGACGGTGTTGATGTACGGCCACCTCGACAAGCAGCCCGAGTTCACCGGCTGGCGCAACGACCTCGGCCCCTGGACGCCCAAGTACGAGAACGGCCTGCTCTACGGCCGCGGCGGCGCCGACGACGGCTATGCGGTCTACGCGAGCATCGCCGCGCTGCAGGCGCTCAAGAACCAGGGCGCGGCGCATCCGCGCATCGTGGGCCTGATCGAGACCTGTGAGGAAAGCGGCTCCTACGACCTGCTGCCCTACGTCGATGCGCTGCGATCGCGGCTCGGCGAGGTCGAGCTCGTGATCTGCCTCGACTCGGGCGCCGGCAACTACGACCAGCTCTGGCTCACCACCTCGCTGCGCGGCATGGCGAGCGGCACGCTCAAGGTCGAGGTGCTGACCGAGGGCATCCACTCGGGTGACGCCTCGGGGCTCGTGCCCTCCAGCTTCCGCATCATGCGGCAGGTGCTCGACCGCCTCGAGGACAGCAAGACCGGCCGCCTGCTGCCCGCGAGCTTCCACTGCGAAGTGCCCGCGGACCGCCTCGCGCAGGCGAAGGCCACGGCCGCGATCCTCGGCGACGAGGTCTACAAGCGCTTTCCATGGGCGCACTACGACTGCGGCGGCTCGACCGTGTTCGCGCTGCCGACCACCACCGACCCGGTCGAGGCACTGCTCAACCGCACCTGGAAGCCCACGCTCTCGGTGACCGGCGCCGAGGGCTTCCCGGCGCTCAAGGACGCCGGCAACGTGCTGCGGCCCTACACCGCCTTCAAGCTCTCGCTGCGGCTGCCGCCGCTGGTCGATGCGGCCCAGGCGGTGCAGGAGCTCAAGACGCTGCTCGAGGACAACGCGCCCTACCAGGCCCGCGTCACTTTCGAGAGCGGCGGCGGCGCCACCGGCTGGAATGCGCCCACGATCACGCCGTGGTTCGAGGATGCGCTCAACAAGGCGTCGAAGGCGCATTTCGGTGCCTCCTGCGGCTACATCGGCCAGGGCGGCACGATCCCGCTGATGAACATGCTGAGCGCCGGCTTCCCCAAGGCCCAGATGATGGTCTGCGGCGTGCTCGGGCCGAAGAGCAATGCGCACGGCCCGAACGAGTTCCTGCACGTGCCCTATGCGAAGAAGCTCACGGCCGCCGTGGCCGAAGTGATCGCGGCGCTGCCGGCCGCACGCCGCACGGCGGCGCAGGCGGCCTGAAGCGGCCGGGTCTCAGGCGTTCGCGGCCGCTGCGCGCCGGTTGCGCTGCCCGAGCCACAGCAGCGCGGCGCCGGTGATCGCCACCGGCACCAGCGAGCCGTAGTTCAGCAGCTGCCAGCCCTGGGTGGTCACCAGCACGCCCGAGGCGAACGAGCTCAGCGCGAGCGTGCCGAACACGCAGAAGTTGAGCGCGCCCTGGGCACGGTCGCGTTCTTCCGGCGTGTACGCGGTGAGCGAGAGCGTGGTGCTGCCGGTGAACAGGAAGTTCCAGCCCACGCCGAGCAGGAACAGCGCCGCGAGGAAGTGGTGCAGGTCCACGCCCGAGAGCGCGATCGCGATGCAGGCGAAGTTGAGCACCAGCCCCACGCCCATCACCGGCAGCGCGCCGAAGCGGCGGATCAGATGGCCGGTGAAGAAGCCCGGCGCGAACATGCCGATCACATGCCACTCGAGCACCAGTGCGGCATCCGAGAACGGCAGGCTGCAGATCTGCATCGCGATCGGCGTGGCGGCCATCAGCAGGTTCATCACGCCGAAGCCCAGCGCACCCGCGGCCGCCGCGACGATGAAGACCGGCTGCCGCATGATCTCGCCCAGCGGGCGGCCGGCCGCGCCCTGCCGGCGCGGCGGTGCCGGCGGAAACTCGATGAAGCGCATGAACAGCATCGCGAGCAGCGCCACCGCCGCCAGCGCGAGGTAGGCGCCCGCGAACGGCACCGCCAGCGCCTCGCGCGTGGCGGCCGCGAGGTTCGGGCCCGCCACCGCGCCGATCAGCCCGCCGGCCATCACCAGCGAGACCGCCTTCTCGCGCCAGGCCGGCACCGCAAGCTCGGCCGCCGCGAAGCGGTAGAGGCTCGCATTGGCCGCGTAGTAGCCGGCCACCACGGTGGCGAAGCACAGCAGCCAGAAGTTCTTCGAGATCGCCGCGAAGGCGCACAGCAGCGCCGAGCCGAACGCCACGGCCAGTCCGATCTGGAACGAGCCGCGGCGGCCGAAGCGCTGCTGCGTGCGCGCCACGAGTCCGGTGGCGAGCGCGCCGCCCACCACGTAGCCCATCACCGGCAGCGTGGCCATCCAGCCGCGCGGCGCGATGCTCAGGCCGACCAGGCCGTTGATCGCGATGAAGGTGACGTTGTTCGTGAGGAACAGGCCCTGGCAGATGGCGAGGAGCCAGAGGTTGCGGTTCATGGCGAGGGGGCGGGAAAAAAAAAGCGCCCTCCCGGGCGCGGTGTGGCAGCAGCGGTGGCAGCGGCTCACGGCTGCCGGTTCTGCAGCAGGCCGCCCAGCGTGGCCAGCAGGTCGTTCGGGTTGTCCACCCCCTGCGCCGGCAGCTTGCCGTGGGGCGTCAGCCTGTCGATGAGCACCGGCAGCATGGTCGCGAGCATCGGCAGCAGCGTCTGGGCGTTGATGCCGAGCTTCGCGGCGATGTTGGCGATCGTGTCGCTGCCGAGCGCGTCCTGCACCTGGTCGCCCGAGACCGGCCGGTTCTCGCCGGTGCCGATCCAGGAGCCGACCACGTCGCCCATGCCGGCCTGCTCGAACTTGGAGACCAGCCCGCCGAGGCCGCCCTGGCTGCCGTTGTTGGCCAGCAGGCTGCCGAGCACGCCGGCGAGGCCGCCGAGCTCGCCCATGCCCGCGCCTTGCGAGGACTGTGGAGAGGCCGCGCCTCCGAGCACCTGGCCGAGTACCGAGTCGAGCATTCCCATGTCCGTTTCCTTCCGAGGTATGTCAAAGAACCGCCGGCATTCTGAGCCCGGCGGGGGCGAGGGCCGGATGCAACCGCCCCTTGCGAGGGCGGGAGCGTGACAAATTACTTGGTACGCGCCGGGCGCTTGGGCAGCAGCGCGGGGCTCACCCCTTGCACGCCGACGAGGCCGAGCACCGTCACGAGCGAATTCTGCGCGCCCTTCCATGCATCTGTCACGTCGATCGACTCGCTCAGCGCATGGAAGCCCGCGGCCTTGCCGCCGCCGCCGATGATGATCGCGGGCACGCCGTAGGACATCGGCACGTTGGCGTCGGTGCTGCCGCCGCGCAGCAGGGTCTTGTGGCCGAAGGCGGTGTTCGAGCGCGTGGCCGCCTCGACGATCACCGAATCCGGCGGCGTGCGACCGCCCGGGCGGTCGCCGATCAGCTTGTTGCTCGCGCTCAGCGTGCCCACGTTCCAGCGCTTGTTCTCCTCGGCCACCGCTTCGTCGATGGCGGCGAGGATCTTCTTCTCGGTCTCGAGCAGCGAGGCCATGTCGTCGGAGCGGATGTCGATCGCCATGCGCGCGTCGGGCGCGATGGTGTTCACCGAGGTGCCGCCGCCCACGGTGCCGACGGTGAAGGTGGTCTTCGGGAAGGTGGGCGTGCGCACCTCGGCGATCTTGGCGATCGCGCGCCCCATGCCGTGGATCGCGCTCGGCACCTGGCCGAAGGCCGCGAAGCTGTGGCCGCCCGGTCCCTTGAACGTGACCTCGTAGCGGTGGCTCGCGGTGCCGAGGATCAGCACGTTGCCGTCGGGCGAAGGCTCGATCCCGACCATGCCGTCGATGTCGAGGTGGTCGCGGAAGATGGCCTTCATGCCGCGCAGGTTGCCGAGCTCTTCCTCGCCGACGTTGGCGACGAACAGCAGGTCGCCCACGGTCTGGATCTTCTGGTCGTTGAGCACCTTGAGCCACGACAGCAGCACCGCGAGGCCGCGCGTGTCGTCGGCAATGCCGGGCGCATGGAGCTTGCCGTCGCGCTCCTTCACCTTCACGTCCGTGCCGCTCGGAAACACGGTGTCGAGGTGGGCCGAGACCAGCAGCTTCGGGCCGTTGCCGGTGCCCTTGCGCAGTCCGACCACGTTGCCCTCGGCATCGATCTTCGCGTCCGCGAGGCCGAGCGCCTTCATGCGCGCGAGGAAGGCTTCGGCGCGCTTCTGCTCCTTGAAGGGCGGCGCTTCGATCTCCGTCAGCATCTTCAGGTCCTCGACCGAGCGGTCGTGGTCGGCCTTGACCGCGTCGAGCAGCTTCTGCACCGCCGGCGCCGCGAGCAGCTGGGTGAAGGCTTTTTCCACCTCGGGCGAGACCTGGGCCGGCGTGGGAGCCACCGCGTTGTTCTGGGCCTGCGCGCCCTGCACCGCGCAGAGCATCGCGAGGACCAGCGGAGCGAGGGGAGCGAGGCGGCGAAGGGCGCGTGGGGAGCGGTGCATGGCGTGAGGGTCCTTTTCTGTCGGGATGGAAACGGGTGAAGCAAACAAGACGGGAAGGCGGTCCGCGCAGGCCTTCTAGGGCTCGGCGAGCGCGACGAGCGCCGCGAGCGCCGCGGTCTCGGCGCGCAGCACGCGCGCGCCGAGCGTGACCGGCGCGAAGCCGCGGGCCAGCGCCTCCTGCTCCTCGGCGCCGCTCAGGCCGCCCTCGGGGCCGCTGAGCACCAGCACGGCGCCGCCAGCGGGTGCCGCGGCCGCGGCCTCGGCGAGGCGCCGCGTGCCGTCGGCGAGGCTCAGCACCAGCCGCAGCGCGCCGGGCCCGGCGGGCAGGTCGGCCCAGGCCGGGAGGTTCGAGAACGGGCGCACCGGATGGATCGCCGGCACGCGGTTGCGGCCGCACTGCTCGCAGGCCGCGACGGCGATCGCCTCCCAGTGCGCGCGCTTCTTCTCGGCGCGCTCGCCCGAAAGGCGCAGCACGCCGTGCGCGGTCATCAGCGGCTGGATGCTCGCCACGCCGAGTTCGGTGGCCTTCTCGACCAGCCAGTCCATGCGCTCGTTGGCCGGCATGCCCACCGCGAGGTGCACCGCGCGCGGCGCCTCGCGCTCGACGGCCGAATGCGCGCCGACCGTCACCGAGACATCGCTGCGCCCCATGCGCTCGACCGTGGCCGCGTATTCGCCGCCCCGGCCGTCGAACAGCGTGAGCGCCTCGCCCGGCTGCATCCGCAGCACCTGCACGTGGCGCGCCGCGCCGGGCGGCAGCGCCAGCGTGGCACCGGCGGCCAGGGGCACGGGGCAGTGGAAGCGGGGCATCCGGGGGGTGCGGTCCCTAGACCCGGCCGTAGGCGAAGCCGACGAGCGGCGACGTGCCTTCGATCTCGTCGATCGCGCGCAGCAGCGGCGTCAGTTCGTTGTAGCGGCTCGCGGTGGCGCGGATGTAGCCGATGAAGCGCGGCGTGTCGGCCAGGTAGCGCGGCTTGCCGTCGCGCAACGTGAGGCGGGCGAAGATGCCCGCCACCTTCAGATGGCGCTGCAGCCCCATCCACTCGACCGCCTGGTAGAAGGCGCCGAAATCCTCGTCGACGGGCAGCCCCGCCTTGCGCGCGGCCTGCCAGTAGCGCACCGTGATGTCGAGCACGAACTCCTCGTCCCAGCTCAGGAAGGCGTCGCGCATCAGGCTCGCGATGTCGTAGGTGATCGGCCCGTGGACCGCGTCCTGGAAGTCGAGCACGCCGAGCGCTCCCTCGGGGGCCGCATCCACCATCAGGTTGCGCGGCATGAAGTCGCGATGCACGTAGACGCTCGGCGAGGCCAGGTTGCTTTCGACGATGAGCGCGAAGCTGCGTTCGAGCCGCTCCTTGAGCTTGCCCTCGACCGCGATGCCGCGGTGGCGGCCGACGTACCACTCGGGAAAGAGCGCCAGCTCGCGTTCGAGCAGCGCCCGGCCGTAGGGCGGCAGCACGCCGGGCCTGGAGGCGAGCTGCCAGCGGACCAGCGCGTCGATGGCCTTGTCGTAGAGCGGGCGGCTGGCGTCGGGCCGGGCCGGGTCGATCACGTCCAGCATGGTCTGCCGTCCGAGGTCGTCGAGCAGCAGGAAGCCGTTGGCGCGGTCCCATTCCAGCACCTGCGGCGCCTTCACGCCGGCCTCGGCCATCAGCCGCGCGACCTGCACGAAGGGCTCGCTGTTCTCCTTGTCGGGCGGGGCGTCCATCACGATGCGCGTGCCCGCGCCGCCGGCGGCATCGACGCGGAAGTAGCGCCTGAAGCTCGCATCGGCCGACGCGAGCCGCACCGTGCCGGGCTGGAGGCGCTGCGCTTCGGCGATGCCGGCCAGCCAGGCCTCGAAAGCCGCGGCCCGCTGCGGATCGGCCCAGGTCACGGGAATGGCAGGGGGAGCGGGCGCGATGGCCGGGGGCGGGGGTGCTGTCATGGATAATCGATTCTACAAATCCGCCTGGCGCGGCAACTCCTGCGGCCCTTGCAAGTCGAACGCGTTGCCGCCGGCTCCTGCAACCTGCCGGCCTGCCGCGCCGTCCTCCCGACGATCTTCGTTCCTGACCGATGCCTACGATCCAAAGCTCCCCCGTTTGGCACCCTGTGCACTCGCAACCCCGGGCGGCCGGGGCGCGGGCCGTTCCCGGAACGACGCGGAGCGGGGCCTGATGCGCCGGCGTGCCGTCGCCTTGCGGCGCCCGGGGCCGCCCCTGCCGCTGGCCGTGCTGTCGCTCGCGCTGCTGCATGCGCACGGCGCGTCCGCCCAGCCGGCCGGCGGCCTCGACGGCCCGCTCACGCTCAAGCGCACGCCGCAGCTGACCGAAACCCTGCCCGACAACGTGCGCAGCCAACTGCCGAGCCTGATCACCGGCGACCGCCTCTCGGGCCGCCAGGATCTGGAGACCGTGGTCGAAGGCAACGCCACGCTGCGCCGCGGCGAGCTCGCGATCACCGCCGACCGGCTCGAGTACTACCAGCCCGAGGACCGCGCCCGCGCCACCGGCAACGTGCGCGTCAACCAGGCCGGCAACGTGTACGAAGGCCCCGAGCTCCAGCTCAAGCTCGAGACCTTCGAGGGCTTCTTCAACAACGTGCGCTACAGCTTCCTCGCGACCGGCGGCCATGGCGAAGCGCAGCGCATCGACTTCGTCGACAGCAACGTGTCGGTGGCCCGCGCCGCCACCTACACCACCTGCCGCCGCGAGGACTTCCCCGGCTGGATGCCGGCCTGGCTGCTGAGCGCGGCCACGCTGACCACCGACACCGAGGAGAACGTCGGCGTCGCCACCGACGCGCGCCTGAGCTTCATGGGCATCAGCACGCCGGCGCTGCCGAGCGTGAGCTTCCCGCTGTCGAACGAGCGCAAGAGCGGCCTGCTGCCGCCCACGGTCGGCATCGACAACACCAACGGCATCGAGATCTCGCAGCCCTACTACTGGAACATCGCGCCGAACCGCGACGCCACGTTCACGCCCACGCTGATGAGCAAGCGCGGGCTCAACCTGGGCTCGGAGTTCCGCTACCTCGAGAAGCAGTACAGCGGCAGCATCCGCCTCGACCTGATGGGCAGCGACCGCCTCGTGGGCCAGCGCTACAACGAGGCCCGCGCCGCGCAGCTCCAGCAGTTCAACAACGGCGAGATCTCGGCTTCCGACCTCACGTTCGGGCCGCGCCCGAGCACCAAGCGCTGGGGCATCTGGGCCAATCACCACCAGGACTTCGACGCCAAGGCGCTCGGTCTCGATTCGCTCTCGGCCAGCATCAACATCAACCGCGTCAGCGACAACGACTACTGGCGCGACTTCACGCGCACGCCCACGCTGGCGGCGCGGCAGCTGTCGAACGACGCGTCGCTCAACTGGAGCAAGGGTGACTGGAGCGGCGGCATCCGAGCGCTGCGCTACCAGACGCTGCAGTACAACCTGTCGCCGATCGTGCCGTCGTACGACCGCATGCCGCAGATCACGGCCAACTACGCCAAGTACGACTGGCACGGCTTCGACGTGGCGCTGAACCTCGACTACACGCGGTTCCGGGTCAACACCATCCTGGCCGGCCAGCCGGGCTTCGACATCGTCCAGCAGTCGCAGCCCGACGGCGACCGCGCACTCGCGATCGCCTCGATCAGCCGGCCGTTCATCACGCCGAGCTCCTTCGTGATCCCGAAGCTGCAGCTGAACACGGCCTCGTACAACTACTACCTGCCGCAGTCGGACGTGCCGAAGCTCACGGTGAACGGCACCACGTACGTCAACGGCGTGCCGTACAACCAGAATTCGCTCTACTTCTTCGGCACCTCGAGCAACCGCACGGTGCCGACCTTCAGCCTCGACAGCGGGCTGATCTTCGAGCGCGACGCGAGCTACTTCGGCCGCGCCTTCCGCCAGACGCTGGAGCCGCGCGCCTACTACGTCTACACGCCGTTCCGCAACCAGAGCATGCTGCCGAACTACGATTCGGCGCAGAACGACTTCAGCTTCGCGACCATCTACACCGAGAACGCGTTCTCGGGCAACGACCGCATCTCCGACACCAACACGCTCACGCTCGGCGTGACCTCGCGCCTGATCGACCCCGACACCGGCGCCGAGGCGGCGCGCTTCGGCGTCGCGCAGCGGCTGCGCTTCAGCGACCAGCGCGTCACGCTGCCGAACGGCACGCCGGTGACCGACCGCGCGAGCGACCTGCTCGTGGGCGCGCAGATCAACTGGACGCCCAAGTGGAGCCTGGACACGGTCGTCCAGTACAACCCCGACACCCAGCGCTCCGAGCGCGCGGCCATCAGCGCGCGCTACAACCCGGGCCCGTACCGCAACCTGAGCGCGGCCTTCCGCTACCAGGCGCCGACCACCCCCACCGCGACCGACGGCAACAAGTCCATCGACGTCGGCTGGCAGTGGCCGATCAACGACCTGTGGGGCGACAAGGGCAAGGACCTCGGCCCCGGCAAGGGCCAGGGCGGCGGTCGCTGGTACGCGGTCGGCCGGCTCAACTACAGCCTGCAGGACCGGAAGCTCACCGACGGCGTGCTCGGCTTCGAGTACGACGGCTGCTGCTGGATCGGACGCGTGGTGCTGCAGCGCATCACCACCGGCCAGGTGACGGCCAACACCCGCATCATGTTCCAGCTCGAGTTCGTCGGCTTCTCGAGCATCGGATCGAGCCCCATGCAGACCCTGCGCTCCAACATCCAGCGCTACCAGCCCCTGCGCACGCCCACCGAAGGGCCGAGCCGCTTCACCAATTACGACTGAGACGATCGAGCACGCCATGAAACACACCCGTTCCATCCTCACCCTGGGCTGCCTGGTGGCACTGGCCGCGAGCGCCGGCGCGCAGGGGCTGCGCCCCGGCGGCGGCAGCGGCATCACGGACATCATGCGCGCGGGCCCCCGCCTCGCGCCGCCGGCCCCGCGCAGCGCGGCGCCCAGCGCACCGCCGGTGCAGCGCTCGGCCGAATACATCGTCGCGCTCGTCAACTCCGAGCCGATCACCAACACCGAGGTGCAGTCGCGCGTCACGCGCCTGATCCAGGAGAACCCCGAAGCCCAGCGCGCGCCGCGCGCCGAACTCACCCGCTTGGTGCTCGAGCGGCTGATCTCCGAACGCGCCCAGTTGCAGCTAGCGAAGGAAAGCGGCATCAAGGTGGACGACGTCGCCATCGACCAGGCGGAGCAGACCGTGGCGCGCCAGAACCAGCTCACCGTCGAGGAACTGCGCCGCCGCGTGGTGGCCGAAGGCATCTCGCCGCGCGAATTCCGCAATGACCTGCGCGACCAGCTGCTGCTCACGCGGCTGCGCGACCGCGAGGTGGAATCGAAGATCAAGATCAGCGACGCCGAGGCCGACGAATACCTGCGCGACCAGCGCAATGCGCCCAACAAGGACGCGGCGCTGCAGAACATCAACCTCGCCCACCTGCTGGTGGCCGTGCCCGAGAACGCCACCGACGCACAGGTGGCCACGCTGCAGCAGAAGGCCCAGGGCCTCGCGCAGCGCGCGCGCTCGGGCGAGGACTTCGCCAAGCTGGTGCAGGAGAACTCCGATTCGCCCGACCGTGCCAACGGCGGCGCGATCGGCATGCGCACCGCCGACCGCTACCCCTCGCTCTTCGTCGAAGCCGTGCAGTCGACGCCGGTCAACGGCATCGCGGGGCCGATCCGCTCGGGCGCGGGCTTCCACGTGCTCAAGGTGCTGGCCAAGGCCCAGCTCGGCGCGACCGACGCCACGGTGACGCAGACGCAGGTGCGCCACATCCTGCTGCTCAACGACCCGAAGCGCACCACCGCGCAGGCCGTGGCGCAGCTCGCGGAGTTCAAGCGCCGCCTGCAGGCCGGCACCGCCGACTTCGCCGGCCTCGCGCGCGACAACTCGCAGGACGCGAGCGCCAAGGAAGGCGGCGACCTCGGCTGGTCGCGGCCCGGACAGTTCGTGCCCGAGTTCGAGGAAGCCATGGACCGGCTCGCGCCCGGGCAGATCAGCGACCCTGTCGTGTCGCGCTTCGGCGTGCACCTGATCCAGGTGGTCGGACGCCGCGAATCCAAGCTCACGCAGGCCGAGCAGCGCGAGGCCGCGCGCGCCGTGCTGCGCGAGCAGCGCGTCGAGGAGGCCTTCACCACCTGGGTGCAGGAAGTGCGCGCACGCGCCTACGTGGAATACCGCGACCCGCCGCAGTCCTGATGGCGCAGCACATCGCCCGGAAGCGGTTCGGGCAGCACTTCCTGTCCGACGGCGGGATCATCGATGCGATCGTGAAGGAGATCGCGCCGCAGCCCGGCGATGCGATGGTCGAGATCGGTCCGGGGCTCGCGGCGCTCACGCAGCCGCTGGTCGAGCGGCTCGGGCGGCTCACCGTGGTCGAGCTCGACCGCGACCTCGCGAAGCGCCTGCGCGAGCATCCGCAGCTCGAGGTGATCGAGTCCGACGTGCTCAAGGTCGACTTCGCGGAACTGGCCGGCCGCTTCGCCACGCCGCTGCGGGTGGTGGGCAACCTGCCCTACAACATCTCGACGCCCATCCTGTTCCACCTGCTGGGCTTCGCCCACCTCGTGGCCGACCAGCACTTCATGCTGCAGAAGGAAGTGATCGACCGCATGGTGGCCCGCCCGGCCACGTCCGACTACAGCCGCCTGAGCGTGATGCTGCAGTGGCGCTACGAGATGGAGAACGTGCTGTTCGTGCCGCCCGAGAGCTTCGACCCCCCGCCGCGCGTCGACAGTGCCGTGGTGCGCATGGTGCCGCTCGCCGAACCTCCGGCCGTCGATGCCGCCCGCCTCGGCGAGATCGTGCAGGTCGCCTTCAGCCAGCGCCGCAAGATCATGCGGCACACGCTGGGCAAGTGGCTCGAGGCGCACGCCTTCGCCGGCGAATTCGATCTGCAGCGCCGCGCCGAGGAAGTGCCCGTGGCGGAGTACGTCGCGCTGGCGCAGGCCGTTGCGCCCACCCCATAGAAAAAGCCCGCCGAGGCGGGCTTTCGTTCGGGAAACACCGCGGAACTGGCTCTGCCAGGCCGCAGGTGTTGCCCCCTCGAGGGGGAGGCGGCTACACGAAGTGAGCCGCTTCGGGGGTGGGCTATGCCGCGGCGAGCCAGTAACCTGCATTGAAGGGGCTGCTCATGCGCAACGCGAGCGGCGAGACGTCGACCAGTTTGTCGGTCGGCATCTTCTCGCCTTCAGGTTCCGTGGCGGCCGCCGTCGCGGTCGTGGCGGTGGTGTTGCCGTTGATTTCGATGCCATCGAGTGCTGCGCCGTTCGGCTGAGCCTCGTTCGCCCGTTCTGCTTGGCTGGTGGATGCAGAACGGGCTACAGAAAAGAATAGAAGCACCGGAATGGGACTTTCCGGTCTCCCCAGTAGTCGGCGGCGTCGCGGAAGATGTCGAGCAGCTGCTCGCGCGCTTCCTTGTCGAACTTGGCGTTGGCCGGGATCTGCTCGAGCACGATCACGAAACCGGGCTGCGGGCCCGATTTATGCAACGGGTCGGTCATGCAGTCGTACAGCGCGTCGAAGTTCTTCCCGAAGTGCGCCGGAAAGGTGAACTGCTGGGCGATCAGGTCGAGCACGTCCTGCTTGGTCTGGGCGTTGCCCAGGTTCGCGTACAGGAAATGCTGGCCCGCGGCATTGGCGGCCTCCTGCAGTTCGTTCACGCGGAAAGCGCGAATCGACTGCACGATGTTCGGGCGCACGGAACGAAGGGATAAGGTCATCTCCGCTGTTTTTTCCATAGTCATCATCATTTCTTCGGGGCGCTTCGGGGCGCCGCTCAAGTCTTTGTCATCGCTCATGGCGCGATCCGCCTGAAACTCGCATAGTGGTCCGCCGTGTACCAGCAGGCCTCGGGTGCCGTTCGCTGCTCACCGCCGCAGACGATGCGCCGGGCACCGCGGTCGCGCGAGCCGGGCGTTGCCACCGTGTACTCGCGGTAGTGACCGCGCCGCGCCGGCGGCAGAAGACGCTCGCGATTGCCGAATACCGTGCCGTCCTTTTCGTATCGGAAGGGGCCGCCGTTCAGAATGGCCTCGTAGGTACGCCGTCCCTGTGCCGGCAGATCGGACAGGGCGATGGTTTCCTGGGCGGACTTTCCGGCGCCGAACCATTCGCGGGCCCCTGCCCCCGTCGCCAACGCCGCCAGCATGAAGCCGGTGAGCGCAAACTTAGTGAAAGAGGACGTGATCGAGGCGTAAGCCGCCATGGGGCACCACAAGAAAAGAGCGGGATTCCGAATCGGCGGTAAACCTTGGGGTTAACCCGCAAATTCAAGCCCGCGAGTGTGCACCACGCTGGCGAAAATAGCAAGCGACTGCCCAAAGTTTGAGCAGTGCGAGGGGCTGGAGAGTGGCCCCTTAAGTGGGTAGCCACTCTCTTCCGAGGGCTTATCTCTCGGCGTTGGCGTCGGCCACCGTCAGCGCTGTCATGTTGACGATGCGGCGCACGGTTGCGCTGGCGGTGAGAATGTGCACGGGTTTGGCCGCACCGAGCAGCACCGGGCCGATCGCGATGTTGCCGCCTGCCGCCGTCTTGAGCAGGTTGTAAGAAATATTGGCTGCGTCGATGTTCGGGAAAACGAGCAGGTTGGCGTCGCCGGCCAGCGCGCTGTGCGGCATGACGACCGCGCGCTGCTTGCTGTCGAGCGCCACGTCGCCGTGCATCTCGCCGTCGACCTCGAGCCAGGGGGCCTGCACGCGCAGCAGGTCGAGGGTCTTGCGCATCTTGACCGCGCTCGGCTCGTTGCTGGTGCCGAAGTTCGAATGCGACAGCAGCGCCGCCTTCGGCTTGAGGCCGAAGCGCATCATTTCCTCGGCCGCCATCGTGGTGATCTCGGCCAGTTCCTCGGGCGTGGGGTCGTAGTTGACGTGCGTGTCGACCAGGAACACCTGGCGGTCGGGCAGCAGCAGGCCGTTCATGCAGGCGTACACCGGCACGTCCTGCGGCGTGCTCGCGCAGCCGCCGGGGCGCTTGCCGATCACCTGGTCGATGTAGTGCAGGTGGATCAGCGTGGTGCCCCAGGTGCCGCAGATCATGCCGTCGACCTCGTCCTTGTGCAGCAGCATGGCGCCGATCAGCGTCAGGCGGCGGCGCATCTCGATCTTGGCGGTCTGCACCGTCTGGCCCTTGCGCTCGGTCATGCGGTGGTAGGTCTGCCAGAAGTCGCGGTAGCGGTGGTCCTGCTCGACGTTGACGATGTCGTAGTCCAGCTCTTCCTTGAGCCGCAGGCCGAACTTCTCGATGCGCTGCGCGATGATGGCCGGCCGGCCGATCAGCGTCGGGCGCGCGATGCCCTCGTCGACCACGATCTGCGCGGCGCGCAGCACGCGCTCTTCCTCGCCCTCGCAATAGGCCACGCGCTTCTTCGCGGCGCGCTTGGCGGCGTCGAAGATCGGCTTCATCGTGGTGCCCGATGCGTAGACGAAGCTCTGCAGCTTGTCGCGGTAGGCGTCCATGTCCTTGATCGGGCGCAGCGCCACGCCGCTCTCCTCGGCCGCCCGGGCCACGGCCGGCGCGATCTTCATCATCAGGCGCGGATCGAAGGGCTTCGGGATCAGGTACTCGGGGCCGAAGCTCAGCTTCTCGCCGACGTAGGCGGCCGCCACGCGCTCGCTCTGCTCGGCCTGGGCCAGCTCGGCGATCGCATGCACCGCGGCGATCTCCATCTCGTCGGTGATCGTGGTCGCGCCCGAGTCGAGCGCGCCGCGGAAGATGTACGGGAAGCACAGGACGTTGTTGACCTGGTTCGGGTAGTCGGTGCGGCCGGTGGCCATGATCACGTCGGGGCGCACCGCATGCGCTTCCTCGGGCGAGATCTCGGGATTTGGGTTGGCCAGCGCGAAGATCACCGGCCGCGGCGCCATGCGCGCCACCATCGCGGGCTTGAGCACGCCGCCGGCCGAGAGGCCGAGGAACACGTCGGCGCCCTCGATCACCTCCGAGAGCGTGCGCGCCGTGGTCTTCTGCATGTACTGGCGCTTGTCGTCGTCCATGAGTTCGGTGCGGCCTTCGTAGACCACGCCGGCGAGGTCGGTCACGAACACGTTCTCGCGCTTCAGGCCCACCTTGAGCAGCAGGTTCAGGCAGGCGAGCGCCGCGGCGCCCGCGCCGGAGGTGACCAGCTTGACCTCGCTGATGTCCTTGCCCGCGACCTTGAGGCCGTTGAGCATGGCCGCGGCCACCGTGATCGCGGTGCCGTGCTGGTCGTCGTGGAAGACCGGGATCTTCATGCGCTTGCGCAGCTCGCGCTCGATGTAGAAGCAGTCGGGCGCCTTGATGTCCTCGAGGTTGATGGCGCCGAAGGTCGGCTCCAGCGCGGCGATCACCTCGACCAGCTTGGCCGGGTCCTTCTCGTCGATCTCGATGTCGAACACGTCGACGCCGGCGAACTTCTTGAACAGCACGCCCTTGCCTTCCATCACCGGCTTGGAGGCCAGCGGGCCGATGTCGCCGAGGCCGAGCACCGCGGTGCCGTTGGTGATCACCGCCACCAGGTTGCCGCGCGCCGTGTACTTGAAGGCGTTGGCCGGGTCCTTGACGATTTCCTCGCAGGGCGCGGCCACGCCGGGCGAATAGGCCAGCGACAGGTCGCGCTGGTTGACCATCTGCTTGGTGGCGGCGATGGCAATCTTGCCCGGCACCGGAAGCTCGTGGTACTCGAGGGCGGCGCGCCGCAGCTGCGCGCGCTTGTCTTCGGGCGTGGGGATCGATGAGGTCGAATCGGACATTGGCCGTTGCTCCTAGCAGCGCTTCTTCTGGGGGCGCCGATTGTAGACCTCGGCCATTCAGGCATAGGCCGCCCGGCCGGCCGGACCGACGTCAAGCTTTGTTAACGCTGTGGCAATATGCGCAGTCCGGGAAAAAACACACGAGGAGTGACCATGGCCCTGATGGATTTCATCAAGAAACAGTTCATCGACATCATCCAGTGGACCGAGACGGGCGACGGCACGCTCGCCTGGCGCTTTCCGATGGCGGAGATGGAAATCCAGAACGGCGCCTCGCTCACGGTGCGCGAGTCGCAGGTCGCGGTGTTCGTCAACGAAGGCCAGGTGGCCGACGTGTTCGGCCCCGGCATGTACAAGCTCACGACGCAGACGCTGCCCGTGCTCACGTACCTGAAGAACTGGGACAAGCTCTTCGAGTCCCCCTTCAAGAGCGACGTCTACTTCTTCAGCACGCGCCAGCAGGTGGACCAGAAGTGGGGCACGCCGCAGCCCATCACCATCCGCGACAAGGACTTCGGCGCGGTGCGCCTGCGCGCCTTCGGCAACTACAGCTTCCGCATCGGCGATGCCAAGCGGTTCCACACCGAGATCTCCGGCACGCGCGACACCTACACGGTGGCCGACCTCGACGGCCAGCTGCGCGGCCTGGTGCTGCAGAACATCAGCAATGCGATCGCCGCGAGCGGCGTGCCCTTCCTCGACCTGGCGGCCAACCAGATCCAGTTCGCGCAGGCGCTTGCCGCGCAGCTCGTGCCCGAGTTCGAAAAGATCGGCATCAAGCTCGAGAACATCACGGTGCAGAACGTCTCGCTGCCCGAAGAGCTGCAGAAGATCCTCGACCAGAAGATCGGCATGGGCATGGTCGGCAACGACATGGGCAAGTTCATGCAGTACCAGACCGCGCAGGCGATCCCCAAGTTCGCCGAGGGTGCCGGCAACGGCGGCGGCGGCATTGCGGGCGACGCCATGGGGCTCGGTGCCGGCGTGGCGCTCGGCCAGGTGCTGGCGCAGAACCTCGCGCAGGGGCTGAGCCCCAACGCCGCGGCCCAGGCCGCGGCGACCCACCAGCAGCCCGCGGTGGCGGTGGTGAGCCCGGCCGACGTGATGACCACGCTCGAGAAGCTCGGTGAGCTCAAGAGCAAGGGCATCCTGACGCAGGAAGAGTTCGACGCCAAGAAGGCCGAATTGCTCAAGAAGCTGGTCTAACAACCAGCATGGTCGAGCAAGCAGGCGCCCAGCGCGCCTACCGTGCGCCCTGCCCCGGCTGCGGCGCGCCGGTCGAATTCAGGTCCGCGCAATCCACGCATGCGGTCTGCCCGTACTGCCAGAGCACCGTCGTGCGACGGGGCGAGACGCTCGCGCGCGTCGGCAAGATGGCGGAGCTCTTCGACGACTTCAGTCCGCTGCAGCTGTTCGCCGCGGGCCGCATCCAGGACCAGCCCTTCACCGTCGTCGGCCGGCTGCAGTACAGCCATCCCGGCGGCCGCTGGACCGAATGGATCGTCGCGCTCGATGGCGACCGCACCGGCATCCTGAGCGAGGACAACGGCGCCTACGTGTTCGCGCTGCCGTTCGCGCTGCAGCGCGCCGCGCCGCCGCCGACCGACCTGCGCGTGGGCGCGACCAGCGCCTTCAACGGCCAGAGCTACACCGTCTCCTCGAACGAGCAGGTGGCGTTGCTGTCGGCGCAGGGCGAGCTGCCGCACCTGCCCGAACTCGGCCGCCCGTTCCCGATGGTCGAGCTGCGCAGCGAGAACGGCCTGGTGCTCAGCCTCGACTACGGCACGCAGCCGCCGGGCGCCTACCTCGGGCGCTCGGTGCAGCTCGAGGATCTGCAGCTCACCGGCCTGCGCGACGAATCGGCCAAGGAAGAGAAAGGCCGCGCCTTCAACTGCCCGAACTGCGGCGCGCCGGTCACGGTGAACTTCGCCCAGAGCAAGAGCATCACCTGCCGCTCGTGCAACAGCATCATCGACCTGACGCACGGCATCGGCGGCGAGCTGCGGCACGCCGAGCAGGACGAACCGGTCCGGCCGCTGATCCCGCTCGGCAGCACCGGCCAGCTGCAGGGCGCCCAATGGCAGGTGGTGGGCTTCCAGCACCGCATGGGCGTGGAGCCCGGCGACGACGAGCACTTCGGCTGGAACGAATACCTGCTCTACAACAAGAAGCGCGGCTTCAGCTTCCTCGTCGATGCCGAGGACGGCTGGAGCATGGTCAAGCCGACCACGGGCGCCCCGCAGATGGCCGAGAACGGCCACAGCGCCACCTACCTGGGCACGCGCTACCAGCAGCAGTACGCCTACAACGCCGAGACCACCTACGTGGCGGGCGAGTTCTACTGGCAGGTCGAACGCGGGCAGAAGACCTTCAACCGCGACTTCGCCAACGGCAAGGCCCTGCTGTCGATGGAGCGTTCGGCCAACGAGCTGACCTGGTCCTCGGGCAGCAAGCTCGACAGCGGCGTGATCTCGGCCGCCTTCAAGCTCGACGACAAGAAGGACCTGTTCACGCGCAGCGACGCGCTGCCCGTCAGCGCCGCCTCGGGGCTGGGCTGCGGGACGATCATCCTGATCGTGATCGTCCTCATCGTGCTGCTGATCATCCTGAGCACCTGCAGCAGCAGCGGCTCCTCGAGCGGCTACCGCGGCTCAGGCGGCTCCTACGGCGGCTACTCGAGCGGCGGCGGCCACAAGTGAGGCCGCCGATGCCGCGTTGTTCTTTTCTTTCTTCTGCTACTACGACTGGAGGTCCCCATGGGATTTGAATGGCTGAAACCGGGCGTGGTCCTCGGATCGCTCGTCTATGCGCTGATCGGCGTGGTGATCTTCTGGCTGTGCTTCCTCATCATCGACAAGCTCACGCCCTACGACCTGTGGAACGAGATCGTGGAGAAGCAGAACGTCGCGCTCGGCCTCGTGGTCGCGGCGATGAGCCTCGGCATCAGCATCATCGTCGCTGCCGCAATTCACTAGCCCCCCGGCTTTGCACTCCGCTTCGCTGCGTGTCATTCGCCACCCCCCGAGGGGGAGGCGCGGTCCGCCTTGGGGCGGCCCGGCGGCGACCGCCTGACCCATGCAACCTTCCGCCAGTCCGCAGGCCGCCCCCAAGGGGCCGCAACCGGTCGAGATCGCGCTGCTCGCGAGCGTGTTCGTGGTCGCGGCCTGCGGCCTCGTCTACGAGCTGACCGCGGCCGCGCTGAGCTCCTACCTGCTCGGCGACTCGGTGCTGCAGTTCAGCACCATCATCGGCACCTACCTGTTCGCGATGGGCGTGGGCTCGTGGCTGTCGCGCTATTTCGAGCGCCAGCTGCCGGCGCACTTCCTGCGCATCGAGCTGCTGGTGGCGCTGATCGGCGGTGCGCTGCCGGCAATCCTCTTCCTGGCCAACGCCTACGTGCCGGGGCGCCTTCCGGCTGCTGCTCTACGGGCTGGTGATGGTGGTCGGCACGCTGGTCGGGCTCGAGATTCCGCTCGTGATGCGCATCCTCAAGCGCAACGTGGTGCTCAAGAACCTGGTCTCGCAGGTGCTGACCTTCGACTACCTCGGCGCCCTTGCGGTGTCGGTGGCGTTCCCGCTGATCCTGGTGCCGCAGCTCGGCATGATCCGCACGGGCCTGCTGTTCGGCTTCATGAACGCGGCGGTGGCGCTGTGGGCGCTCTGGCTGTTCCGCCACGAGCTGCGGCGCGTCGGCGCGCACCTCGCGGCCTGTCTGCTGTCGCTCGCGGCGCTGGTGGCAGGCTTCGTCGGCGCCGACCACATCACCACGCTGGCCGAGGACAAGTTCTACCAGGACCGCATCGTCTTCAGCGCCAGCTCGCCCTACCAGCGCATCGTCGTCACGCGCGGGCAGCTCGGCCACCGCCTCTTCCTCAACGGCAACCTGCAGTTCGCCGAGCGCGACGAGTACCGCTACCACGAGGCGCTGGTGCATCCGGTGATGGCCGCGCACGGCGCGCCGAAGAAGGTGGCGGTGCTCGGCGGCGGCGACGGCATGGCGGTGCGCGAGATCCTCAAGTACCCCTCGGTCGAATCGGTCACGCTGGTGGAACTCGATCCGAACATGACGACGCTCTTCACCACGCACCAGACCCTGGCCGCGCTCAACGGGCATTCGCTGTCCTCGCCGAAGGTGAAGGTCGTCAACACCGATGCCTTCCGCTGGCTGCAGCAGCCCGAAGGCGCCGATGACCTCTACGACGTGATCGTGGTCGACTTCCCCGATCCCACCAACTTCGCGATCGGCAAGCTCTACACCGGCAGCTTCTATGCGCTGCTCGACAAGCGTCTCGCGGCCAGCGGCTACGCGGTGATCCAGACCACCTCGCCGCTGGTGGCGCGCAGGAGCTACTGGACGGTCGCCACCACCATCGAATCGGTCGGGCTCACCGCCACGCCCTACCACGCGCACGTGCCGAGCTTCGGCGAATGGGGCTTCGTGATCGCGAGCCGCCGGCCCTACCGCCTGCCCGATGCGCTGCCCGCGGGCCTGCGTTTCCTGTCGCCCGCCACGCTGCCGCTGATGTTCGACTTCCCGCTCGACATGGCGCGCGTGCCGGCCGACGTGAACCGGCTTTCCAACCAGACCCTGGTCACCACCTACGAGCGCGAGTGGGGCAAGGTCATGGGGCACTAGCGGCGTCCGGCGCGATGCAGCGGCGCGAATTCCTCGGCATGGCGGCCGGCGCGCTCGCGCTCGCGGGCTGCGAACCGGCGCCGGCGATCGAAGGCGGCTTCAACGGCGTCGACCTCGCGCGCGGCCACGCGATGCGCGACGGCACGCTGAAGGCGCTGCCGCCCGCGCGCACGCGCCGCACGCGCGTGCTGATCGCCGGCGGCGGCGTGGCGGGCCTCGCGGCCGCGCGTGCGCTGCGGCTCGCGGGCGTCGACGATTTCGCACTGCTCGAACTCGAGGACACCGCGGGCGGCAACGCGCGCGGCGGCAGGCTCGGGGGCATCGCCTGCCCCCTCGGCGCCCACTACCTGCCGGTGCCCGGCGACGATGCGCACGAGGTGCAGGACCTGCTGGAAGAACTCGGCCTGCGCCAGCGCGTCGCCGGCCGCTGGGTCTACGACGAGCGCAGCCTCTGCCACAGCCCGCAGGAGCGGCTTTTCTTCCAGGGCGAATGGCAGGACGGCCTGCTGCCGGTGCACGGCGTGGGCGCCGGCACGCAGGCGCAGTACCGCCGCTTCGCGCAGCGCATCGACGCGCTCCAGCATGCGGCGCACTTCGTCATTCCCGCGCTGCGCGCCGAGCACACCCCCGAGCTGCTGGCGCTCGATGCGGTCGCGTTCTCGCGCTGGCTCGATGCCGAAGGCTTCGGCGACGCGCACCTGCGCTGGTATCTGGACTACTGCTGCCGCGACGACTACGGTGCCGGCATCGAGCAGGTCTCGGCCTGGGCCGGCATCCACTACTTCGCGAGCCGGCACGGCTTTCATGCGCCGGGCGCGGCCGGCGACAGCGACGCGGGCGCGGAGCGCGACGGCGTCCTCACCTGGCCCGAAGGCAACGGCTGGCTCACGCAGCGGCTCGCCGCGCCGCTCGGCGAGCGGCTGCACACCGGGCAGGTCGTCATGCGCATCGCCGAAGTGCGCGGCGGCGTGGAGGTCGACGCCTGGGATGCGGCCTCGAATTCGCTCGTGCGCTGGCAGGCCGAGCGCTGCATCGTCGCGCTGCCGGTGTTCATCGCCGCGCGCGTGGTCGAGAACCCGCCCGGGCTGCTGAAGAGCGCCGCCGCCCATCTGCGCCATGCGCCCTGGCTGGTCGCCAACGTGCACCTGCGCGCGCCGCTGGCCGACCGCCCCGGCGCGGCGCCGAGCTGGGACAACGTGATCCACGGCACGCGCGGCCTGGGTTACGTCGATGCGCGCCACCAGTCGCTCGACCCCACGCCGCGCGGCACGGTGCTGAGCTGGTACCGCCCGCTGGGCCCGAGCCGCTACGACGTGGGCGACGGCCGCCGCCTGCTGCTCGAACGGCCCTGGACCGCTTGGCGCGACGAGCTGCTCGCCGAGCTCTCGGTGCCGCATCCCGACCTGCCCGCGCTCGCCACGCGCATCGAGATCACGCGCTACGGCCACGCGATGGCCATGCCCACGCCGGGCCTGCTCGCGCAGCTCGGCGCGGCGGATGCGACGCGCCGCGGCACCGTCGCCGCCGGGCGGCTTTCGTTCGCGCATGCGGACTGGTCGGGCTATTCGATCTTCGAGGAAGCGTTCACGCGCGGGCACCTTGCGGGCGCTGCGCTCGCATGAGGCCTTGCGCCGGCCGGCGCGCGCGAAGGAGACGCCGGTGTCGATGTCACCGCGACGTCATGCCCCGGCGGCATCGTCTCGCGTTTTCGACTTCGATCCTTTCGTTCCATGAAGAAGATGCGCCTCTCCCTCGTTTGCATTGCCGCCGCCGGCGCCCTGGCCGGTGCCGCGGCATCGGCCCAGACCGCCTTTCCCGCCACCCTCGCCGGCCACGCGCTGCTGCCCGCACAGAGCTTCGTTGCCGCGCCCAAGGATGCGCCGGCCGACCTGCGCGTGAGCGGCAAGTTCACCACCGGCAAGCGCGTGGAGGCGGTGGGCAGCGTCGAGGGTCTGTCGGGCGGCCGCGGCACCGGCGTGTCGCTGCCGTTCCAGGGCCAGCCGCTGCAGGGCCACTCGGGCATCAAGCGGATGGACGACGGCAGCTTCTGGGTGCTCACCGACAACGGTGCCGGCAGCAAGGTCAACTCGCCCGACTTCATGCTCTACCTGAACCACTACAAGGTCGACTTCCAGCGCGGCAGGGTCGAGCGCCTCGACACCGTCTTCCTGCACGATCCCGACAGGAAGGTGCCGTTCCGCATCGTCCAGGAGGGCACGAAGCAACGCTATCTCACCGGCGCCGACTTCGACCCCGAGAGCTTCCAGTTCGCCGGCGGCGCACTGTGGATCGGCGAGGAGTTCGGTCCCTTCCTGATCAAGGCCGACCGCAAGGGCAAGGTGCTCGCGGTGTTCGACACCCAGGTCGGCGGCAAGCCCGTGCGCTCGCCCGACCATCCGAACGTGACCACGCCCGGCGCGCCCGGCGGCGCGGTCGACTTCCAGGTCAAGCGCTCGAAGGGCTTCGAGGGCATGGCCGCATCGAAGGACGGCAGCAAGCTCTACGCGCTGCTCGAAGGCCCGGTGTGGAACGCCGAGGCCAAGGACTACGAGCGCGTCGAGGGCAAGGAGGCGCTGCGCGTGCTCGAGTTCGACGTCGCGAGCGAGAAATGGACCGGCCGCCACTGGCAGTACGTGCTCGAGGCGAACGGCCATGCCATCGGCGACTTCAACATGATCGACGCCACGACGGGCCTGGTCATCGAGCGCGACAACGGCGAAGGCACCGCCGACAAGGCCTGCCCCGAGGGCCAGAAGCGCGCGGACTGCTTCCACGACATCGCGAAGTTCAAGCGCGTCTACAAGATCGAGCTGAGCGACGCCAACGTCGGCGGCCCGGTGCGCAAGATCGGCTACATCGATCTGCTGAACATCGCCGACCCGGCCGGGCTCGCGCGCAAGCCGCTCAACGACGGCGTGTTCAAGTTCCCGTTCTTCACCATCGAGAACGTCGACGTGGTCGATGCCACGCACATCGTCGTCGGCAATGACAACAACCTGCCCTTCTCGAGCAGCCGCATGCCGAACCAGGCGGACGACAACGAGCTGGTGCTGCTGGAGGCGGGGGCGTTGCTGCAGGCGAAGTAAGCCAACCGGCGGCGGTGCGGCTGCGCGCGCTCAGACGCCACCCACCGGCCACCGGTGCCGCGTCCCCCCCGCACGCCGGTCCGCCTTCTCCATCACCACGCCCTGCGCGCTCAGCGCATGGCCGCGTTCCTCAAGCTGTTTCAGGCACTGCAGAAAAACCCCGAGGTGCGCCGGCGCGATGCCCTGCAGCAGTTCGGTATTGAGCGCCGCGACGCGCGGGAACGCGCGGTCGTAGAGCTGCTGGCCGGCGGTGCTCAGCCGCACGTGCACCTCGCGCCGGTCGTCGGCATCCTGCCGGCGGGTCGCGAGCTTCTTCTCGACCAGTCCGCGCAGCGCGCGCGAGGTGCGCACGCGGTCGAGGTTCAGGTGGCCGGCCAGGGTCGACGAGCGCATCTCGCCGTGCTGGGCGAGCGTGGCGATCATTCCCCATTCGCGGCGGGTGATGCCGAAGCCGCCTTCCACCAGGCGCGTGGCCAGGCCGCTGCCGGTGCGCACTGCGCGCGCGAGCCGGTACAGGAGCAGATCGTCCAGGGACCGCGGCGCGCGCAGCGCGTCCGCATCGGGAAAAACATCTGCAGCTTGCTGTGTGCCTTGCATGCGAAAACGAACGAAGTCGGCGTGGGTTTGAAGCGTGTGGCCGGCGCGCCGCGCGGGCCGATGATGGATTAGATCAACTGTCTGTTGCGTGCGTATAACTCTGCAACAAATGACACGGGATGAAACGAGTGGAGGCGCGGCGATTGTCGCCGCAGGCCGCTGCGCGCGCCCGTGGACCCACCGCTCGCAGGAGACCGAGATCCCATGGCCGCATTCTTTTCCCGCCGCAAGCTCACCGCATGGAGCATGGCGTTCGCCGCTTCCTTCGCTGCCGTCGCCGCGCTGAGCCCCGCGCAGGCCCAGCCGCTCGACGGGCCGCTGTCGCTCGTGGTCGGCTACCCGGCCGGTGGCAGCACCGATCGCATCGCGCGGCTGGTGGCCGAGCGCCTGGGGCCGAAGCTCGGCGTGGCCGTCACGGTCGAGAACCGTCCGGGCGAAGGCGGCCGGCTCGCGGCCAAGGAGGTCAAGCGGGCCAGCGCGGCGCAGAACGTGCTGATGCTCGGCAACCCGGCCGTGATGGTGGTGGCGCCGCTCGTCTTCAAGGACCTGGGCTACGACCCCGACCGCGACTTCGTGCCGGTGTCGCAGGTCAGCAGCTACGACTTCGCGCTCGCGGTGGGCAACAAGCTGCAGCTCGACCGGGCGATGTTCCTCGTCGGCCGGCTCTGGGCGCATCCCGAGGAAGCGATCTTCGGCGTGCCGGCCACCGGCAGCCTGCCGCACTTCTTCGGCCTGATGGTGGGCGATGCGCTCAGCGTGCAGCCGCAGATCAAGGGCTACGGCGGCTCGGCGCCGCTCGCGGCCGACCTGAGCGGCGGCAACCTGCCGATCGCGATCGACACGCTCGATTCGCTCTACGTCCAGCACGTGGCCGGCAAGGTCCGCATCCTCGCGGTGTCGGGCAAGAAGCGCGCGAGCTTCGCGCCGAACATCCCGACCTTCCGCGAGGCCGGCATGAAGATCGACGCCGACGGCTGGAACACCTTCTACGCGCCGGCCTCGATGCCCGCGGCCAAGGTGCAGCAGCTCGCCGCCGCGGTCCGCGAGGTGATGCAGGATGCGGGGCTGCAGAAGGCCGCCAACGCAGCCTACATCACGCCGGTCGTGAGCACGCAGGCCGAGACCGTGCAGATGCTCAAGGCCTTCCGCCAGCAGTGGGAGCCGGTGGTGCGCCGCTCAGGCTTCCAGCCTTGAGTTCGGTCCCGGCCCTCAATCGCGCATCAGCGCCTCGATCTCGTCCGCCTTCACCGGCACGCCGCGCGAGATCAGCTCGCAGCCGGTGTCGGTGACGATCGCGTCGTCCTCGATGCGGATGCCGATGTCGTGGAAGCGTTCCGGCACGCCGTCGCCGGGGCGCACGTAGATGCCGGGTTCGAGCGTCAGCACCATGCCGGGCTGCAGGATGCGGCTGGGGCGGTTCTTGATGATCTCGTTCGACAGCGGGTCCTTGCGCTCGCTGACCTCGCCGACCTGGGTGGGCTCGACGTAGCTGCCGCAGTCGTGCACGTCCATGCCGAGCCAGTGGCCGGTGCGGTGCATGTAGAACTGGAAGTAGGCGCGCTGCTCGATCACGTCGTCGACGCTGCCGACCTTGTTCGCATCGAGCAGGCCGAGGTCGAGCATGCCCTGCGAGAGCACGCGCACCGCGGCGTCGTGCGGATCGTTGAAGCGGTTGCCGGCCTTGGTGGCCGCGGCCGAGGCGTCCTGGCTCGCGAGCACCAGGTCGTAGAGCGCGCGCTGCGGACCGGTGAAGCTGCCGTTGGCCGGGAAGGTGCGCGTGATGTCGCTCGCGTAGCCGTCGAGCTCGCAGCCCGCGTCGATCAGCACCAGCTCGCCGCTGCGCACCGGCGCCGCGTCGGCGCGGTAGTGCAGCACGCAGGCGTTGGCGCCGGCCGCCACGATCGAGCCGTAGGCCGGGTACTGCGAGCCGCCGAGGCGGAACTCGTGCAGCAACTCGGCGTCGAGGTGGTACTCGCGCACCTCCTTGCCTTCGCGCAGCATGCGGGCCGACAGCTGCATCGCGCGCACATGGGCGCGCGCGCTGATCTGCGCGGCGCGGCGCATGATGTCCTGCTCGTGCGCGTCCTTCACGAGCCGCATCTCGTCGAGCGGGCCGCAGAGATCGTGCTGCTCCTCGGGGCACAGCGCGCCGTAGCGCACGCGTGCGCGCACCGCCTGCAGCCAGCCGTCGACGCGGGTCTCCAGGCCCTTGTGCGTGGCGAAGGGGTACCACACCGTCGACCGGTTCTCCAGCAGCTTCGGCAGCTTCGCGTCGAGTTCGGCGACCGAGAAGGCCTCGTGCACGCCGAGCGCCGCGGGCGCGGCCTCGGGGCCGAGGCGGTAGCCGTCCCAGATCTCGCGCTCCAGGTCCTTGGGCGCGCAGAACAGCGTCGAGCGGCCGTCGCCCGCGAGCACCAGCCAGGCGTTCGGCTCGGTGAAGCCCGTCAGGTAGTAGAAGTAGCTGTCGTGCCGGAACAGGAAGTCGCTGTCGCGGTTGCGCTGGCGCTCGGGTGCGGTCGGCACGATGGCGATGCCGTCCTTGCCGAGTTGCGATGCCAGGCGCGCGCGGCGTTCGGCGTAGATCGGGAGGTCTGAGGATGAGGAGGTCATCGTGGCGTGTTCAGTTGAGAAAGCCGCTCGGGCGTGCCCACGTCGGTCCAGGGGCCGGTGTGGAGCTCGGCGCTCACGTGGCCATTGTCCATCGCGGCGCGCAGGATGGGCGCCAGCGGGGCTTTAAGGCCCCCGGCGTTGCCGGCGGGAATGTCGCACCAGGGCGGCGCGAACAGCGCGCGGCGGTACAGGCCGATGGTCGAGAAGGTGTACCTCTCGGCCGCCGTGTTGAGCGCCAGGCCTTCCGCCGAGAGGCCGAAGTCGCCCTTCGGGTTGTGCGCCGGGTTCGGCACCAGCCACAGGTGCGCGAGCTTGCCGCTGGCCGCGAAGCGGTCCACCGCTTGCTGGCGGAAGGCGAAACCGGGCGCGAACACGTCGCCGGCCGCCACCCAGAAGACCTCGCCGAGCAGCGGCAGCGCGCGCACGATGCCGCCCGCGGTCTCCAGCGCGCCGCCGAAGTCGCGGCCTTCGTCGGAGTAGGCGATCGACACCGCGCCGTGCGCGCCGAGCACCGGCCGGGCGCCGAAATGGCCGGCGATCTGCTCGCCCAGCCAGGCGGTGTTGACCACCAGCTCGGTGAAGCCGCCGTCGGCCAGCGCCTCCATCGGCCACTGCATCAGCGGCTTGCCCTGCACTTCGAGCAGCGGCTTGGGGCGCGCATCGGTCAGCGGCCGCATGCGCTCGCCGCGGCCGGCCGCGAGGATCATCGCCTTCGCGTTCACGCGGCTACCCGGCCGCGCTGCAGCGCGTTGCGTTCGCTGTGCGCCGGCTGGAACAGCGACACCAGGCATTCCATCAGCGCATGCGCCTTGGCCGAATGGTCGCCGCCGAAGTTGCACACGTACACGTCGAGCGTGGCGCCGCGCCGCTCGGGCCAGGTGTGGAGGCACAGGTGCGATTCGGCCAGCAGCACCGTGGCCGTCACGCCGCCCGGCCCCTCGGGCGTGGCCGGAAAGCCGTGCACCAGCTGGCCCACCGGCTGCAGGCCCGCGGCCGTCACCGCCTTCAGGCAGACGGCGCCGAGCGCCTCCTTGTCGGTCAGCCACTGCATGTCGCATCGGCAGTCGTGAAGATCGGCGGTGAGGTGCAGCCCGTGCATGAGGCGCAACTCTAGCAGTCCGGGGGCGCGCGCCCGCCCGGGGCCGCACCGGCGGGCCCCCGGCGCGCGGTCGGGTGTTGGCCCCACCTGGGAGGCGGCCCGGGCGTGCCCGGTAAAATCGCGGGTTCCCCCCAATCCACATTCCCGAAAGTCCAACGCCCATGGCAAACCAAGCCCTGATGGCCAACGCAATTCGCGCGCTGGCCATGGATGCCGTCCAACAAGCAAACTCCGGCCATCCGGGCGCACCGATGGGCATGGCCGAGATGGCCGTCGCACTCTGGGGCGAACACCTTCGCTACAACCCCGCGAACCCCCACTGGTTCGACCGCGACCGCTTCGTGCTCTCGAACGGCCATGCCTCGATGCTGCTCTATGCGGTGCTGCATCTCGCCGGCTACGACCTGCCGATCGGCGAACTCAGGAACTTCCGCCAGCTGCACAGCAAGACCGCGGGCCACCCCGAAGTCGACGTGACCCCCGGCGTCGAGACCACCACCGGCCCGCTGGGCCAGGGCATCACCAATGCCGTGGGCTTCGCGCTGGCCGAGAAGCTGCTCGCGGCCGAGTTCAACCGCAAGGACCATGCGATCGTCGACCATCACACCTACGCCTTCCTCGGCGACGGCTGCATGATGGAAGGCATCAGCCACGAAGCCTGCGCACTCGCGGGCGCCTGGCACCTCAACAAGCTGATCGCGCTGTACGACGACAACGGCATCAGCATCGACGGCCAGGTCAAGCCCTGGTTCGTCGACAACACCGCGGAGCGCTTCAAGGCCTACGGCTGGAACGTGATCGGCCCGATCGACGGCAACGACGCCGCCGCGGTCTCCAAGGCCATCGCCCAGGCCAAGAAGGAAGCGACGCGTCCCACGCTGATCGTGTGCAAGACCACCATCGGCAAGGGCAGCCCGAACCGCGCCGGCACCGCCAAGGCCCACGGCGAGGCGCTGGGCGCCGAGGAAATCAAGCTCACGCGCGAATCGATCGGCTGGACCGCGCCCGCCTTCGAGATCCCGGCCGAGGTGTACGCCGAGTGGGACCACAAGGCCGCAGGCGCCAAGGCCGAGGCCGCCTGGAACGAGCGCTTCGCCGCTTACGCCGAAGCCTACCCCGCGCTCGCCGCCGAGTTCACGCGCCGCATGAAGGGCGAGCTGCCGAAGGACTTCCACCAGGTGGCCTTCGACACCGTGGTCGCCGCCCACACCAAGGCCGAGACCGTCGCAAGCCGCAAGGCCAGCCAGCTCGCGCTCGAGGCCTTCACCGCCGCGCTGCCCGAAATGCTCGGCGGCAGCGCCGACCTCACCGGCTCGAACCTCACCAACACCAAGAGCACCGCCGCGCTGCGCTTCGACGCCAAGACCGGCGCCGTCGTCATGAGCGCGCCCGCGCAGCAGCCCAACCAGGGCGCCGAGGACGAAGCCAAGCCCGACAGCACCGCCGACCATGCCGAGCCGCCGCACGGCGTGATCGGCCGCCACATCAACTACGGCGTGCGCGAGTTCGGCATGGCCGCCATCATGAACGGCGTGGCGCTGCACGGCGGCTTCATTCCCTACGGCGGCACCTTCCTGACCTTCAGCGACTACAGCCGCAACGCGATCCGCATGGCCGCGCTCATGAAGCGCCGCGTGGTGCACGTGTTCACGCACGACTCCATCGGCCTGGGCGAAGACGGCCCCACGCACCAGTCGATCGAGCATGCCGCCTCGCTGCGCCTGATCCCGAACCTCGACGTCTGGCGCCCCGCCGACACCGCCGAGACCGCCGTGGCCTGGGCCGTCGCGCTGCAGAACCAGTCGCGCCCCACCGCGCTGCTGCTGAGCCGCCAGAACCTCGCCTATGCGCCCAAGCGCGAGCTCGGCGACATCAGCCGCGGCGCCTACGTGCTCGCCGAGCCCGAAGCCGTCGGCCTCAAGAGCAAGAAGACCGCGGCGGTCATCATCGCCACCGGCTCGGAAGTGCAGCTCGCGCTCGCCGCGCAGAAGCTGCTGGCCGAGAAGAAGATCGCGGTGCGCGTGGTCTCGATGCCTTCGACCACCACCTTCGACCGCCAGGACGTGGCCTACAAGAAGGCCGTGCTGCCGAAGAAGCTGCCGCGCATCGCCGTCGAGATGGGCTGCACCGCTGGCTGGTGGAAGTACGGCTGCGCCGCCGTCGTCGGCATCGACACCTATGGCGAATCGGCGCCCGCGCCGGTGCTGTTCAAGCACTTCGGATTCACGGCGGAGAACGTGGCCGCCACCGTCGAAGCCGCGCTCAGGGACTGAGCGTCCGCGTCCGATCACTAGTTTTTCAACCTTAGGAGCAAATCAGATGGCTATCAAACTCGGTATCAACGGCTTCGGTCGCATCGGTCGCAACGTGCTGCGCGCAGCCGTGCAGAACTTCAAGAACGACATCGAGATCGTCGCCATCAACGACCTGCTCGAGCCCGACTACCTGGCCTACATGCTCCAGTACGACTCGGTGCACGGCCGCTTCAAGGGCGAGGTCACGGTCGAGGGCAACACGCTGATCGTGAACGGCAAGAAGATCCGCCTCACGCAGGAGCGCGACCCCGCGAACCTCAAGTGGAACGAGGTCGGCGCCGACATCGTGCTCGAATCGACCGGCCTGTTCCTCACCAAGGAGACCTGTGAGAAGCACCTCGCCGCGGGCGCGAAGAAGGTGATCATGTCGGCCCCGTCGAAAGACGACACGCCGATGTTCGTCTATGGCGTGAACGACAAGAAGTACGCCGGCGAGGCCATCGTCAGCAACGCCAGCTGCACCACCAACTGCCTGGCGCCGCTCGCCAAGGTGCTGAACGACAAGTGGGGCATCAAGCGCGGCCTGATGACCACCGTGCATGCCGCCACCGCCACGCAGAAGACCGTGGACGGCCCGAGCAACAAGGACTGGCGCGGCGGCCGCGGCATTCTCGAGAACATCATCCCCTCGAGCACCGGCGCCGCCAAGGCCGTGGGCGTGGTGATCCCCGAGCTCAACAAGAAGCTCACCGGCATGAGCTTCCGCGTGCCGACCTCCGACGTGTCGGTGGTCGACCTCACGGTGGAGCTGGTGAAGGAAGCCACGTACAAGGAAATCTGCGCCGAGATGAAGGCACAGAGCGAAGGCGCGCTCAAGGGCGTGCTGGGCTACACGGAAGACAAGGTGGTCGCCACCGACTTCCGCGGCGACCCGCGCACCTCGATCTTCGACGCCGAAGCCGGCATCGCGCTCGACGGCACCTTCGTGAAGCTCGTGAGCTGGTACGACAACGAGTGGGGCTACTCGAACAAGTGCCTGGAGATGGTGAAGGTCGTCGCCAAGTAATTGCGGCGTCGAAGCCCGAAAAGAAAACGCGCCCGAGGGCGCGTTTTTTTCTGGCCGGAAGCGATCAGCGCAGCTTCTCGTCGCGGCGGATCTCGCTGCTCAGTTGCGAGGTCATCTGCCTGGCCGCGCGCCGCGCCGCGAGCCCGTAGTCGCCCTTGAATTCGCCGAACTGCGCCGTGCCGTTGCCGACCGCGCGCACGCGCGTGACCTCGGCGCCCGAGGCATCGGTCACGGTGCAGCTCACTTCCACGCTGAACGAGGTCGGCGGCCAGGTGAGCCAGGACGAGGAGCTCGAATCGGTCTTGATCTGCGGCGTGAACACCAGCGAGATGCCGGCCGCCTCGTTGGCCTTCGCGTCGCCCGCGGTGCGCAGCACGACCACGTCGCGGTAGACCGCGCGCAGTGCGTCGCGGATCGACTTCTCGAGGTCGCGGTACGGGTAGTAGCTCACCCGGTCGCCGCTGCCGCCCGGCGTCACGACCTGCTGCTCGCGCTGGGCATCGGTCATCACGTAGGCCACCTTCTTCGGCACGAGGTGCGCCACCGCGCGCGGCGGCGCGGTCTCGGTGATCATGGTGATCGGATGGCTGCAGGCCGCGAGCAGCGCCGCCATGACGGCGATGGAGAACAGGCGAAGGACGCGAGACGGGTGAAGCGGCATGGTGCGGCAGAGCTCCGGTTTCAGGGCGCGATGGCGGCGATGAATTGCGGATCGGCATACATCTGCCGCAGCAACGCGCGCACCAGCCGCGGGTAGGCGGCCTGGCCCGCGGGCACCGCCACGATGTTCGCGTAGCTCGAATCGAAGGCGATCTCGCCGCGGTAGGTCTTGCGCAGCGTCTGCACGGCCGCGCGCGTGACCACGACGTCCACCTCCATGCGGCCGGTGCCGTTGATGAGGCCGAGGTCGAGTTCGTTGACGAGGATGCGCGCGGCGATGCGCGTCGGTGCTTTGGCGTCGTAGGCGCCGATCTCGCCGAGGTCGCGCACCAGCGCGTCTTCGAGGTACTGCGCGAAGCTGCCGCTCGGCGAGCGCAGCCGCGCGCGGCGCAAACTCACGCTGTTGATGCTGTCGGCGGGATCAGTGGGCTGCACCCGCGCCACGGCCACCATGCCGGGGCGCGTGGCTTCGAGCCGGTCGAGTGCTTCGTAGTCGGCCGCATAGGGCGGCGCGGCCAGTTGGGCGCAGCCCGACGCGAGCAGCGCGGCGGCCAGCAGCAGCAAGCCGCGCCTTCGGAAGATCGCCATGTCCTGAGTCCCTCCTCGAGATCCTGCTCCCGGGCGCGAGGGTAGCAGGCATCGCGCCGCCTGCGAAGCGGCGGCCTCAGACCGGCTCGAGCACGTGGATCAGCTTGCTCTCGACCAGCGCCTTGGTCTTCTCGCCATGGGCCTTCATGTGCGGCGCCACCGCATGGGCCTGCAGGTGGGCCAGCGTCTCCCACTTCTCGATCACCACGAAGGTGTCGGGGCCGAAGCTGGCCTTCGATGGCGGCACGCCCGCCGCGTCGACGGTGGCACCGTATTCGATGCAGCCCGCCTCGGCCAGCACGGCCGCGCGGTTGGCGGCGAAGGCCTCGAGCAGTTGTGCGCGCTGGCCGGGCTTGGCGGTGACGACGGCGACGACGTGGATCATGGAAGAACGCTCCGTTGGATGAGGTGGTGGATGAAGAAGAACCGACTCTAAAAGCTCGCCTGCACGGGCGCGGGTCCCGCACGCGACGCCCCCTATCATCGCGCGCATGTTCTTTCCCCTGCCCCGCACCGCCACCGCGCCCTTCTGTCCGTCCGAAGTCAAGGGCAGCGTCGCGGTTCCGCAGGAACTTCCCTTCGGCAAGAAGCTGCTGCGCTACGCGGGCCCGGGGCTCCTGGTGTCGGTCGGCTACATGGACCCGGGCAACTGGGCCACCGACATCGAGGCCGGCTCGCGCTTCGGCTACGGGCTGCTGTTCGTGGTGCTGCTCGCGAGCCTCGCGGCCATGCTGCTGCAGACGCTGTGCGTGCGGCTCGGCATCGTGGCGCAGAAGGACCTGGCGCGCGCCTGCCGCGAACGCTACGGGCCGCGCACGCGCCGCTTTCTCTGGCTCGGCGCCGAACTCGCGATCGTCGCCTGCGACCTCGCCGAAGTGCTCGGCAGTGCGCTCGCGCTGCACCTGCTGTTCGGCGTGTCGATTCCGGTGGGCATCGCGATCACGGCCTTCGACACGCTGCTCGTGCTGGGGCTGCAGGGCGCGGGTTTTCGCCGCGTCGAGGCGATCGTGCTCGGCCTGGTCGGCACCATCGCTGGCTGCTTCGTGGTGGAGCTCGCGATGTCGCAGCCGAACTGGTTCGGCGTGGCGATGGGTTTCGCGCCGAGCTTCGAGCGCCTGCAGCAGCCCGGCGCGCTCTACCTGGCCATCGGCGTCGTCGGCGCCACGGTGATGCCGCACAACCTCTACCTGCATTCGTCCATCGTGCAGACCCGGCTCGTGGCCGACAGCGACGCGGCGCGGCGCGAGGCGGTGCGCTTCTGCACCTTCGATGCGGTGATCTCGCTCTCGCTCGCGCTGCTGGTCAATGCGGCCATCATGGTGCTCGCGGCCAGCGCCTTCCACAGCACCGGCCACGTGGCGGTGACCGAGATCGACGACGCCTACCGGTTGATCGAACCGATCGTCGGCAGCGCGTTCGCGGCCACGCTGTTCGGCATCGCGCTGCTCGCTTCGGGCCAGAGCTCGACCTTCACCGGCACGATCGCGGGGCAGATCATCATGGAAGGCTTTCTCGACCTGAAGATCCCGTGCTGGCAGCGCCGGCTGATCACGCGCGCGCTGGCGCTGGGGCCGGCCTTCCTCGGCGTCTGGTGGTTCGGCGACGGCGGCGTGGGCAAGATGCTGGTGCTGAGCCAGGTGGTGCTGAGCTTCCAGCTGCCGTTCGCGATGTGGCCGCTGATCCGCTTCACGAGCGACCGCGCGCTGATGGGCGATTTCGCCAACGGCGCGGTGGTCAGGCTGCTGGCGTGGGCGCTGTTCGGCGTGATCGGCGCGGCCAACGTGTGGCTCGTGGCGTCGACGCTGGTCGGCGGGCCCTGAAGGC
The DNA here is from genome assembly GCF_029893635.1 of Variovorax sp. TBS-050B. NCBI lineage: Bacteria > Pseudomonadati > Pseudomonadota > Betaproteobacteria > Burkholderiales > Comamonadaceae > Variovorax > Variovorax sp. TBS-050B. The sequence goes on along the minus strand of NZ_JARXYR010000002.1, from coordinate 1,370,981 downwards.
GGGGCTCAGCGCTCGGCGGCGTCTTTCCAGAGGTGGACCAGCGCCTCGGGCGCCTCGGCCTCGGGCACCTCGAAGCTCACCGAGCCCGACTGCATCGCGGTGCTGCTGCTGCTGCTCTGCATCACCACCTCCACGCGGTAGACGCGCTGGTCGCCGCCCGGCGAGCGCGCGGCGCCGGCCTCGCCCGCATGGGGCGCGGCGCTCTGCAGCGCGCGGTCGATCTGCGCGCGCAGTTCCTCGCTGCAGTTGCCGAGCTGGTAGCTGCGCGGCCGCGAGAGGCCCGGCACGTAGGCGATGCCGCCCTCGCGCGTGACGCGGACGACCGCGGCCTGGTCCAGTGGCGGAAGCTGAATCATGATGCGGTGACTCCCACGGTGTTCCATGCGGCGACCACGGCCTGCGCCGCCGGGCTGCCGGCGCCGAAGCGCCTGGCGGCATTCTCCGCGCTCAGCTGCGCGAAGGCCGCGAAATCGGCATCGCGGCGCAGCCGCCGGTCGCAGACCGTGTCGTACCAGACGCGGCCCGCGGTGTCCCAGGCCGCGCCCGGCAGGGCCGTGGCGGCGAGATGGAAGGCGCGGTTCGGAATGCCGGAATTGATGTGCACGCCGCCATTGTCCTGCCGCGTGACCACGAAGTCCCGCATGTGGGCCGGCTGCGGGTCCTGGCCGAGCACCGGGTCGTCGTAGGCCGTGCCCGGCGCGGCCATCGAACGCAGCGCGCGTGCCGCGACCCTGTCGGTGAACAGCCCCGCGCCGATGAGCCAGTCGGCCTCGGCGGCGGCCTGCTTCAGCAGGTACTGCTTGACCAGCACGCCGAACACGTCGCAGACCGATTCGTTCAGCGCGCCCGACTGGCCTTCGTAGATCAGGGCCGACTCGTGGTCGATCACGCCGTGCGTGAGTTCGTGGCCGATGATGTCCACCGCGATGGTGAAGCGGTTCATCACCTCGCCGTCGCCGTCGCCGAACACCATCTGCCGGCCGTTCCAGAAGGCGTTGTCGTAGTCCTTGCCGTAGTGCACGCTGCCCGTGAGCGGCAGGCCCGCGTCGTCGATCGAGTCGCGCTCGTAGACCTCGCGGAAGAGCCGGTAGGTGGCGCCGAGGTGCTCGTAGGCCTCGTCGGCCGCGATGTCGCCGGTGGCGGCCTGGCCTTCGGCGCGCACCAGCCGGCCGGGCAGGTTCGTGCTGTGCTCGGCGTCGTGGATGGCACGTTCGGGCGCATTGCGCCGCACGTAGCGCGGCGCCGGCTGCGCCGAGAGCGTGTGCGCGGCCGTGGCCTCGCGCAGCCCGCGGTGCTCGCGGTCGATCATCAGCGTCTGCGCCGCGCGTGCGCTCGCATGCGCGCCGGCCCGCTCGGCCAGCCGGTCCAGCAGGTACGGCGGTATGAAGCCGGGCGGCAGGATCGGCGACGGGCGAAGCGGCATGGGGCGGTTCTCCGAGGGGTCGGGGTCGATGCGAATGACGGTAGCAGAAAGCCGCCGACCCTTACAGCGTCTCAGGCCCCGGCGACGCGTCGTCCCTGCGAGCGCGGTCGCGATGAAGTCCACGAAAGTTCTCACGCGCACCGCATGCTGGCGGCGCTGCGGATCCACGAATCGGCAAACAGGCCGCGACAACGTTACGCGTCCGACACACTCTCGCGCGGCAGGTGCCCTGCGTGGGCCGATAGGATCGGCCCTGTCGCACCACGCCCGCCTGCCCATGTACATCGTCAGCCTCACCTACATCCGCCCGCTCGAAGAAGTGGATGCGTTGATGGACCCGCACATGGCCTGGCTCAAGAAGCATTACGCGAGCGGGCTGTTCGTGGCCTCGGGCCGGCAGGTGCCGCGCAAGGGCGGCGTGATCCTCGCGCGCTCGGGCGACCGCGAGGCGCTCGAGGCGGCACTGGCGCGCGACCCCTTCGTGCAGGGCGGCGTCGCGCGGCTCGACGTGACCGAGTTCGTGCCGAGCATGACGGCGCTCGGCGTCGAAGTCCTCCGGACCTTCTGACGCGGGCGCCTTCGTCCCTCAGGCGCCCGGCACTTCCTCGCGCCCGTCCGGATGCCGCGCGAAGCGCCCGGCGCCGCGGGCGTGCACCGGCGCCGCATCGGGCCAGGGCCAGCCGCCGAACTGCGTGCGCCGGTAGTCGTCCAGCGCCTGGCTGATCTCGGCCTGCGTGTTCATCACGAACGGCCCGTACTGCGCCACCGGCTCGCCGATCGGCCGGCCCTGCAGCACGAGGAATTCGCTGGTTCCCTCGACGCCGTTGACCAGCTCCACCGCGGCATCGGCACGCAGCTCCACCGCCGCCGGCATCTGCACGCGCTCGCCGGCGACCTGCACCGCCGCACCCTTGAAGAAGTACAGCATGCGCCGCGTGCCTTTGCCCGCGGCGGGCGGCAGCGTCCAGCGGGCGCCGGGCGTCATCTTCAGGGTCCAGATCGCCAGGTCGGCATCGGCCTGCGAGGCCCATGAATCGGGCGGCGGCGCGAGCGGCTCGACCGCGCCGCCGCCAGCGGCCGCGCCGCCGAGCCGGCCCGCGATCACCGAGACCTCGGTGCGCCCGCCCGCCGGATCGTCGGACGCGAGGCGTGGAATGGCCTGCGACCAGAACATCGTGAAATGCGGCTCGGCCATCTTGTGGCTGGCCGGCAGGTTGAGCCAGATCTGGAACAGCTCGAGCGGGTTGGCCGCCCCGGCGTCGAGCAGCGGGAACATCTCGCTGTGCGAGATGCCCTTGCCAGCCGTGAGCCACTGCACGTCGCCGCCGCCGAAGCGCGCGGTGGCGCCCAGCGAGTCGGAATGGTCGACCAGTCCCTTGCGCACGATCGTCACCGTCTCGAAGCCGCGGTGCGGATGCGCGGGAAAGCCCGGCACGGTCTCGCCGTGGTACATGCTCCAGCCGTCCTTGCGGCTGAAATCCTGTCCGATCTGCCGCCCGGCCAGCGGCGCCTCGGGTCCCATCTGCGCGTTGCCCTTCGGATAGGCATCGTCGTGATAGACGCAGAACAGGAAGGGATCGATCGTCGGCCACGGAAAGCCGAGGGGCTTGATCTGCACGATGGGGCTGCTGCGAGGGTCGGACATGCCGGTGTTCCTTTGCTGGGGGTGGGGCGCCGCCATCTCCGCGGTGCCGATCCCTGGAACATCGGGGCGCCGCCGGGCGCGGGTAGACCCCGTTCGCGCGACAGTGAGGAGCGCATATGGAACGATGGGCATCGCGCGGAGCTCGCGGGCGCGCCGGCTCAGGCGGCGTTCTGGTGCGGCACCTCGGCGTTCGGGTCCATGTACATCAGCTCCCACAGGTGGCCGTCGATGTCCTGGAAGCCATGGCCGTACATGAAGCCGTAGTCCTGCGGCGGACGCGGCGCCGTGCCGCCTGCGGCCACCGCCTTGGCCACCATCTCGTCGACCTCGGCGCGGCTGTCGCACGAGAGGCACAGCAGCACTTCGGTACTCTGGCTGGTGTCGGCCAGGCTCTTGCTCGTGAAGGTCTTGAAGAACTCCTCGACCAGCAGCATCGCGTGGATGCTGCCTTCGTGGATCACCATGCAGGCGGCGTTCGCATCCGTGAACTGCGGGTTGAAGGTGTAGCCGAGCGCGGCGAAGAAAGCCTTGGACTTCTCGAGGTCCTTGACGGCGAGGTTCACGAAGATTTGCTTGTTGGCCATGGTGTCTTCCTTGAGTCGATGAGGTGGTTGGGATGTGGAACGACGTCTTGTGTACGCCGTCCACAAAAGATACCAAAGAAAATGTACGGCGTCCACATTTATTTTTCATGACCGCCTTGGGCGCGCGCGCCGCCGGGGCAATGGGGGGCGGCCGCCAAAGAGGCGGCATCATGGGCCCATGGAAATCGAGTTCAAGTTCTGCATTCCGCCCGAGCGCCTGAAGCCGCTGGAGGCGGCCCTGCGCCGCGGCAAGGTGGCGCGCACGCGGCTGCAGGCGCGCTATTTCGACACGGCCGACCAGCGGCTCGCGGCCGAGGGCATCGTGCTGCGGCTGCGCAAGGAAGGGCCGCGCTGGGTCCAGACCGCCAAGGCCACGGGCGACAACGCGCTGCACCGGCTCGAGCACAACGTGGACCTCGGCAGCGCCGCGGGTGCGGCCGCGCCCGCGATCGACCCGGCGCGCCACCGCGGCACGCCCGTCGGCGACCGGCTGGCCGCGGCGCTGGGCGACGCGCCGCTCGTCGAGCGGCAGTCCACCGACATCGTGCGGCTCACGCGGAGCGTTCGCACCACCGGCGCGGGCGCCGCCGTGGTGGAGATGGCGCTCGACGTCGGCAAGGTCGTCGTCCATGCGGGCACGCCCGAGGCGCGCGAGTCGCCCGTGTGCGAACTCGAGCTCGAACTGCAGCGCGGCGACGTGCAGGGCCTTGTCGTGCTGGCGCAGCGCTGGTCGCAGCAGCATGGGCTCTGGTTCAGCACCGTCTCGAAGGCCGAGCGCGGCGCGCGGCTGCTCGCCGGCACCGGCAGCGTGCCGGCCGTCAAGGCCGAGGCGCCGCGCTTCGGCGACGACCGGAAGCGCATCGACATCGGCGGCCGCGCGATCCAGCAGGCCGTGGTCGCGTCGTGCCTCGATCAGATCCTGCCCAACGCCAGCGAGATCGCGGCCGGCAGCACCGACGAGGAACAGGTCCACCAATTGCGCATCGGCATCCGGCGGCTGCGCACCGCCTTGCGCGAACTGGTGGCGCTGGATGCCGAAGACGGTGCTTTCGATGTCGCCACATGGGAGCCACCGCTGGTCGCGGCCTTTCTTGCGCTGGGTGCGGTGCGCGACCGTGAACAGGTGGCGCAGCTCGCCGAGGCGCAGTGGCGCGAGGCGGGCGATGCGGCCCCGCCGGCGCTGCCGCTCGACGCCGCCTCGGGCAGTGCCAATGCGGCCGGGCCCGCGCCCGCCGAGGTGGTGCGCGCGCCGGGCTTCCAGTCCGTGCTGGTCTCGCTGATCGGCTTCACCGCCGCGGCACCGTCAGCCGCGGGCGATGCCGGGCTGGCCCCTGCCGATGCGCGCCGGCTGCTGCGCCAGCGCCTGAAGCATCTTCACCAGCAGGCGGTGCGCGACGGCCGGCGCTTCGAATCGCTCTCGACCGCGCACCAGCACCGCGCGCGCAAGCGGCTCAAGCGGCTGCGCTACCTGGCCGAATTCGTCGCGCCGCTCTTCGATGCCGACGCGGCCGGCCGCTACATCGAGCGGCTGCGGCCCGCGCAGGACGCGCTCGGCGCCTTCAACGACGAGGCCGTGGCGCTCGCGCTCTACCGCGAGGCCGCCGAACGCGATCCGCACGCATGGTTCGCGGTCGGCTGGTTCAGTGCGCGCCGCGCCGCGGGCGCCAGGGCTTGCCGCAAGGCGCTGGCAAGGATCGAGGACGCGCCGCGGTTCTGGAAGCGGCGCTAGTCGACGCTTTCTTTCCGCACCGCTCAGTGGTGGTGCCCGTGCGCCCCATGCACATGCCGGTGCTCGATCTCCACCGGCTGCGCCGCGCGCACGTCGGTCACCGTGAGGCTGAACTTCAGCGCCTTGCCGGCCCAGGGGTGGTTGCCGTCGAGCATCACGACGGGGCCCTTGATCTTCATCACGGTGAACAGGTGCTCGCGGCCGTCGTCGAGGCGGCCCTGCAGCTGGCCGCCCACCTTCACGCCGGGCGGGAACTCGGACTTGGGAATGGTGCGCACCAGCGACTCGTCGCGCTGGCCGAAGGCGTCCTCGGGCGCGAGGTCCAGCGTGGTCTGGAAGCCCTTCTCCTTGCCTTCGAGCGCTTCCTCGATCTTCGGCAGCGTGTTCTCGTAGCCGCCATGCAGGTAAGCCATGGGCTCGGGGCTCGCCTCGATGAGCTTGCCCTGGGCGTCGGCCACCTTGTACTTGATGGTGACGACGGTGTCTTTGGTGATTTTCATGGGGGGCATTTTCAATCGAAACCGTCGCCTGCCGCCGGCTGGGTTTTCCCGTCGCGGCGCGGGCGGGCGTGCGCCCGGTGCGCCGCTGCGCCAGAATCGTCCGCTCCGGCCGACCTGCGCCCTCTTTTCAGCCCACCATGAACATCGTCGATTCCTTCCTTGCCAGCGCCGCCCGCTTCGTCGAGATCCGGCGCGACATCCACGCCCATCCCGAACTCGGCTTCGAGGAGCACCGCACTTCCGACAAGGTCGCGGCGCTGCTGACCGAATGGGGCATCGAAGTGCACCGCGGCATCGCGGGCACCGGGCTCGTCGGCGTGCTGCGCAAGGGAACGGGCACGCGCACCATCGGGCTGCGCGCCGACATGGACGCACTGCCGCTGCACGAGGCCAACGCGTTCGCCCACAGGTCCACGCACGCCGGCCGCATGCACGCCTGCGGCCACGACGGCCACACGACGATGCTGCTGGCCGCGGCCTGGCATCTCTCGCAGCAGGGGCCGGACGACTTCGACGGCACGGTGCATTTCATCTTCCAGCCGGCCGAGGAGATGGGCAAGGCCGGCGCGAAGAAGATGATCGACGAGGGCCTGTTCGAGCGCTTCCCCTGCAACGCGGTGTTCGCGCTGCACAACTTCCCCGTCGGCGAGGTCGGCCGCTTCGCGCTCAACGAAGGCGCGCTGATGGCGTCGAGCAACACCTACCGCATCACGCTGCACGGACGCGGCACGCACGCCTCGATGCCGCACACCGGCATCGACCCGGTGGCCGCGGTGGTCACGCTCGCGCAGCAGCTGCAGACCATCGTGCCGCGCACCATCCCGAGCACCGAGCGCGCGCTGCTCGCGGTCACGCAGTTGCAGGGCGCGGATGCGCCGAACGTGATCCCCGACCAGGCCTCGGTCGGCGGCACGATCCGCACCTTCTCGATCGAGGCCATCGACAAGATCGAGGCGCGGCTGCGCGAGGTGGCCGCCGGCGTGGCTGCGGCGCACGGCTGCACGGCCGAGGTGTTCTTCAAGCGCTCGTCGCCGCCCGTGGTCAACCATGCGGCCGAGGCGCGCTTCGCGGCAGGCGTGATGCGCGAGGTAGTGGGCGACGACATGGTCACCGACGACTTCCCCGCGGTGATGGGCGCGGAGGACTTCGCGCACATGCTGCTCGCACGGCCGGGCTGCTACGCCTTCCTCGGCAACGGCGACGGCGACCACCGGCTCGAAGGCCACGGGCCCGGCCCTTGCATCATCCACAACACCTCGTTCGACTTCAACGACGAGATCATCCCGATCGGCGCCAGCTACTTCGTGAAGCTGGTGCAGCGCTGGCTGCCGGCGGGCACCTGACCTTCCCTTTTTCCTGCTGATGATGAAAGCGGCCATTCCGATGACTTCCTCGCTCCTGTTCACCCGACGTTCGCTGGCTGCCGCGGCAGCCGCGCTGGCCCTCGGCGGCCTCGGCCCCGCGGCCCATGCGCAGCAGCGCGTGCTCCATATCGTGGTGCCCTTCGGCACCGGTGCGGTGCAGGACACCGTGGCGCGCGCCTTCAACAGCGAGCTGGGCGCGGCGCTCAATGCGAGCGCCGTGGTCGAGAACCGCGCGGGCGCGGGCGGCACCGTGGGCGCGGCCGCGGTGGCCAAGGCGCCGGCCGACGGCAACACGCTGATCCTCGCGGCGGCGAGCCACAACATCGCGGGCTTTCTCTACAGCAAGCTGTCGTACGACCCGCTGAAGGACTTCGTCGGCGTGGCCTACATCGGCAACGCGGGCTACGTGCTCGCGGTGGCGAGCGGCCTGAACGTCTCGACCACGGCCGACTTCATCAAGGAGGTCAAGGCCAACCCCGGCAAGTACAACTACGCCTCGGCCGGCAACGGCAGCGCGACGCATCTCGCGATGGCCTCCTTCCTCGCCAAGGCCGGGCTGCAGATGACGCACATCCCGACCAAGTCCACCGGCGAAGCGGTCAACGAGGTGCTCGCGGGCCGGGTGCAGGCGGTGATCTCTTCGAGCATCGGCGTCATGGGCTTCCAGACCGACCCGCGCATGAAGCTGCTCGCCTCCACCGGCGAGAAGCGCAGCCCCTTCCTGCCGAACCTGTCCACCGTGGCCGAAAGCGGCCTGCCGGGCTATGCCTTCGATTCGTGGATCGGCCTGCTCGCGCCGGCCGGCACGCCCAGGGCCGAGGTCGAGCGGCTCAACGCCGCCGCCAACAAGGTGCTCGCCGAGCCCGCGATCCAGGAGCGCTTCAGGCGCCTGGGCGTGGAGCCGCGCACCCAGACGGCCGACGAGTTCCAGAAGCTGCTGCGTGCGGACTGGGAGGCGATGGGCGCGGTGGTGAAGGCCTCGGGCGCAAAGATCGATTGAGCGACCGTTCGCAGGCGGGGGCGCGCGCCCTCGCCGCCTCTGGCGGGCCGCGTTTTCGCATATTGACAATATATCCTTAATATATTTAGAGTGGACGCCTTCCCACCGCTATCCCAGGAGCACCCCGTGAGCAATCCCCGCTGGCAAGGCATCTTCCCCGCCATCACCACCAAGTTCCACGCCGACGAGCGCATCGACGCGGAGGGCACCGCCCGCCACATCGACTTCCAGATCCGCAACGGCATCCACGGGCTGGTCACCTGCGGCTCGCTCGGCGAGGCCAGCACGCTCACGCTGGAGGAAAAGCTGCAGGTCGCGCAGATCGCGCTCGAAGCCGCGGACGGCCGCATTCCGGTGCTCGCGAACGTGTCGGAGACCAGCACCCGCGAGGCGCTGCGCTACGTGGAGGGCGCCAACAAGCTCGGCGTGGCGGGCTTCATGGTGATGCCCTCGGTGATCTACGTGGCCGACGCGCGCGAGGCGATGCAGAACGTGCGCACCATCGCGGAGGCTGCGCAGAAGCCGGTCATGGTCTACAACAACCCGGTGGCCTACCGCGTGGACCTGAAGCCCGAGCACATGCTCGAACTCGCCGACTGCGAATGGATCGCCGCGATCAAGGAAAGCACCGGCGACATCCGCCGCGTGACCGACCTGCGCAACACCGTGGGCGACCGCTACCAGCTCTTCCTTGGCGTGGACGACCTCGCCTACGAGGGCCTCGCGCTCGGCTGCGACGGCCTGCTCGCGGGCGTGGGCTGCGCCTTCCCGCGCGAGACCGTGGCGCTCTACGACCTGATGAAGGCCGGCCGGTTCGCCGAGGCGCTGAAGCTCTACCAGTGGATGACGCCGATGCTGCACCTCGACGTGTCGAACAAGCTGGTGCAGAACCTCAAGCTGATCGACGTGCTGGTGGGCGTGGGCAGCGAGCACATGCGCCGTCCGCGGCTGCCGCTGGTGGGCGAGGAGCGCGCCGCGGTCGAGGCCATCGTGAAGAAGGCGCTCGCCACGCGGCCTGTGCAGTACCAGTCGGTTGTGTCATAACCACTCCCTTTTCGTTGTCCCCAACCTAGGAAGAAGCATGAAGACAAAAGCACGCATGGTTCCCTCCCTCCGTCTCGCCGCCCTCGCGGCGCTGGTGGCCGTCGCGGCCCAGGCGCAGGCGCAGGAACAGGTGGTGAAGATCGGCCACAGCGGTCCGCTCTCGGGCCCGAATGCCTTCGCGGGCAAGGACAACGAGAACGGCGTGCGCCTCGCGATCGAGGAGCTCAACGCGAAGAAGATCACCGTCGGCGGCAAGACGCTGAAGTTCGAGCTTGTCTCGGAAGACGACCAGTGCGACGCCAAGACCGGCGTGGCCGTGGCGCAGAAGCTGGTCGACGACGGCGTGAAGTACGTCATGGGCCCGTACTGCTCGGGCGTGGCGATCCCGGCCTCGCGCATCTACGCCGATGGCGGCGCGATGGTCTCCACCGTGGGCACCAACCCCAAGGTGACCCAGGGCGGCTACAAGAACCTCTACCGCATCATCGCGAGCGACAACCAGATCGGCTCCAGCATGGCGGTGTATGCGGCCAACGTGCTCAAGGTCAAGAAGGTGGGCGTGATCGACGACCGCACGGCCTTCGGCCAGGGGCTCGCCGAGGAGTTCACCAAGGAAGCGAAGAAGCAGGGCCTGACCGTGGTCGGCCAGGAGTTCACCACCGACAAGGCGGTGGACTTCACCGCCATCCTCACCAACATGAAGGCCAAGGCGCCCGAGGCGATCTTCTTCGGCGGCTACGCGCCGCAGGCCGCGCCGATGGCGCGCCAGATGAAACAGCTCGCCGTGGGCGGCAAGCTGCTCGGCGGCGACACCGTCTGCAGCCCGGCCACCGGCAAGCTCGGCGGCGATGCGGTCAACGACATGGTGTTCTGCGCCCAGGGCGGCTCGATGCTCGAGAAGGCGCAGAGCGGCCCGGCCTTCAAGGCCAAGTTCAAGAAGCGCTTCAACGTCGATGCCGACGCCTACGCCGCCTCTTACTACGACCAGCTGATGTTCATCGGCGAATCGATGCAGAAGGCCAACTCCATCGATCCCGACAAGGTCGGCGCCGAGCTCTACAAGACCACCTACAAGGGCGTGGCCGCGACCTACAGCTACGACGACAAGGGCAACATGAAGCAGGCGCCGATCACGGTGTTCACCTTCAAGAACGCCGCGCCCGTGCCGCTCGCGAGCTACTGAGCAGATCCCAATGGCAGGCCAGCAGCAGCGCATCCAGGTCATTGACTCCCACACCGGCGGCGAGCCCACGCGCCTCGTGATCGGCGGCTTTCCCGCGCTCGGCGGCGGCAGCATGGCGGAGCGCCGTGCGCTGCTCGCCGAGCGGCACGACCGCTGGCGCGCGGCCACCGTGCTCGAGCCGCGCGGCAGCGACGTGGTGGTGGGCGCGCTGCTGTGCGAACCCGTGGCCGCCGACGCGGCCGCCGGCGTGATCTTCTTCAACAACACCGGCTACCTTGGCATGTGCGGCCACGGCACCATCGGCCTGGTCGCGAGCCTCGCGCACATGGGCCGCATCGGCGCGGGCGAGCACCGCATCGAGACGCCCGTGGGCACCGTTGCCGCCACGCTGCACGACGACGGCTCGGTCAGCGTGCGCAACGTGCCGGCCTGGCGCCATCTGCACCAGGTGGCGGTCGAGCTGCCGGGCCACGGCATCGTGCGCGGCGACGTGGCCTGGGGCGGCAACTGGTTCTTCCTCGTGAGCGCGCACGGCCAGCGCGTGGCCAGCGACAACCTGCCCGCCCTCACCGCCTACACCGCGGCGCTCCGGCAGGCGCTCGCGGCGCAGGGCATCACGGGGGCCGGCGGCGCGGAGATCGACCACATCGAACTCTTCGCCGACGACGACGAAGGCGCCGACAGCCGCAACTTCGTGCTCTGCCCCGGCAATGCCTACGACCGCTCGCCCTGCGGCACCGGCACCAGCGCCAAGCTCGCCTGCCTCGCGGCCGACGGCAAGCTCGCGCCCGGCCAGGTGTGGACGCAGGCGAGCGTCATCGGCAGCCGCTTCGAGGCCAGCTACGCGCCCGGCGAAGGCGGCCAGGTCATCCCCACGCTGCGCGGCCGCGCGCACATCAGCGCCGAGGCCACGCTGCTGATCGACGCGGACGATCCCTTCGGCTGGGGCATCCGGCTCTGACGCCGCGCGGCATGGACGCGGAGGTCATCGTGATCGGCGCCGGCATCGTCGGCGCCGCCTGCGCCCTTGCGCTGGCGCAGGCCGGCCGGCGCGTGCGCGTGCTCGATGCGCAGTGCGGCGGCGCCACCGGCGCGGGCATGGGCCACCTCGTGGTGATGGACGACAACCCCGCCGAACTCGCGCTGAGCCGCCATTCGGCCGCCCAGTGGCGCGCGCTGGCGCCCCGCATGGGCGCGGAATGCGCCTACAGCGCCTGCGGCACGCTCTGGGTGGCCGCGAACGACGAGGAAATGGCCGAGGCCGAACGCAAGCGCGAGCGGCTGCGCGCGCACGGCATCGAGAGCCGCCTGCTCGACGCCGCCGCGCTCGGGCGCGCCGAGCCCGCGCTGCGCCCCGGCCTCGCGGGTGCGCTCGAGGTGCCCGGCGACGGCATCGTCTACGCGCCCAACGCGGCGCGCTGGCTGATCGCGCAGGGCGGCGGTGCGATCGACGTGACGCATGCCAAGGTCGACGCCATCGAGGACGACGGCACGCTGCGCCTCGCCGACGGCCGCCGCTGCACCGCCGCGCAGATCGTGCTCGCCAACGGCATCGAGGCCGCCACGCTCTGCCCCGAACTCCCGATCCGGCCCAAGAAGGGCCATCTGCTGATCACCGACCGCTATCCCGGCACCGTGCGCCACCAGCTGGTGGAGCTCGGCTACGTCACCAGCGCGCACCATGCCAGCGGCGAATCGGTGGCCTTCAACGTGCAGCCGCGGCCCACGGGCCAGTTGCTCGTGGGCTCCTCGCGGCAGTTCGACACCACCGATCCGGCGGTCGAGGCACCGATGCTCGCGCGCATGCTGCAGCGCGCCGTGGACTACCTGCCGGGGCTTGCGCAACTGCAGGCGATCCGCGCCTGGACCGGCATGCGCGCCGCCACGCCTGACGGGCTGCCGCTGCTCGGCAAGCATCCGTGGCGCGAGAAGCTCTGGCTCGCCGTCGGCCACGAGGGGCTCGGCGTGACCACCGCGCCCGGCAGCGCGCACCTGCTCGCCGCGCTGATGACCGGCGCGGCGGCCGATTTCGATGCCGCGCCCTACGCCCCGCGCGGGCTGCTTGCATGAGCGGCGCCCACGTCCTGCTGCACATCGACGGCCGCCCGGTGCAGGTGAAGGCCGGCAGCTCGGTCGCGGCCGCGCTGCGGGTGGCGGGTGGCAGCGGCGTGGCGCGCACTTCCGTCGGCGGCGCGCCGCGCGCACCGTTCTGCGGCATGGGCGTGTGCCAGGAATGCCGCGTGCAGATCGACGGCCAGCGCAGGCTCGCCTGCCAGACCGTCTGCGCCGAGGGCATGCGCGTGGAGACCGGCCGATGACGAATGCGGCCATGGCCGGGGAGCGATGCGACGTGCTCATCGTCGGCGCGGGGCCGGCCGGCATGGCCGCGGCGGTCGCTGCGGCGCAGGGCGGCGCATCGGTCGCGGTGATCGACGACAACCCCGCGCCCGGCGGGCAGATCTGGCGCGACGGCCCCGGCGCCTCGCTGCCCGCCGCAGCGCGCGCATGGCGCGATGCGCTCGAACGCCAGCCGCGCATCCGCTTGTGCAGCGGCACGCGCGTGGTCGCGGCGCCCGCGCCCGACGTGCTGCTGCTCGAAGATGCCGCGCGCGCCTGGCGCATGCAGTGGCAGCGGCTGATCCTCTGCACCGGTGCGCGCGAGCTGATGCTGCCCTTCCCGGGCTGGACGCTGCCCGGCGTCACCGGCGCGGGCGGCCTGCAGGCGCTGGTCAAGGCGGGCCTGCCGGTCGAGGGCGAGCGCATCGTCGTCGCGGGCAGCGGGCCGCTGCTGCTGGCCGCGGCGGCCACCGCGCGCGCGGCGGGCGCGAAGGTCGTGCGCATCGCCGAGCAGGCAAGCTTCGCAGCGGTCGCCGGCTTTGCCGCCGGGCTGCTGCGCTGGCCGGGCAAGGCCATGCAGGCGCTGACGCTGGCCGATGCCCGCTACCGCACCGCGTCGCGGATCGTCGCGGTGCAGGGCGGCACGCAGGTCAAAGCGGTGCGGCTTCTGCGCGCCGGGCGCACCGAGGAGATCGCCTGCGACCGCGTGGCCTGCGGCTTCGGCCTGGTGCCCAACACCCAGCTGGGCCGCCTGCTCGGCTGCGCCCTCGCCGCGCCGGGCGACCGCGCGCCGGGGCTCGCCGTCGATGCGCAGCAGGCCACGAGCAGGCCCGGCATCTACGCGGCCGGCGAATGCACCGGCTTCGGCGGCAGCGAACGCGCGCTGGCGCAGGGCGCGATCGCGGGCCATGCCGCGGTCGGCAACATGCAGGCCGCGCAACGGCATGTCGCGGCGCGTGCGCGCTGGGATGCCTTCGCCGACCGGCTGCACCGCGGCTTCGCGCTGGCGGACGAACTGCGGCGCATGCCGCAGGCCGACACGCTGCTGTGCCGCTGCGAGGACGTGCCGCTGGCGGCCGTGGCCGGCTGCAGCGGCTGGGCCGATGCCAAGCTGCATCACCGCTGCGGCATGGGCGCCTGCCAGGGCCGCGTCTGCGGCGACGCCGCGCAGTTCCTTTTCGGCTGGACGCCGCCGCCGCCGCGCCCGCCGCTGTCGCCGGTGCGCATCGCCACGCTCGCCGGCCTCGCGGATGACGCGGGCGGGGACCGACAATGAGCCCGAAGCAGCAGAAGCACGACAAGCAACCGATGGCCCCCCCGAAGACCCCGCTCCGCCCGCAGCCCAAGCGAAGGGCCGCCGACCTCGCCTACGAAGCGATCGAGACCCTGCTCTCCACGCTGCAGCTCGAGCCCGGCAGCCAGATCGTCGAGGCCGAGCTCGCCGAGCGCACCGGCCTCGGCCGCACACCCGTGCGCGAGGCGCTGATGCGCATGGTGGCCATCGGCCTGATCGTGCAGCAGCCGCGGCGCGGGCTGCTGGTCTCGACCATCGACCTCGCGGACCACCTCGACGTGATCCAGACCCGCCGCGTGCTGGAGCGGCTGATCGCGGCCTGCTCGGCGCGGCGCGCCACCGCGCTGCAGCGCAAGGAGATCGTGCGCTGCGCCGAGCTCATGGTCGAGGCCGCGCGGCGCGGCAACCTCAACGACTACATGCGCGCCGACCGCGCACTCGACCTGGTCAACCACCAGGCCAGCCACAACGACTCGGCGGTGAAGGCCGTGACGCCGCTGATCGTGCAGTGCCGGCGCTTCTGGTACGCCTACCAGCACGAGGGCGAGATCGTCGAAGGCGCCAACGCGCACTTCGAGCTGGCCCAGGGCATCGCCACCGGCGACGAGGCCGCGGCCGTCGCGGGCGCGAACCGGCTGCTCGACTACCTCGAAGTCTTCGCGCGCAAGATCATCGACAAGTAGCGCCACCGGGGCCGCGGCGCCGCCTTGCGGGCAAGTCCCCGTGATGCGCGGGCGTCCGCGGCGCATACTGGCGCGATGGCCGCCGCGCCCCGTGCCCGACCCGAGGACTTCTTCACCGCCGAGGAATGGCGGTCGCTGACCGCGCGCTCGTCGTGGCGGGGCGTGTGGCTGGTGGCGCACTGCTGGGGCGTGATCGGCGCCGCGATGCTCGCGGGCATCGCCTGGCCCTGGACCGTGCCGCTCGTGGTGCCGATCGTCGGCGCGCGCCAGCTCGGCCTGTTCGTCCTCATGCACGACGCCGCCCATGCGAGCCTGCACCGCCACCGCGGGCTCAACGACTGGATCGGCCATTGGCTCTGCGCGCCCGCGCTGCGCGACTACCGGCCCTACCACCTGCAGCACCACCGCTTCGTGCAGCAGCGCGAGGACCCCGACCTCGTGCTCTCCGCGCCCTTCCCGATCACGCGCGCCTCG
This sequence comes from Variovorax sp. TBS-050B, assembly GCF_029893635.1. Classification (NCBI taxonomy): domain Bacteria; kingdom Pseudomonadati; phylum Pseudomonadota; class Betaproteobacteria; order Burkholderiales; family Comamonadaceae; genus Variovorax; species Variovorax sp. TBS-050B. The sequence continues at coordinate 1,355,721 of NZ_JARXYR010000002.1, read as the reverse complement.
ATGTGGCGCAAGGTCGTGCGCGACCTCAGCGGCCAGACCTTCTACAGGCAGCGCTTCGGCCACATCGCCGCCGGCATCCGCGCGCGCGCCGCCGGCGAGTCCGCCTGGCGCGCCTTCGGCCGCGAGATCGCCAAGGACCGGCGCTTCCTCGTCGGCAACGGGCTCGGCTTCCTCGCGTTCGCGGCGGCCGGCGTGTGGTGGGCATGGCTGCTGATGTGGCTGCTGCCGATGGCGACCTGGCTGCCGCTCGTGAGCCGCGTGCGCAACATCGCCGAGCATGCGCTGGTGGCCCAGGACGAGCCCGATCCGCTGCGCCAGGCGCGCACCACGCACGCGGGCTGGCTCGAACGCGCGCTGGTGGCGCCCTACTGGGTCAACTACCACTGCGAGCACCACATGTTCACCAGCCTGCCGTGCTGGAACCTGCCCCGGGCGCACCGGCTGCTGCAGCGCCGCGGCGTCACCGCGAAGATGGAGGTGCAGCCCGGCTACATCCGCCTGCTGAAGCGGGCGGCGGCGGCGCAGCCGGCCTGAACTCAGCGCGCCGCGGGCCGCGCGAGCACCGGCGGCGGGGCGCCGCGCTGCGCATGCTGGCTCAGCCAGATGCTCGCGATCACCGTCAGGATGCCCGCCACCTGCGGCACCGAGAGGCTCTGGCCCAGCAGCGCCCAGCCCAGGATCACGGCCGTCACCGGGCTCAGGAAGGCCAGCGGCGCCACGGCCGAAGGCTCCAGCCGCGCCACGCCGCGGAACCAGACGATGTAGGTCAGCGCCGCGCCGATCAGGCCGAGCCATGCAAAGCCGATCCAGTTGGCGGCCGTGAGCGCGGGCAGCGGCGGTTCGAGCCAGAGCGCGAGCGGCAGCAGCAGCAGGCCGCCCGCGGTCAGCTGCCAGGCCGTGAAGGTCAGCGCGGAGACCGGCGGCTGCCAGCGCCGGCTCAGCACCGTGCCGAGCGCCATCGAGGCCGCGCCGGCCAGCGCGGCGGCGATGCCGAGCGCATCGAGCGTCGCCTGCGGCGTGAGCACCAGCAGCGCGACGCCGCCGATGCCGACCAGCGCCGCCACCACCGCGAGCGCGCGCACCGGCACGCCGAGCAACAGGCTGGCCAGGAAGACCACGAACAGCGGCTGCAACGAGGTGAGGGTCGCGGCCACGCCGCCCGGCAGCCGGTAGGCCGCGAGGAACAGCATCGCCCAGAGGATGGAGAAGTTCAGCGCGCCCAGCACCAGGATGCGCCCCCACCATGCGCGCGCAGGCAGCTGGCGCACGATCAGCAGCAGCAACAGCCCGGCCGGCAGCGCGCGCAGCAGCGCCACCGTGAGCGGGTAGTTGGCGGGCAGCAGCTCGGTGGTCACGATGTAGGTGCTGCCCCAAATCGCGGGCGCGGTGGCGGTGAGCAGGACGTCGGTGGTGCGGCGGGTCATGGGTCGACTGTAGTGAGTTGACCCCTGGTTGTTAATGGCCGAATAATGAATTGATCCTCAACCAATGGTTGTCAATTCACGTGGACCATCTCACCGCGCTCAAGGTCTTCCGCACCGCCGCCGCGAGCGGCAGCTTCGCGGGCGCCGCGCGGCAACTGGGCCTGTCGGCCGCGGCGGTCAGCAAGAACATCGCCGAACTCGAGGCGCATCTGAAGGTGCGCCTCATCAACCGCACCACGCGCAGCATGAGCCTCACCGAGGCCGGCGCGGCCTACCACGCGCGCCTGTCGCGCATCCTCGACGAGCTTGCCGAGGCCGATGCCGCGCTCGCGCCGATGGGCGCCAGCCCCGGCGGCGTGCTGCGCGTGAGCGCGCCGCTGACCTTCGCGCTGACCTGCATCTCGCCGCACATTCCGCAGTTCCTGGCGCGCCATCCGAACCTGCGGCTCGAACTCGACCTGCAGGACAGCCGCGCCGATCTGGTCGGCGAGGGCTACGACCTCGCGATCCGCGGCAGCGACCGGCTGGAGGATTCCAGCCTCGTCGCGCGCGAGCTGATGACGATGACGCACGTGGTCTGCGGCGCGCCGGCGTATTTCGAGCGCTTCGGCCGGCCCGGCGAGCCGGAGGACCTCAAGGCGCACGACTGCGTGCAGTTCACGCTGTCGGGCCATGCGCACAGGTGGACCTTCACGCGCGCGGGCCGCAGCGTCGCGGTGCCGATCGACGGGCGCTACAAGGTCAGCTCCAGCCTGGCGGTGCGCGACGCGCTGCTCGCGGGCTTCGGCCTCAGCCTGATGCCGCGCATCTACGTGCAGCAGGCGCTGGCCGAAGGGCGGCTGCAGGCGGTGCTCGAGGACTGGGAGGCCGACCGGACGCCGGTCTACGCGGTGTATCCGTCGCGCCACCTCGCGGCGAAGACGCGCGCCTTCGTCGATTTCCTGCGCGAGCGGTTTTCGCCGCCCTGAGCGCGCTCAGTCGTCCGCGGGCGCCGCCGGCTCGGGTGCGGGCCAGCCGAGCAGCTCGGCGAGCCGCTGCACGATCCACTCGGCCTCGGCGGCCGACACGCCGGCCTCGGGCGTGGAGAGGCCCGCATGGATGCGGCGCAGGATCTCGCGCTCGACCGGCACCTCGGTGTGGTGCTGGATCTGCGCATGCGCCACGAGGTGGTTGGCCAGGTCCTCGCAGACCTCGTAGCGCTCGCGCACCACGCCGATGGGGGCCAGCAGGCGCTGGCGCGCATCGCTGTAGACCGCGAAGAACGAGGGCGGAATGTGGATCTGGTTGTCGTCGGACATCGCGGGGCCGGTGGGATTCAGGGGCTTTCCAATGACAAAACGCGCCCCGGGGGCGCGTTCGTCGAGGCTCCTGCGAGCCGTCGCAGGCGGATCAGCCGCCCTTCTTGGCGCGCTTGCCGGGGTTCTTCTTGCTGCGCGTCGCGGTGCCGCGTTCCAGGCTGACCTTCTGGCCGCCACCGGAGCGCGGCAGGGTGAAGCCGGGCATGGGCGTCGGCTTGGGGCTGGCGAGACGGTCGGCTTCGGTACGGATTTTCTTGGGCATGGAAAAGCTCGGATGAAAAATGATGTTCGAGGCGCAATTAGGCCACATCGGGGATTTTGCCTGCCACAAGCCAAAGCAAGCAGCATGACGGGGATTCAGAGTTCGAGCAGGCGCACCTTCACGCTCTTGCCCTTGACGCGGCCGCTCGCGAGCTTGCGCGCCGCCTCGGCGGCGATGTCGCGCGCCACGGCCACGTAGGTCGAGAACTCGTTCACGTTGATCTTGCCGACCTGCTCCCGGGCATAGCCGCATTCGCCGGTGAGCGCGCCCAGCACGTCGCCGGCGCGGATCTTTTCCTTGCGGCCGCCGACGATCTGCAGCGTGGCCATCGGCGGCTGCAGCGGCGCGCCCTGCCCCGGCGTGAGCTCGGCCAGCGCGTGCCATTCGGATTCGCGGCCCTGCAGCTGCTCGATCTTGCCGACGCTGCCCATCTCGTCCATGCTCGCGAGGTTCAGCGCCAGGCCTTCGGCGCCGCCCTGCTGGCCGACGCGGCCGGTGCGGCCGATGCGGTGGATGTGCACTTCGGCATCGGGCGTCACGTCGACGTTGATCACCGCCTCGAGCTGCGCGATGTCGAGCCCGCGCGCCGCCACGTCGGTGGCCACCAGCACGGAGCAGCTGCGGTTGGCGAACTGCACCAGCACCTGGTCGCGCTCGCGCTGCTCGAGTTCGCCGAAGAGCGCCAGCGCGCTGAAGCCCTGCGCCTGCAGCACCTGCACCAGGTCGCGGCACTGCTGCTTGGTGTTGCAGAAGGCCAGCGTGCTGACGGGGCGGAAGTGGTCGAGCAGCAGGCTCACCGCATGCAGCCGCTCGCTCTCCTTCACCTGGTACCAGCGCTGGCGGATGCGGCTGCCTTCGTGCTGCGCCTGCACCGTGACCTGCTCGGGGCTCTTCATGAACTGCTGCGCGAGCCGGGCGATGCCTTCGGGGTAGGTGGCCGAGAACAGCAGCGTCTGCCGCTCCTTCGGGCACTGGCGCGCGACCTTCACGATGTCGTCGAAGAAGCCCATGTCGAGCATGCGGTCGGCCTCGTCGAGCACCAGCGTGTTGAGCGGCTCGAGGTCGAGGTTTCCGCGCTCCAGATGGTCCATGATCCGGCCCGGCGTGCCCACGACGATGTGCGCGCCGTGCGCCAGGCTCGCGACCTGCCCGCGCAGCGCGACGCCGCCGCAGAGCGTGACCACCTTGATGTTCTCCTCGGCGCGCGCGAGGCGGCGGATCTCGGTCGTGACCTGGTCGGCCAGTTCGCGCGTGGGGCACAGCACCAGCGCCTGCACCGCGAAGCGGCGCGGATTGAGGTTGGCGAGCAGCGCGAGGGCGAAGGCGGCGGTCTTGCCGCTGCCCGTCTTGGCCTGGGCGATCAGGTCCTTGCCGAGCAGCGCGGGCGGCAGGCTGGCCGCCTGGATCGGCGTCATCTGCGTGTAGCCGAGCTGCGTGAGGTTGGCCAGCATCTGCGGCGAGAGCGCCAGCGTGGCGAAGCCGCGGGCGTCGGCCTGGGAGGCGCCGGCTGTGGAATCGGGTGGGGTCATCGTTCGGCAGCCGAATGAGGACCGCAAAAACCAAAAGGCCTTGCCGAGCACCCGTCGCGGGGCGCCGCAAGGCCCTTTCGTCGGTCGCGGATCAGCGGCGGGGCGTGTTGTTGTTGCCGGAGTTGGTCGGCGGGGGGCCGCGGCGCTCCAGGTGGCGGAAGGTGATGCGACCCTTGGTCAGGTCGTAGGGCGAGAGTTCGAGCGAGACCTTGTCGCCCGCGAGGATGCGGATGTGGTGCTTGCGCATCTTGCCGCCGCTGTAGGCGATCAGCTGATGGCCGTTGTCGAGCGTGACGCGGTAGCGCGAGTCGGGCAGGACCTCGGTCACTGCGCCGTTCATTTCGATCAGTTCTTCCTTGGGCATGTGCGATTACCTCTGAGTCGTCCGATAAGTGTGTTGGAGATGAAATCCAGCGTCATTGTTTCTTCGGCCGGAGCCCGGCAGCGCGAACGCGCCGTGGCAGGGCCGCTTGTCTTCGCGCCACCGCGGGGCGGCGGAGGCGCTATTCGCTTCAACAAGAACGAAGGCAGTGGTGGCAATCATGGGCGCCCGGTCTGGCGCTCCAACACACTGTGAAACCGGCCCGGGCCAAAGTGCGCAGGCCGGCGGTTGACGAATAACTTCGTCGTGGTCATCGAAACGAACCCGACATTATAGCCCGCGAGGCATGACAGTTGCTTGTCGAGCGCGTGGCGGAATGCAGACGCGCGCCGCCCGTGCCCCTTTTGCTATCGACAGGATAGCGCCCGCGCGGGCGCGGCTCAGGCCAGGCCCAGGGTGCGGCGGTTCCCCGCGACGTCGACACCGCCCGCCGCGAAATCGTCGAAGGCCCGGTCGGCCACGCGGATGATGTGGTCGGCGATGAATTTCGCGCCCTCGCGCGCGCCATCCTCGGGATGCTTGATGCAGCATTCCCACTCGAGCACCGCCCAGCCGGGGAAGTCGTACTGCGCCATCTTGGAGAAGATCGCGCCGAAGTCGACCTGCCCGTCGCCCAGCGAGCGGAAGCGCCCGGCCCGGTTGATCCAGCTCTGGAAGCCGCCGTAGACGCCCTGCTTGCCGGTCGGATTGAACTCGGCGTCCTTGACGTGGAAGATCTTGATGCGCTCGTGGTAGTGGTCGATGTAGGCCAGGTAGTCGAGCTGCTGCAGCATGAAGTGGCTCGGGTCGTACAGCAGGCAGGCGCGCGGATGGTTGTTCACGCGCTCCAGAAACATCTCGTAGCTCACCCCGTCGTGCAGGTCTTCGCCGGGGTGGATCTCGTAGCCCACGTCCACGCCCGCCGCATCGAAGGCATCGAGGATCGGGCGCCAGCGGCGCGCGAGCTCGTCGAAGGCCTCCTCGATCAGGCCCGGCGGCCGCGGCGGCCACGAATAGAGGTAGGGCCAGGCGAGCGCGCCCGAGAAGGTCGCGTGCGCGCGCAGCCCCAGGTTGGCCGAGGCCCGGGCCGCGAGGTGCAGCTGTTCCACCGCCCATTGCTGGCGCCGCACCGGGTCGCCGCGCACCTCGGGCGCCGCGAAGCCGTCGAAGCCGGCGTCGTAGGCCGGGTGCACCGCCACCAGCTGGCCCTGCAGGTGAGTCGAGAGCTCGGTGATCTGCAGGCCGTGGCCGGCGAGCATGCCCTTGACCTCGTCGCAGTAGGTCCTGCTCTCGGCGGCGCGGCGCAGGTCGAACAGGCGCGCGTCCCAGCTCGGGATCTGCACGCCCTTGTAGCCCAGGCCCGCGGCCCAGCCGGCAATGGCGTCGAGCGAGTTGAACGGGGCCTGGTCTCCGGCGAACTGGGCCAGGAATATGGCCGGGCCCTGGATGGTCTTCATGGCTTTGTCTTCCTTGTCGGTCGTGGCGGCGTTGAAAGCATACTTGGCGTTTCGTCCGACCCGCGGCGAGAGGCCAAAGCGCCACAATGGACTTTCCTTTCCGCTTTGCACGCCCTGCTCGCTCCGAGATGCCCCAACCCGTCGCTGCCCGGCTGAAGATCGGTCTCTCCGCCTGCTTCTCGCATGCGGACCCGGCGCGATCGCTGTTCACCAACAAGACGCTGCAGTACGTCGAGCAATCCATCGCCCACTGGCTCATGTCCGCGGGCGCGATGGTGGTGATGGTGCCCTGCCCCACCGGCGAGACCGCGCGCGGCGACACCAAGCTCTCGCACTATGCCGAGTGGCTCGACGGCGTGGTGATGCACGGCGGCGCCGACGTCTGGCCCGGCAGCTACGGCGAGGTGCCGCTCAAGGACGCCTGGGTCGGCGACCGCATCCGCGACCTCTACGACCTCGCGCTCGTCGAGGCCTTCGAACAGGCCGGCAAGCCGATCTTCGGCGTGTGCCGCGGCCTGCAGCTGATCAACGTGGCCTTCGGCGGCACGCTCTACCAGGACATCGAGGCGCAGCACCAGCATCCGCAGACGCAGCGGCACCGCGATCCGGTGACCTACGACCAGAACTTCCACGACATCGAGATCGTCGAAGGCACGCGCCTCGCGAAGCTCTATCCCGAGGTGCGGACGGCGCGCGTCAACAGCATCCACCACCAGGGCGTGAAGGACCTCGCGCCCGGCTTCGAGGTCGAGGCCTGGAGCCTGCCCGACCGCGTGCCCGAGGCGATCCGCCGCCGGCCCGACAAGGGCCGCAGCTACATCTCCGCCACGCAGTGGCACCCCGAATTCCACAAGTACGGCGGCACCGACACGGTGGACGACACGCCGATCCTGCACGACTTCCTCTGGGCCTGCGCGACCGCGAAGGTGGCGCCGCGCACCGCGCCCGACAGCGGGCCCGGCCGCATCCGCGACCGCGCGGCGCGGGTGCTGCGCCAGGCGCTGCTGCGGCGCTGAGCCGGTCGGCCGCCTAGCGGCGGTCCGAGCGGTTCGTCGTGCCGCTGACGCCGGCGTCGATGGTGCCGAACACCGTCACGCCGCTGCCGGACGAGGCCGCGCGGTCGCTGCCGCCCGCCGACCCCGTGCCGGCGCAGCCCGCCGCCAGGGCACCGATCGCGAGGGCAAGGACGGCTGCAATGAATGGCTTCACGGAAAACTCCAGGCAATGGTGGGACTGGCGGCCACTATAGGCCGGCGCGGCGCCGGCCGCGCCGCCACACCCCCCGGCGGCCTCAGGGTTGTTATGCCTCAGCGCGGATCGGTGGCGAGCAGCATCTCGACCATCGATCGCAGGTCCGCCTGCAGCCGCGCGGCGTTCGCCTCGTCGAGCGCGAGCGTGGCCTCGTCCATGTAGAGCTTGCGATTGATCTCGACCTGGATGCTGTGCCGGTGCGTCGCGGGCCGCCCGTTGCGCCGCACCAGTTCGACGCCCTTGTACGGATGGTTGTAGTCGACGCTGTAGCCGCGCGCGCGCAGGTGCGCGCAGATGCGCTGCGACAGCGCCGGGTCGGCGGTGCTGCCGTCGCGGTCGCCGATCACGAAGTCGGCATGCGCCACGCCGGGGAAGTCGGTCGCATGGCTGCCCGCGACGGCCGGCATCGAGTGGCAGTTGATGTGGATGCTGTAGCCGTGCCGCGCATGCGCCGCGTCGATCGCCTCGGCCACGGCCGCGTGGTAGGGCCGCCAGCACTGGTCGATGCGCGCGCGCACCTCGTCCACGCCGAGCCGCCGGTCGTAGATCGGCTCGCCCTCGTCGGTGAGCTTCCAGACCAGGCCCTTGCCGAGCCGCACCTTCGACAGCACGCGTGGGTCGTCCGACAGCGGCCCGTCCCAGGGGCCGTCGAGCATGGTGGTGTCGAGTTCGGTGAGGTCGCGGTTCGCGTCGAGGTAGCTGCGCGGGAAGTGGGCCTCGATCCACGCCACGCCCATGTCGGGCGCGAAGGCGTAGAGCTTCTCGACGTGCGTGTCCTCGGCGCGGCGCAGCGTCGCCAGGTCGCGCACCGAGCGGAAGTCCGCCGGGTATGCGGTGCCGCTGTGCGGCGAGTCGAGCACCAGCGGCGTGGTCCCGGGCAGCGCGGTCACTTGCGCCGAGCCCTGGGTGCGGGTCTGGATCAGCTTGAGAACAGGATGCATAGGCAGGCTCAGTCCAATCGGATGCGGGCGAAGGCGGCGACCTTCTTCATCTTCTCGATCTCGCTGTCGATCTGCTTCGCGAACTCGGCCGGCGTCGTGCCCGAGGCATAGAGCCCCTGCAGCGCGAGCCGTTCGCGCACCGAGGCGTCCTTCAGCGCCGTGGCCACCGCCTGCTGCATGCGCAGCGCGATGTCGGCGGGCGTGCCGGCCGGCGCCACGAGGCCGAACCACGAGGGATCGTTGTTGGCGGCGTAGCCGAGTTCGCGGTAGGTCGGCACCTCGGGCAGCACGTCGAGCCGGCCGCTCCACGACACCGCCAGCGCCTTGAGCTTGCCCGCCTTCACGTGCGGCAGCGAGGAGGCGACCTGGTCGAAGTACACCGGCACCTCGCCCGCGAGCACGTCGTTGAGCGCCGGGCCCGCACCGCGGTAGGGGATGTGCACCATCGAGGTTCCGGTGCTGCTCTTGAACAGCTCGCCCCACATGTGGCCGATGGTGCCGTTGCCCGGCGAGGCGTACGACACCTTGCCCGGGTTGGCCTTCAGGTGCTTCACGAGTTCGGCGAAATTCTTCACCGGCAGCACCTGCGGGTTGATCACGACCACGCCCGGCGCCTTCACGAGTTCGGTCACCGCCACGAAGCCCTTGACCGGGTCGTAGGGCAGCTTCTGGTATACGGCCGGGTTCACGCCGTGCGTCGAGAGCGTGGCCACGCCGAAGGCGAGGCCGTCGGGTGCCGAGCGCGCCACTTCGGCCATGCCGATGGAGCCGCCGGCGCCGGCGCGGTTGTCGATGACCACGGGCTGCTGCAGGATCTTGGCCAGCGGCTCCGAAAGCACGCGCGCCGTGATGTCGGTGGCGCCGCCGGGCGGGAAGGGCACGATCATCCGGATCGGCTTGCCTTGGGCGAAAGACATTCCAGGAGCGACAGTGGCTGCCGCCAGCGCGGAAAGAAGAAGACGACGTTGCATGGGGGATTTTTCCAATGGAAGAGGAGGAACGAAGCAAAAAGTTGCCTGTTCATCCAAGCAAAGGATAGACCAGCTAACATTCTGATCTGGAATGTTTTGATGGACATCCCGCCATGTCGCTCCGCCGTCTCTCCCCGCCTCTGAACCTGCTGCGCGCCTTCTCGGCCGTGGTGCGCTTCGACAGCGTCTCGCGCGCCGCCGAGGCGCTGCACCTCACGCAGGGCGCCGTGAGCAAGCAGGTGCAGGAGCTCGAACGCTGGATCGGCGTGCCGCTGTTCGAGCGCAGCCGCAAGCGCCTCGCGCTCACGCCCGCGGGCGAACGCTACGAGAAGGCGGTGCGCGCGGTGCTCGCGCAGCTCGAGGCGGCCACGCTCGAGCTCATCACCAGCGGCGACGGCGGCGGCGCGCTGCACCTCTCGACGCTGCCGACCTTCGGTGCCAAGTGGCTGATTCCGCGGCTGCCCGACTTCCAGCGCCGCCATCCGCAGATCACGCTGCATTTCGTGCCCTTCGTGCACGGCTACGACTTCGAGCGGCCCGAGCTCGACTGCGCGATCCTGTTCGGCGACGGCCACTGGCCCGGCGCGCGCTCGCACTACCTCGCGGGGCAGGACGTGGCGCTGATCGCGCCGCGCGCGGAGCTGGCCGAGGTGCGCATCCGCGCCCCTCAGGACGTGGCGCGCTGCACGCTGCTGCGCCATGTGACGGTGCCGCAGTCGTGGCTGCAATGGAGCGAGGCGCACGGCGTGCGCGGCCTCGATCCGCTGGCCGGCCCGCAGTTCGACCAGTTCCAGACCATGATCCGCGCGGTCATGGTCGGCATGGGCGTGGCGCTGGTGCCGCGCTGCCTGGTGCAGGACGACATTGCCGCGGGGCTCGTCGACGAGCCGCTGCCCGAGGGCGGCTACCGCGGCAACGAGGGCTACTGGTTCTGCTACCCGGAAGGGCGCGGCCAGCTCGCCACGCTCGACCACTTCCGCCGCTGGCTGCTCGCGGACGTGGACCTGGGCGCGCAGGCGGCGACGCCTGCCTGAGCCGCGGCTGGCTACTCGGGCTTGGCGCCCGAGGCCTTGACCGCCTGGCCCCAGCGCTGGATCTCGCTCGCGACGAAGCGGTCGAACTCGGCGCCCGTGGTGGGCGCCGGCTCGGAGCCGCGGTCGCGGATGAAGCGCGCCATCTGCTCGGTCTTGAGGATCTCGGTCACTTCCCTGTTGAGCCGCTCCGTGACCTCGGCCGGCGTGCCGCGCGGCGCCATCAGGCCCAGCCAGCCCACGGCCTCGAAATCCTTGGTGCCGGCCACGCCGCTTTCGCGCACCGTCGGCACCTCGGGCAGCTGCGACGAGCGCTTCGCCGAGGTGACCGCCAGCGCCACCGCCTTGCCCGACTTGATGTGCGGCAGCGCCGCCGTGACCGAGTCGACCATCAGCGGCACCTGGTTGCCGAGGAAGTCCGCCTGCGCCGGACCGCTGCCGCGGTAGGGGATGTGGGTGATGAACACGCGCGCCGCCGACTTGAACATCTCGCCCGACAGGTGCTGCGTGCCGCCGATGCCGGCGCTCGCGTAGCTGAGCCGGCCCGGCTCGGCCTTGGCGCGCGCGACCAGCTCGGCCATGCTGCGGATGCCGCTTTCGGGCGTGGCAAGGAACACCAGCGGCACCGTCGCGATCAGCGAGATACCGACCAGGTCCTTGCGCGGGTCGAAGCCCGGCTTGGCGTAGAGCGTCTGATTCACCGCCATCGCGCTGCCGGCCACCACCAGCGTGTAGCCGTCGGCCGGCGCGCGCACCACGAACTCGGTGCCGATGTTGCTGCCCGCGCCGGCCTTGTTGTCGACGATCACGGGCTGCCCGAGCCGGCGGCCGAGCTGCTCGGCGAGCGCGCGCGCGAAGATGTCGGTGGCCTGCCCGGGCGGGAAGGGCACCACGAGCTTCACGGGCCTGTCAGGCCATGCGGCGGCCAGCGCCGGCACGGAAGCGCCCGCGAACGCGGCGGCGGCCACGGCCAGAACGAGCTGTCGGCGCTGCATGCTCATGGCGCCGACAGATGCTTGCCCACGATGCCCGCTAGCTCGAACATCGTCACCTGGTCCTTGCCGAACACCGGCTTGAGCTTGGCGTCGGCGTTGATGGCGCGCTTGTTCGTCGCGTCCTGCAGGCCGTTGGCCTTGATGTAGTCCCAGAGCTTCTTGATGACCTCGGTGCGCGCCACCGGCTCGGCGCCGATCACCGCGGCCAGCGAGTCGCTCGGCTTCAGGCCCGCGCCGGGCTTGCGCGGCGCGGCGGCCTTCTTCGCGGCCGGGGCCTTCTTGGCCGCGGGCGTCTTGGCTGCCGCCTTCTTCGCCGCCGCGGTCTTGCCCGCGGGCGCCGCCTTGCCGAAGGTCTTGCGCGGCGGGAACTTGCTGCCGCCTTCGCGCGGCGCGAACTCGAAGGTCACCTTGCCTTCCTCGGCGTTCCAGGTCAGGAAGGCCTTGAAGGCGCGGCGCGTGCGCATGCTCACGAACTTGTCGAGCAGGTCGGTCTTGCCGGTGGCGAGCAGCTTTTCCATCTGCGCGCGCTCCACCGGCTGCTGCAGGATGATCTTGCCGGTCTTGAAGGTGCAGCTCGGCGTGGGCTGCGCATTCGTGGGCACCGACTTCTCGCAGACGTAGTTGCTGCCGTGCTCGAACACCGGCGCGCCGCAGATGGGGCAGGGCCCGACCGTGTCCTGATCGCTGAAGTCGACGATCTCGCCGGTGTCGGCGTTCTTGTCGTCGCCGAAGTCGAACTCGAGCTTCCAGTTCTTCGCCTCCTCGTCGTACTTGAGCACGATCTCCGAGGTGAACGGCCAGCCCGCCTTCGAGCGGAAGCCCTCGAGCGGCCCGATGTGCTTGTCGGCCAGCAGCGCCTCGGCCTCGGCCACCTCGAAGGTACGCCCGGCCGGCGACTTGCCGAACGAGAAGCCGCAGGGCTCGCTGCCCGGCTTGCCGGTGCAGGCGTAGCGGCGGTAGTTCTCCTTCACCACGCCGCCGCAGTTGGGGCAGGGCGTGGAGAGGGTGGCGTAGTCGCCCGGCACGGTGTCGCGGTCGTACTCCTTCGCCTTCCGGACGATGTGCTCCGTCATCTGCGCGATCTCGCGCATGAAGGCGTCGCGGCTCAGCGCGCCTTTCTCCATCTGCGCGAGCTTGTATTCCCACTCGCCCGTGAGTTCGGCCTTGGAGAGCTCCTCCACGCCCAGGCCGCGCAGCAGCGTCATGAGCTGGAAGGCCTTCGCGGTCGGGATCAGCTCGCGGCCCTCGCGCACGATGTACTTCTCGGTGATCAGGCCTTCGATGGTGGCCGCGCGCGTGGCCGGGGTGCCGAGGCCCTTTTCCTGCATCGCCTCGCGCAGTTCGTCGTCGTCGATCGTCTTGCCGGCGCCTTCCATCGCGCCGAGCAGCGTGGCTTCGGAATAGCGCGCCGGCGGGCGGGTCTTCAGGCCCTTGGCGTCGGCCGCGAGCGTCTTCACCATCTCGCCGGGCTTCACCGGCACCAGGTTCTTGCCGTCCTTCTCGTCGTCGTCGTTCACGGCTTCCTTGCCGTAGATCGCGAGCCAGCCCGGCTTCACCAGCACCTTGCCGTCGGAGCGGAAGGCGTAGTTCCGGCCCTGGTGCGCCACCGTGCTGATGCGCGTGGTCACCTGGAACTCGGCGCTCGGGAAGAACACCGACAGGAAGCGCCGCACCACGAAGTCGTAGAGCTTCTGCTCGGCATCGCTGAGTCCGCTGGGCGCCTGCAGCGTGGGAATGATCGCGAAGTGGTCCGACACCTTGGCGTTGTCGAAGATGCGCTTGTTGGGCCTGACGTAGTTGCCGTCCACCGCCTGCTTCGCGAATGGTGCCAGGTGCTTCATGCCGCTCGTGGCGAGCATGCCCATGGTCTCCTTGACCACCGGCAGGTAGTCCTCGGGCAGCGCGCGCGAATCGGTCCGCGGATAGGTCAGCGCCTTGTGGCGCTCGTACAGGCTCTGGGCCAGCGCGAGCGTGGTCTTGGCGCTGAAGCCGAAGCGGCTGTTGGCCTCGCGCTGCAGCGAGGTCAGGTCGAACAGCATCGGCGAGGCCTGCGTGGTGGGCTTGCTCTCCTCGGTCACGCTCGCGGGCCTGCCGCGCGCGGCCTCGGCGATGGCGAGCGCGTCGCGCTCGTTCCAGACGCGGTCGGCGCGCTGCTCGGCATCGGGCTCGCCATTGGGCAGGAGCGGCGCGTTGGCCTTCTTCCACTGGGGGTCGAAATACTTGCCCGGGTATTCGCCGGCCTCTGCCTGGAAGGTGGCATGCACTTCCCAGTAGTCGCGCGAGACGAACTTGCGGATCTGCTCCTCGCGCTCCACCACCACCGACAGCGTGGGCGTCTGCACCCGGCCCACGGTGGTGAGGAAGAAGCCGCCGTCGCGCGAGTTGAAGGCCGTCATCGCGCGCGTGCCGTTGATGCCCACGAGCCAGTCGGCCTCGGAGCGCGAACGGGCGGCATCGGCCAGGCCCTGCATCTGCTTCTCGGTGCGCAGCGCCTCGAAGCCCTCGCGGATGGCCTGCGGCGTCATCGACTGCAGCCACAGGCGCTTGACGGGCTTGTTGAGGCCCGACTTGCCGCCCGCATACTGCTCGATCAGGCGGAAGATCAGCTCCCCCTCGCGGCCCGCGTCGCAGGCGTTGATGAGTTGCGTCACGTCCTTGCGCTTGGCCTGCTTGACCACCGCGTTCAGGCGCGTCTTGGTCTTGTCGACGGGCTTCAGGTCGAAGTGCGGCGGGATCACCGGCAGGTTCGCGAAGCTCCACTTGCCGCGCTTGACGTCGAATTCCTCGGGCGCCTGGATCTCGACCAGGTGGCCGACGGCGCTGGTCACGACGTAGCTTTCGTTCTCGAAATGCTCGTCGTGCTTTTCGAACTTGCCGGCGACCGGCGTGAGCGCCCGGACGATGTCCTGCGCCACCGACGGCTTTTCTGCGATTACCAAAGTCTTTGTCATCTAAGGGCTCTCTATACTCTGCGGCTTCCCGCGTGCGCATGCGCACGCGCGCATGTGTGCATATTCAACCTAACAGACTTCGGCGATGCCTTCCAAATCCACATCTTCCGGCGGCCGCCGAATCCAGACGCGGCGCTCCACCGTCCATGGCAACGGCGTCTTCGCCGTGCAGGACATTGCGGAAGGCGAGACGCTGATCGAATACAAGGGCGAAGTCATCAGCTGGAAGGAGGCGCTGCGCCGCCATCCGCACGACCCCGCCCAGCCGAACCACACCTTCTACTTCCACATCGACGACGGACGGGTGATCGACGGCAACGTCAACGGCAATGCCGCCCGCTGGATCAACCACTCCTGCGATCCGAACTGCGAAGCCGACGAGGTCGATGGGCGCGTTTATATCAAGGCACTGCGCAACATTGCTGCAGGAGAAGAACTCAACTACGACTACGGCCTGATCATCGACGAGCCCTACACGCCGAAGCTGCTGTCCGAGTTTCCGTGCTGGTGCGGTTCCGAGAACTGCCGCGGCACGCTGCTGACGCCGAAGGACGAGGACGAGGAAAAGAAGAAAAAGAAGTCCGCAAAGAAGGCCGAAAAGAAGAAGGCGGAAAAGAAGAAGGAAGCCCGCAAGGCCGAAAAGAAGGCTGAAAAGAAGGCCGAGAAGAAATCGGAAAAGAAGAAGAAAGCCCGCAAAGCCGAGGGCTGACCGGACACATGACGAGCGCCACGGCCGCCTCCTGGTTCGAAGACCGCATTGCCGCGGCGGTGGCGCCGCTGCTGCCGGGCTTCGCCGTCGAGGCCGTGGCCGAGATCGATTCGACCAATGCCGAGCTGATGCGCCGCGCGCGCGCCGGCCGCAGCGAGCCGGTGCTGCTCGTGGCCGAACACCAGACCGCCGGGCGCGGCCGGCTCGGGCGGCCCTGGCAGAGCGCGCAGCGCCGCGACGAGGCGGCGGCCGTGTCTTCGTCGCTCACCTTCTCGCTGGCGCTGCCGCTCGCACCGCGCGACTGGGCGGGCCTGTCGCTCGCCGTCGGCGTCGCCGTGGCCGAGAGCCTCGACCCCACGGGCGCGGCGGGGGTCGCGCTCAAGTGGCCGAACGACCTGTGGGTGGACGACCGCAAGCTCGCCGGCATCCTGATCGAGACCGCGGTGCCGCATGCGGCGCGCGCCGACGCCACGGCCGCCGCCGCGGCGCGCTACCTCGTGATCGGCATCGGCATCAACATCGGCCCGCGCGAGGCCGAGGGCATGCGCACCCCGCCGGCGTGGCTGCGCCAATGGCGGCCCGACGCACGCGCGCCCGAGGTGCTGGCCGAGCTGGCGGCGCCGCTGGTGCGCAGCGTGCAGGCCTTCGAGACGCGGGGCTTCGCGCCCTTCGCCGAACGCTTTGCCGCGCGCGATGCGCTGCGCGGCCGCGAGGTCCAGCTCAGCGACGGCACCGCCGGCCTGTGCGAAGGCGTGGCCTGGGGCGGCGAGCTGCAGGTGCGCACCGCCGAAGGGCTGCAGATGGTCTCGAGCGACGAAGTCAGCGTGCGCCCGCGCGGCATGGCGCTCTGAGACGCGGCCACCATGAAGCTGCGTCTCTTCCTCGTCCTCCTGCTGCTCGCCAATGCCGGCTACTGGCTGTGGTCGCGCGGCGATCTCGCCGGCTTCGGCCTCGCGCCCGCAAGCCTGAACGAGCGCGAGCCGCAGCGCCTCGGGCGCCAGGTGCATCCCGAGTGGCTGCAGATCCGCAAGGACGCCCGGGCCGCCCCCTGAGCGCCCGCCCGCCGGTCAGTCCGCCGCGGATTCGCCCTCGAAGCGCACCGTGAAGCGCGCCCCGGGCGGCTGCCGGCCCGGATGCGCATCCTCGAGCTTCACCTGCGCATGGTGCAGGTTGGCGATCTCGCGCACGATCGGCAGGCCCAGCCCCGAACCGTCGGCCTCGTTGCCGAGCACGCGGTAGAAGGGCTCGAACACCAGCTCGCGGTCGGCTTCGGCGATGCCCGGCCCGTTGTCCTCCACCTGCAGCAGCACCACGTGGCCGAAGGGATCGGCCAGCACGCGCGCCGTGATCACGCCCGGGCGCTCGTCGCTGGAAGGCGTGTAGTTGATCGCGTTGTCGACCAGGTTGCGGATCAGCTCCTTCAGCAGCGTGGCGTTGCCTTCGAGCACCACGCCCGGCGCGCCCGGCTGGGCGCCGTCGTAGCCCAGGTCCACGCGGCGCTCGATGGCCCGCGGCACCGCCTCGCGCACCACCTCGATCGTGAGCCGCGCCAGGTCGCAGGGCTGGCGCCCGGTGCCCGCGCCGGTGCTCTCCGCCCGCGCGAGCGAAAGCAGCTGGTTGACCGTGTGCGTGGCGCGCACGCTGGCGCGGCCGATCTGCTTGAGCGACTGCTTGAGCTCGTCGGCATTGGCGCCCTCGCGCTGCGCCAGGTCGGCCTGCATGCGCAGGCCCGCGAGCGGCGTCTTGAGCTGGTGCGCCGCATCAGCGAGGAAACGCTTCTGCGTGTGGATCGAATCGTTGAGCTTGTCGAGCAGCTCGTTCACCGACGAGACCAGCGGCACCACCTCTAGCGGTACGGAGGACTCGTCGAGCGGGCTCAGGTCCCCTGGGCGGCGCTCGCGGATGCGCGCTTCCACCACCGACAGCGGCTTGATCCCGCGCACCAGCGCGAGCCAGATCAGCAGCACCGCCAGCGGCAGGATCGCGAACTGCGGCAGCAGCACGCCCTTGATGATCTCGGTCGCGAGCACCGACTGCTTCTCGCGCGTTTCGGCCACCTGCAGCAGGGCCGGCGCCGCATCGTCCTGGCTGGCCAGCCAGAGCGAGGCCACGCGCACCGGCTTGCCGCGCATCTCGCCGTTGCGCAGCGTCACCACGCCGATCGCGGGGGGCTCGTCCTGATTGGGATGCGGCACGTCGGCCTCGCCGCTGACCAGCTTGCCGTGGCTGTCGAGCAGCTGGTAGTACACGCGGTCCGCATCGTCCGCGCGCAGGATCTCGCGCGCCGGCTGCGGCAGCACGAAGGTCGTCTGGCCCTGCTGCACCGTGACCAGCCGCGCCAGCGTCTGCACGTTGTACTCGAGCGCACGGTCGAACGGCGCATTGGCGATGCCCTGTGCCACCAGCCACGTGACGCCGATGCTCACCGGCACCAGCAGCAACAGCGGCGTGAGCATCCAGTCGAGGATCTCGCCGAACAGGGAGCGCTGCGCGCGCTGGAAGAGCTTCATGCCCGCTCCCGGCCTTCGCCCAGGCGCATCAGGACTGGATCTTCTCGAGGCAGTAGCCCAGCCCGCGCACCGTGGCGATGCGCACCGGTCCCTTCTCGATCTTCTTGCGCAGCCGGTGGATGTAGACCTCGATCGCGTTGAGGCTCACTTCCTCGCCCCATTCGCACAGCCGCTCCACCAGCTGGTCCTTGCTGACCAGCCGGCCGGCGCGCTGCAGCAGCACTTCGAGCAGGCCCAGCTCGCGGGCCGAGAGCTCGACCATTTTGCCGTCGATGGTGGCGACGCGGCCGGCCTGGTCGTACACCAGCGGGCCGTGGCGGATGGTGTTGCTGGTGGCGCCCATGCCGCGGCGCGTGAGTGCGCGCACGCGCGCCTCGAGCTCCTGCAGGCTGAAGGGCTTGGCCATGTAGTCGTCGGCGCCGTTGTCCAGGCCCTTGACGCGTTCCTCGACGCTGTCGGCCGCGGTGAGCACCAGCACGGGCAGCTGCGAGCCGCGGGCGCGCAGCCGCTTGAGGATCTCGATGCCGTGGAGGTTCGGCAGGCCGAGGTCGAGGATCAGCAGGTCGAACTCGCTGTGCGTCATGAGCGCGGTGTCGGCCTGCGAGCCGTTCGCCACATGGTCGACCGCCGCGCCCGAGGTGCGCAGGCTGCGCAGCAGGGCATCGGCGAGCACCTGGTCGTCCTCCGCAATCAGAATCCGCATGCGCCACCTCCGGCCGGTTGACGGCGCTGCAGGGGCGCCGCTCACATAGGTTGTCTCCTGGCCGAGTCTAGCCCGCCGTGTACGCTTCCAGACCGATGGTTACCACGGTGGCGACGTCGTGGCCGACGCTGTCGCGGAACTCGCGCTCGGCCTGGGTCACGGCGTGGCGGAAGGCGTCGAGCCAGGCCAGGCCGTCGGCCGTGAAGCGCACGCGGCGCGCGCGGGCGTCGAGCGGATCGGGGCCGCGCGTGACCAGCCCCCAGGCTTCGCACTGATCCACCAGCGCGCCCATGGCCTGCTTGGTCATGCCGGCGCGCTCGGCCAGGTCGGTGAGGCGCGAGCCCTCGCGCGCGAGATGCCGCGTGATGTGGATGTGCGCCGCGCTCACCTGCGCGCGGGCGGCGAGGTTGGAGAGCGCCAGCGGCACGTCCACGTCGTGCGCCATGAGTTCGAGCACGCGCTCGTCGAAGCGGCGCATGGCGTGGCCCAGCAGGCGGCCCAGGTGGATCTGCCGCCAGGCGTCGGCATCGAGCGGGAAAGCGGCATCGGCCATGGCCCGAATGGTAAAGCAAACTGACCAAAAAACGGGTTTACTCCGCCCAACGAGCCCCTACACTACTGTTCAAGCATCCAGCCTGTGATTAACAGCAGATGGATGAAACCAGACACAAACCGTTGATTTTCAAGGAGTTCCACATGGACGCAGTCGTCAAGGGCGCAAGCATCTCGGTCGCCAACAGTGAGAAGGCCAAGGCCCTGCAGGCCGCGCTGGCGCAGATTGAAAAGCAGTTCGGCAAGGGCACGATCATGCGGCTCGGCGAAGGCGAGGCGCTGGAAGACATCCAGGTGGTCTCCACCGGCTCGCTGGGCCTGGACATCGCGCTGGGCGTCGGGGGCCTGCCGCGCGGCCGCGTGATCGAGATCTACGGCCCGGAATCGTCGGGCAAGACCACGCTCACGCTGCAGGTCATCGCCGCCATGCAGAAGCAGGCCGGCACCTGCGCCTTCGTCGACGCCGAGCATGCGCTCGACGTGCAGTACGCCCAGAAGCTCGGCGTGAACCTGTCCGACCTGCTGATCAGCCAGCCCGACACCGGCGAGCAGGCGCTCGAGATCGTCGATTCGCTGGTGCGCTCGGGCGCGGTGGACCTGATCGTGGTCGACTCGGTCGCCGCGCTCACGCCCAAGGCCGAAATCGAAGGCGAGATGGGCGACTCGCTGCCCGGCCTGCAGGCCCGCCTGATGAGCCAGGCGCTGCGCAAGCTCACCGCCACGATCAAGAAGACCAACTGCATGGTCATCTTCATCAACCAGATCCGCATGAAGATCGGCGTGATGTTCGGCTCGCCCGAAACCACCACCGGCGGCAACGCGCTGAAGTTCTACGCCTCGGTGCGCCTGGACATCCGCCGCATCGGCACCATCAAGAAGGGCGACGAGGCGATCGGCAACGAGACCAAGGTCAAGGTGGTGAAGAACAAGGTGTCGCCGCCGTTCAAGACGGCGGAGTTCGACATCCTGTTCGGCGAGGGCATCAGCCGCGAGGGCGAGATCATCGACATGGGCGTGAACGCCAAGATCCTCGACAAGTCGGGCGCCTGGTACGCCTACAACGGCGAGAAGATCGGCCAGGGCCGCGACAACGCGCGCGAGTTCCTGCGCGAGAACCCCGAACTGGCGCGCGAGATCGAGAACAAGGTGCGCGAGTCGCTGGGCATTCCGCTGCTGGCGGCCGATGCCGACGCACCCGCGGCCGAAAAGGCCGAGAAGCCCGCGAAGGCGGCCAAGGCCGACAAGGCCGGCGAGTAAGTCCGGGGCGCACGGTCCTTTCGGGACCGTGCGGCGATGCGCATGGCTTTCGACGGTCCCTCTCTCAAAGGCCGCGCGCTGCGGCTCCTGAGCCAGCGCGAGCATTCGCGCGCGGAGCTGGAGCGCAAGCTGGCCAGGCATGAAGAAGAACCCGGCACGCTCGCGCGCGCGCTGGACGAACTGGCGGCCAAGGATTTCATCAGCGAGCCGCGGGTGGTGGCCTCGGTGCTGCACCAGCGGGCCGCTCGCGCGGGGGCTGCGCGGGTGCGGCAGGAGCTCCAGGCCAAGGGCATTGCGCCGGCCGCCATCGCGGAAGCGGTGGCCGGCCTGCAGGCCACGGAGCTCGAGCGCGCCACCGCGCTGTGGCGCCGCCGTTTCGAGGCGCCGCCCGCCGACGCCAAGGAGCGGGCGAAGCAGATGCGCTTTCTGCTCGCGCGCGGTTTTTCGGCCGCGGTGGCGGCCAAGGTGCTCAGGAGCGATTTCGATGACGACACCGAATGAAGAGGCTTCCCTGCAGTCCCGCGTGGTCACGCAGCGCGTGGCCTGCGACTGGCGCCGCGCCTACCGGCTTGCCGCCGATCCGGCCCGCCTGCCCGACTGGGCCAGCGGCCTGGCCAAGAGCGCGCTGGTGCCGCACGGCGATCACTGGACCGTGACCACGCCCGAAAGCGGCGAGGTGCGGATGCGCTTCGCGCCCGCCAACGACTTCGGCGTGCTCGACCACTGGGTCGCACCCGAAGGCGTGCCGGAGGTCTACCTGCCGTTCCGCGTGATCGGCGTGGCGCCCGACGCCTGCGAGCTGCAGTTCACGCTGCTGCGCCAGCCCCACATGGACGACGCGGCCTTCGAGCGCGATGCGGCCTGGATCGCGCGCGACCTGCAGACGCTGGCGCGGCTGCTCGAAGCCGAGGGCTGAAGCCGCCGCCGGGCGGCCGCGCCGCCTGATGCATCATCCGGGCCCCACAGCGACAACAACAACCGGAGGATTCCATGTCGTCTCTCGTCCGCACCGGCGCGAAGGCCGGGCTCGTGTTCGCCGGCTCGGCGCTCGGGGGCGTGCTGCTCGGCCTCGTGCTCGGCGGCGGCGTGTTCTTCTTCTACCTGGGCCAGCTGCAAGGCGCCGGCTATGCGGGGGCGCGCGCGGGTGGCGGCGGCGCGGCGCTCGCGCTGCTGAGTTCGCCGCCCTCGCTCGTGGCCGTGCTGTTGCTGCTGTTCGTGGTCGTCTACGCGATGCTGGGCGTGGCGCGGGGCCGCGCACGCGCGATGCAGCAGATCGTCGCGGCGCGCGGCGAGGCCGTGTCGCAGCGGCTCGCCGCCGCCATCGCCGGGCGCATCGAGGCCATGCCGCGCGCCCACGTCGCGCTGCAGCGCGCGGCCGACGGGCTCACCGTGGATGCGCTCGTGAAGCCGCTGGCGCCGGTGCTCGGCGAGGGCAGGGCGGTGCGCGCGGTGGTCGGCTGGCTCCTCGGCCGGCTGCCGCTCGCCGAGGTGCTGGCCGAGTGGCAGCAGACGCGCACCGCGCAGGGCGCGCCGGCGGCGGCAGGCGAGGGCGAGCCCGCGCAGGACCCGGCGCTGCGCGCGCTGCTCACGCGCCGCATCCACGACGCGCTGCAGGAAATCGCCGAGCCCTCGCGCCTGCCGCTTTGCATCGCGCTCGGCGCGCATGCGGTGCTGCTGGGCGTGGGGCTCTGGCTCGTGAACCGGTAAGTAAAAGAAAAAGAAGAACGCGGGCGCTCAGAGCGCCAGCATCAGCTTCAGGTTCTGCACCGCGGCGCCGCTCGCGCCCTTGCCGAGATTGTCGAGGCGCGCGATCACCACGGCATGGCGGTGGTCCTCGTTCGGGAACACGCGCAGCTCGAGCTGGTTGGTGTCGTTGAGCGCGAGCGCGTCGAGCTTGCCGTCGTCGGTGGGCGGCAGCACCTGGACGAACTGCTCGGGCGTGTTGCTCTTCGCGTAGTGCGAAGCGAGCGCGTCGTGCAGGTCGCCGGCCCGGGGCTTGCCGGGCAGCAGGTCGAGATGCAGCGGCAGCTGCACCAGCATGCCCTGCTTGAAGTTGCCGACCGAGGGAATGAAGACCGGCCGGCGCGTGAGGCCGGTGTACTTCATGATCTCGGGGATGTGCTTGTGCTTGAGGCCGAGCGCGTAGGTCTCGAACAGCGCGGCCTCGCCCTTCTCGTAGGCCTCGATCATCGCGCGGCCGCCGCCCGAGTAGCCGCTGACCGAGGGCAGCGAGATCGGAAAGTCCGCGGGCAGCAGGCCCGCGTCGACCAGCGGACGCACGATCGCGATGGCGCCCGTGGCGTAGCAGCCGGGGTTGCCCACGCGGTCGGCCGCGGCCACGGCCTGCCAGTGGCCGGCCACGAGCTCGGGAAAGCCGAACACCCAGCCCGGCGAGACGCGGTGCGCGGTGGAGGCATCGATGATCTTCGGCTTGCGGCCGGGCAGCTGGTCGATCAGCGCGACCGATTCGCGCGCCGCGTCGTCGTGCAGGCAGAGCACCACCAGGTCGACGCCGGCCATCAGCTCGCGCTTGGCGTTCGCGTCCTTTCGCAGCTCGGGCGCGATGCTCACGAGCTCGATCTGCGGCATCGTCTGGAGCCGCTCGCGAATCTGCAAGCCGGTGGTGCCGGCCTCGCCATCGATGAAAACCTTGGCCATGGTGGGTCCTGCCTGTAAGTACGTATTGACCGCAACCGCACGTCGAGTATTGGTGCGGCGCACCATGATACAGTCCGCGGTTGTTCGCCGCCCCCAGCCGCCAGGCTGCCGTCGCCCGCGAGCAACAGAGCAGAAACAGCCTCAGACGCCAGATCTCCCGTTCTCAACCCCCTCCTTCCGAGAGACATCCCTCATGAAGATCCACGAGTACCAGGGCAAGGAAATTCTTGCCAAGTTCGGCGTGCCGGTGCCGCGCGGCATTCCGGCCTATACGGTTCAGGAGGCGGTCGAGGCCGCCCAGAAGCTTGGAGGCCCGGTGTGGGTCGTCAAGGCCCAGATCCACGCGGGCGGCCGCGGCAAGGGCGGCGGCGTCAAGGTGGCCAAGTCGATCGAGGACGTCAAGAAGCTCGCCGGTGAGATCCTGGGCATGCAGCTCAAGACCCACCAGACCGGCCCCGAAGGCCAGAAGGTGCGCCGCCTGTACATCGAGGACGGTGCGGACATCCAGAAGGAATACTACGTCTCGGCCGTGACCGACCGCGCCACGCAGAAGGTGGCCTTCATCGCCTCGAGCGAAGGCGGCATGGACATCGAGGAAGTGGCCCACTCCTCGCCCGAGAAGATCATCACCGTGTTCGCCGACCCGCAGAAGGGTCTGACCGACGAACAGGCCAAGCAGATCGCCGACGGCATCGGCATCCCGGCCGATTCCACCGCGCAGGCCGTGGACATCTTCAAGAAGCTCTACACCTGCTACATGGAGACGGACGCCTCGCTGGTCGAGATCAACCCGCTCAACCGCGACAGCAAGGGCAACATCATCGCCCTCGACGCCAAGTTCAACTTCGACAGCAACGCGACTGTTCCGCCATCCCGAGATCGTCGCGCTGCGCGACCTCGACGAGGAAGACCCGGCCGAAGTCGAGGCCTCGAAGTTCGACCTCGCCTACATCTCGCTCGACGGCAACATCGGCTGCCTGGTGAACGGCGCCGGCCTGGCGATGGCCACCATGGACACCATCAAGCTGTTCGGCGGCGAGCCGGCCAACTTCCTCGACGTGGGCGGCGGCGCCACCCCCGAGAAGGTCACCGAGGCCTTCAAGATCATGCTGAAGAACAAGAACGTCGAGGCCATCCTCGTCAACATCTTCGGCGGCATCATGAAGTGCGACACCATCGCCACCGGCGTGATCGCGGCCTGCAAGGCCGTGAACCTGCAAGTGCCGCTGGTCGTGCGCATGAAGGGCACCAACGAAGCCGAAGGCAAGAAGCTGCTGGCCGATTCGGGTCTGCCGATCATCAGCGCCGACACCATGGCAGAAGCGGCCCAGAAGGTCGTGGCAGCAGTAGCGAAGTGACTTTGCGGGACAGACCGCAGGCCGCGCAGCGGACCAGCTCTGTCCCCAACTGATTAGGAACACACCATGTCGATCTACATCAACAAAGACACCAAAGTCATCACGCAGGGCATCACCGGCAAGACCGGCCAGTTCCACACCGAGAAGTGCCAGGAATACGCGAACGGCAAGAACGCCTTCGTGGCCGGCGTGAACCCGAAGAAGGCCGGCGAGTCGATCTTCAACATCCCGATCTTCGGTTCGGTGAAGGAAGCCGCCCAGCAGACCGGCGCCACCGTGTCGGTGATCTACGTGCCGCCGGCCGGCGCCGCGGCCGCCATCTGGGAAGCCGTCGAGGCCGACCTCGACATGGCGATCTGCATCACCGAAGGCATTCCCGTTCGCGACATGCTCGAAGTGCGCAACAAGATGAAGGCCAAGGAAGCCGCCGGCGGCAAGAAGACGCTGCTGCTCGGCCCGAACTGCCCCGGCCTGATCACGCCCGACGAGATCAAGATCGGCATCATGCCCGGCCACATCCACCGCAAGGGCCGCATCGGCGTGGTCTCGCGCTCGGGCACGCTCACGTACGAAGCCGTGGCACAGCTGACGGAAATCGGCCTCGGCCAGTCCTCGGCGGTCGGCATCGGCGGCGACCCGATCAACGGCCTCAAGCACATCGACGTGATGAAGGCCTTCAACGACGATCCCGACACCGACGCGGTCATCATGATCGGCGAGATCGGCGGCCCCGACGAAGCCGACGCGGCCCGCTGGTGCAAGGACAACATGAAGAAGCCGGTGGTCGGCTTCATCGCCGGGGTCACGGCGCCTCCGGGCAAGCGCATGGGCCACGCCGGCGCGCTGATCTCGGGCGGTGCCGACACGGCCGAAGCCAAGCTCGCCATCATGGAAGAGTGCGGCTTCACCGTCACGCGCAACTTCTCCGAGCTCGCAAAGCTGCTGAAGGCACAGCTCTGACACGCGTTCTGCAGCTCCCCGCGTGACCGCGCAAAAAGAAGAAGACGCCCGCACCTGCTGCGGGCGTTTTTTTCGCCGCAACACGACGGGACGAGAGACATGGCCTCGCCATCGGCATTCCGCTGGTGATTTTTGGCTGTACGCTCACGGTCCAGCTCATGGAACGCTTTCCGATCATCGTCACACCGGGTGCCGCCCTCATCGGCTGGGTCGGCGCGCAGCAGCGGAGCACTGAAGCCGTCGCACGTCGACGCTCTTCTTGAAAACAACATGGCGGGTGCCGGCGCGTCCTTCTTTCCCGTACGACCTCAGCTGGCCTGGGATTTCGCGGCGCTGACCGACGTCGGCCTCGCGCGCACCCACAACGAGGACGACCTGCTGGTCGATGCGGCGCTCGGCCTCGTCGTGCTGGCCGACGGCATGGGCGGCTACAAGGGCGGCGAGGTGGCGAGCGCCATGGCCGTGTCGCTGGTGCACGCCAGCTTCGCGCGCTGGTCCGCGCAGGGCGGCCTGCAGGCGCCCGTGCGCGTGGTGCGCCGCGCGCTGCAGGCGGCCACCGACGAGGCCAATTCGGCCATCCTCGGCGCCAGCATGAGCAATGCCGATCTGCGCGGCATGGGCACGACGATGGTGCTCGCCGCCTTCCGGCCGCAGCGCGTGCTGGTCGGCCACATCGGCGATTCGCGCTGCTATCGCCTGCGCAACAACAAGCTCGAGCAGCTCACGCGCGACCATTCGCTGCGCCAGCAGCAGCTCGACGCCGGCGCGATCACCGCCGAGGAAGCCCTGGTCTCGCCCCACCGCAACCTGGTGACGCGCGCGGTCGGCGTGGAGCCGCAGGTGGTGCTCGAGATGCACGAGCACACGGCGCGCCCCGACGACCTGTACATGCTCTGCTCCGACGGGCTCAGCGAGATGGTGCCCGACGCGCAGCTCTTCGCCGTGCTGGCCCGCGACCTCGGGCTGCAGCAAAAAGCCGAGCTCCTGGTGTCAGTGGCCAACGACAATGGCGGCCGGGATAACATTTCCGTTGTTCTGGCCAAGGCGCGCATCGGCGATGCGTCCGAAGCCGCATAGTCGCAGGCCGAAGCCACCGCCGGTGGTCGCGGTCCGCGGGTGACAAAAATTCAGCCATCGGGGACTCGGCGATGCCGAAAATGATCATCTCGATCGAGGGGGCCGTGGTCGGGCAGGTGACGCTCGCCAAGGACAGGACGACGCTCGGGCGCCGCGCCTACAACGACATCGTCGTCGACAACCCCGCGGTGAGCGGCGAGCATGCGCTGCTGCACATGAGCCCTGCCGGCGAGGTCGAGGTCGAAGACCTCCACAGCACCAACGGCACCTACATCAACGGCCACGTCGTCCAGCGGCGCAAGCTCAAGGACAACGACATCATCGACATCGGCGGCTGCCGCATCCATTTCCGTGCCCGCAGCAACAGCCGCAGCCCGGCCGCCGATGCCGCCCCTGCGCGCGGCGCTTCGTCGGAGAGCGACTTTTCGGACGCGATCTCCCTGTCTTCGGCCCCCACCGAAGCCGGCGCGCTGGTCGAGCTCGGTCAGCCCGTGCTGCGCGTGCTCTCGGGCACCGATGCGGGCCAGGAAGTCTCGCTGCAGAAGGTGGTCACCACGATCGGCAAGCCCGGGGTTGCCGTGGCGGTGGTCACGCGCCGCAGGCAGGGCTACGTGGCCGCGAGCGTCATGGGGGCCGTCACCCTCAATGGCGCGCCGCTCGGTACCGAAGCCGTCGGGCTGCACGAGCGCGACGTGCTGGAACTCGGTGGTGCCACGCGCATGGAGTTCGTGCGGGTCTGAGCGCTCTTTCCCGCACGGCCCGTGAGCGCCTGATGCCATGAATGCGCTGAGGCGACACTGGCCGCGCATCGCCATCACCCTGGTGCCGGTGCTGCTGGCGCTGGCGCATGCCGTCGGCATCTGGCACCTGAATGCGCTCGACCGGCTCGACCGTCTGATCTACGACACCCGCCTGCGCGCGACGATGGCGGGCACCTTCGATCCGCGGATCGTGATCGTCGACGTCGACGACGCGAGCCTTGCGCGGCAGGGGCAATGGCCCTGGGCGCGCGACAAGCTCGCCCGCCTCACCACCGAGCTCACCGACCGGCAGCAGGCGGCCGTGGTGGGCTTCGACGTGATGTTCGTGGAGCCGGACCGCAGCTCAGGCCTCGACAAGCTCCGCGGCATCGCCAGCGGACCGCTGCGCGATATGCCGGCGCTGGCGGTGGAGGTCGAACGCCTGGCACCGGTGCTCGACAACGACGCCACCTTCGCGCGCGCCCTCGAAGGGCGGCGCGTGGTGCTCGGCTACTACTTCACGCGCACCGAGAAGCCGAGTGCCAAGGGCGAGCTGCCGTCGGCCCCGCTGCTGGCGCCCGACGCCTTCCCGCCCGGCCGCGGCTATGCCACGGTCTGGAACGGCTTCGGCGCCAGCCTGCCCGTGCTGGCCGCTGCGGCGCCTGCCTCGGGTTTCCTCAACACGCTGCAGATGGCCAGCGACGACGGCGTCGTCCGTTCCGTGCCGCTCATCGCGCGCTACGAGGGCGATCGCGGGCGGCCGGGCTACTACGAATCGCTGGGGCTTTCGGTGTACCGGCTCGCCAGCGGGTCGCCGCCGGTGCTGCCGGCGTTCGTCGAAGCGGGCGGCACGTCGCGGCTGCATTCGCTGATCGTCGGCGGGTTGCGCGTGCCCGTGGACGCGGCCGCGCGCGTGCAGGTCCCGTTCCGCGGGCCCGGGGGGCCGGACGGCGGCTCGTTCCGCTACGTGTCGGCGACCGATGTGCTCGAGGGGCGGCTCGCGGCGGGCGAGTTCAGGGACCGCATCGTGCTCGTCGGCGCCACCGCGCCCGGCCTGCAGGACTTGCGCGCCACGCCCGTGAGTTCGGCGTTCCCCGGTGTCGAGGTGCATGCCAACCTCGTCTCGGCCATGCTCGACCGCCGCCTGCTCTCGGTGCCCGACTATGCGGCGGGTTACGAGGTCCTCAACATCCTTGCCGCGGGGCTCGTGCTCGCGCTAGGCCTGACACTGCTGCCCGCACCGCGTGCCGTGCTGCTCGGCATCGTCACCATCGCGCTGTCGGCGGGCGCGAACGCCTGGCTCTACCAGCGCCACCACCTCGTGCTGCCGCTGGCGTTGACGCTCGCCATGGCGGTGCTGGCCTTCGTCTTCAACATGGGCTGGGGCTACTTCATCGAGTCGCGCGCGCGGCGTGGCCTGGAGCGGCTGTTCGGCACCTACGTGCCGCGGCAGCTCGTCGACGAGATGCTGGTCACCCCCGACCGCTACAGCATGCGCGCCGAGAGCAAGCACATGACCGTGATGTTCTGCGACATGCGCGACTTCACGCGGATCTCGGAGCACATGCCGCCGGCCGAGGTACAGGCCTTCCTCAACACCCTGTTCAGCCGGCTCACCAACGTCATCAGCGCCCATCGCGGCACCGTCGACAAGTACATGGGCGACTGCGTCATGGCCTTCTGGGGCGCGCCCATCGACACCCCGGAGCACGCCACCCTGGCCGTGCGCGCCGCGCTCGACATGGCGCAGGCCGTGCACGACATCAACAATCATCGCCGCGCCGAGGGCCACCCCGAGATCTGCGTCGGCATCGGCATCAACAGCGGCGTGATGAGCGTCGGCGACATGGGCTCGGCCGCGCGGCGCAGCTACACCGTGGTGGGCGACGCCGTCAACCTCGCCGCCCGGCTCGAAGGCCTGAGCGCGTACTACGGCGTGGAGATCGTCGCGAGCGGTGCCACCCGCGAACTGGCGCCCGGCTTCATCTGGCAGGAGCTCGACAGCGTGCTCGTCAAGGGCAGGGCCCAGGCGGTGTCCGTTCTCACGCCGCTGGGGCCCTGCACCGACGCCCTCACCGACGCCGCGCGGCGGCAGTCCGCCCAGCTCGAACGGTGGGAACGGGTGCTCGCCGCCTACCGCCGCCAGGACTGGGCGGAGGGTCGGAAACTGCTCGACCCCTTGCTCGCCGAGGACGCGAAAAAAGTCCTTTACCAGCTCTATGCGCAGCGTTTAGCCTCGATGGCGTTGCGACCCCAGGACCCTGAATGGGACGGCGCAACCCGGGTCGAAACCAAATGACCGCGACGAATTCAAGCGAGGGGTCTTCAACGATGCAGGTTCGCGTGCTGGGTTGTTCGGGCGCCATTGCCAAAGACTGTCGCACCACCTCGTTCCTGGTCGACACCGACCTGCTCGTGGATGCAGGCACCGGCGTCGGCGACCTCACGCTCGACGAAATGGCCGGCATCGACGACGTCGTGCTCACGCACTGCCACCTCGACCACATCGCCGCTCTGCCCCTCTTGCTCGACGCCGTGGGCGGCCGCCGCACCCGGCCGCTGCGCGTGCATGCCCTGCGCGCCACCATCGAGGCGCTGCGCGCGCATGTGTTCAACAACGTCATCTGGCCCGATTTCGAGAGCATTCCCAGCCCCGGGGCACCGTTCGTGAGCTTTCACGACATCACCGTCGGCCAAACGCTCGCATTGGGCAGTGCCTTTCCCAAGCAGGTGGAGGTTCTGCCCGCCGTCCACACCGTGCCGGCCTGCGGCTTCGCCGTCTGCCGCGCCAACGGCGGCGCACACTGGGTGTTCAGCGGCGACACCGAGCGCAACCCCCCGTTCTGGGACCGCGTCAACGCCCTCGACGTGGCCGTGCTCGTCATCGAAACCGCCTTCGGCAATCGCGAGAAGGCACTGGCCGAGCGCAGCCTGCACCTCTCGCCGCTCGCGCTGGCCGACGAGCTGTCGCACATCGATCCCGGAAAGCACTACCCGATCTACATCACCCACACCAAGCCCGCGGAAACCGACGAGATCATGAGCCAGATCGAGTCGCTGGCGGCGCGCCAGGTGGGGGGGTTGGCGCATCGGGATGTGCGGTGGTTGAAAGCTAATGGCGTACTGACGTTTTAGCGCGCCCGCAGGCACGGATGACAAAACTGTTCGATGCAATTTGCAAAAGCCGAAGAATTGTCACTTAATGTAAATAAGTCCGGAGAAATAATTCACGAAATTTGAAGTAGACGCTGTAAAGGCGCGTGGCACAGATGCTGCGGTTGATTGATTTCCGGGTGTAAACCCGGGTTTACGTCAATCAACCGGGAGTATCAAAAATGTTTAATCAGTCCAGTGCGCGTGCCGTACAAAAGGGTTTTACGCTTATTGAATTGATGATCGTGGTAGCGATCATCGGTATTTTGGCCGCGATTGCGATTCCGCAATACCAGACCTATGTTGCGAAATCGCAGGTTGCTCGTGCGATGTCGGAGACTGGTGCTTTAAAGACAGCTTATGAAGACTGTCTTAACAATGGAAAAACCGACATTGGTGCATGTGATCTTGGTGCCACCAGCTCCAACATTTTGAGCTTTACTTCACCTCTCGCTTCGACTGCCGGCACGGCCCTGGCCGCTGATAAAACTACCAATACCGTTGCACTGAACACCACGGGCACCATTGCAGGGACTTTCGCCGGTGCGGCAGCGGAAACGTTGAAGGGAAAATCTGCGAAGACCATCATTTGGACCCGTACTGCCGAGGGGAGCTGGCTCTGCGAAACTACCGCTGATGCGAAATACGCCCCCGCTGGCTGCCCGCCCGCCAAGAAGCCGTAATAGCCTCTTTTCAGCCGGTAGGGCCGCCTTACGAAGACCCCTGAAGGCATGAGGGCGGTTATTTAGGGGTGCCAGAGTTATCGAACACCACCTCCACCCGGAAATTCGACTTTACCGGAGCGCCATTCAGTTGGCCTGGCGAGAAAAAAGCGCTTGCAAATGCATGCCTAGCAATCTCGCTCAATGAGGGAGGAAGGGACGTCCCATCCTCCCTCACGTGTTTCACGCGCCCGCTTTCATCGATAAAGACAGAGAGGATGCCGACAAAGCGCTCCGCAGGGACACTGTCTTCCGGCGCACCCAGGACAATGGGTGCCACGGGGGACGGCGCAACCGTGAGCAATCGCCGCGGAAGGTAGTCGCTGCCATCGAAGCCGTCCGTCGATGTGATCTGCGAGGTCTCGAAAGCAGCGGGGGGTTGCGGCATCGAAGTGGACGAGCTCGGCTCTGCGGGTTGCGGAAGCAAGCGGTCCGAAATGCGATGCAGTGGCACCTCGGAGACTGACGACCTTGGACTCGCCTCTCCGTCGCGCATCGCGGTGGTGTCAGAGCCTCCTTCGGCTGGAGCCGGGGTCACCATTTCGGGTTGGGGTGCGCTCGACGCTCCATGTCGCGCCTCGGCCGGCCTGACTTCGACGCGGAGGCGCACGACCTTCGACCCCGAGCCGTCGCTTTCACCGGAAGTTGCGTATTCAGCCGACGCCCGAGGCGGATCGGGTGGCGGCGGAACCCTGTACGCGAGCACCGCAGCATGCAGCGCCAGCGAGAGCCCGGCGCACAGCAGCAAAGGCCGCTGGCCGCGCTGCAGCCAGGAACGCCCTGCAGGCGCGGCACTGACCCCGCCCGGCGAGACCTTGGCGGCTTCCATCGCGCTCGCGGCCCCTTCGACCAGGATGCTCAGTCCGCCAATTCCCGCCACGAACTGCGAAGTGGATTGTTTCCCGAGCCCGGCGGGTTCCCTCCGGATTCACCCCGCAGGCGGCCATCTGTCGTCGGCCGGATCACGATCGTGCTGCCATCCTTGAGCTTGACCCAGCTCTGACCAGCGATCAATGAGCTGGCACTCCAGAGCTCCCCGGCGTTGAGAAGAGAACTCGAGCCGTCGCTTGCATTGAGGAAATAGCGCCAAGATGAGCCGCCCGAACTGCAGGCATCGCCGCTCGGGATGCCCGTTGCCACGGAAACAACGCCGAACTGGAGCGCCAGGTTGGTGAACACGCGTTCGCCGCTGTGTGGCAGGTCCGCCCACCATCCGTTGTTGCTGCTCCAATTGACCGGGTTCTTGCTGATGGTCGCGGTATTGCCCGACACAGTGAAGGTCTGACGCACCATGCTGTTGTTGTTGCGAACGTCACCCAGGCCGGTCTCCGTCAGTGAGTCCTTGACCGCATAGATGCTCTGCTGCGTCTTGTCCTCCACGTCCGCAGCGCCAAGATAGCGACCCGTGGCGACCAGGATCACCGGCTTGCCCGAGATCTCGACCGTTTCCGGACGCGTGGTGATGGGCTGCGGCGTTGTCCCATTGACCTGGAACTTCGCGAGCAACAGCGCGCCTTGGTTCGGCAACACCAGATTGTCGATGTCGAAGCGCCAGAGGTTGCCTTGCAGATCGCCGCCATAGAAGCGCTTGGAAGTGTTGTCGGACACATCGTCGATCCAGGCGTTGATCTTCGCGAGGCCGCTCGGATCGGTGGTCGTTCCCGCCGTGGTGGGGATGTCACCGCTGATGACCTTGGCGCCCGTGTTCGCGTTCAGCACGAAGAGGCGTCCCTTGCCGTCGCCGGTGTTGCCGTCGCTCGTGCCGTTGTTGTAGCCCGAAGCGAACACCACCACCCAGGTGCCGTCCTTCCGCTTGGTGATGATCGGATTGCCGAAAGTCAGACCCAGGTTCGGATCGGTGAACTCCCAAAGGGGCTTGGGATCTTCAGGGTTGGTGATGTCGAGCGCGTAGTAGCTGCGCCCGCCTTTGTTCAGTCCGCCGACGAGGATGGTCTTCCATTCGGAGCCGACCTTGATGTCGCCGATGACCGGCGCGCCATCGACGAAGTAGCGGTGCCGCGATTCGTACGCGGTGTCCGCGAGCCTGTACATCTCCGGCATCACCGCGCTGGGCACATAAGCCCAGCGCTCGGTGCCGGCGTCGGTGCCGCTGGCCGAGAAGGCGTGCAGCATGCCGTCGTTGGCGCCGACATAGACCATCGGCTTGCGGTCCTTGTTGGCGATCACGAAATTCGTGTAACCGGCGTCGCTGTAAGTGAAGGGCGGCTTGCCGACATAGGCGGGAGCGCCGTTGATGATGTCACCCAGCACGCCGCCGGCGCGGGGCCGGTACAGCGCGCGGGTGGTACCGTTGGCCGTGCTGGCTGCTTCGAAGGTGCGGTCGCCGCGAAGGAACTTGACGAGGTTGTCACCGCTGTTGATCTTGGTCTTCTCGGCATCGGTCGCGTTGTCCAGGCACTGAGCGGCCACCAGAGCCCGCGTGCACAGGTTGCTGAAGTAGCTGCCGTAGCCGTCTGCATTCAGACTGGTCCAATCGAAAGCCTGCCGCACGGTGGTGTTGGGCTTGCGGTAATAGATCTTGCGATCGGCGTAGGGCGTGGCATCGAGCTTTGCCTTGGCGGACCAGACCGCCGTGGTGCCGATCGCGCCGGTATCGCCATTGAGCGTGAAGGCCTCGACATCGCCGCTCCACTTCTTGGTGGTGTAGCTGGCCTTGTAGACCTGGTTGTTGTCGCCTGCGACCAGTTCCAGCGCGCTCGTGGAGGCGGCCGACGAAGTGCCCGAGACTTCCTGGATGGTGTTGACCACACCGCTGATGGCTTCGGCCAGGGCGCTGGCATTGAGTGCCGAGTAGTACTGGCCGCGGCCGTTGACGGCGGCGTGCCAGAGGTCGTCGATGTTGGTGGCGTTGCCGCCGTTAGTCGTTGCTGCCGGTGTGGGCCATTCGGCCGTTCCGTTGGTCAGGTTCACATAGGAGCCCGAGGTCTGGGTCAGATAGTTCCGGTCGTAGTCCAGCGTGCCGTTCACACCGAGGCCGATGGTGAACGTCGTCATGTGCTGCGAGGTGGCGGTGTCTCGCCCTGCGGGCACGATGTTGTTGGAGCACACGTCCTGCTCGGAACCGGAGGTCGAAGATTTGCAATTTCCGAGATCGGCGGTCCGCAGGTCGGTCTTGTAGTAATAGGCCGCCACGTCGGCCAGCGTGTCGCTGGCACCGTTGTCTTTCATCGGCCGAGGGTCGGCACCGTCCTGCTGCCCCACAGTGGTCGCGCCGTCCAATTGAAACGCCTTGTAGGTAGTGCCTTCGCTGCCCGTGTTCCAGTAGCCGTCCGTCGAGAGCAATGCATAGTTCCGCTGGCAGGAATACTGCATCGGATCGTAGGTCTGGCCGCTCATCTTCTTCGCGAAATAGCGGCCCGCCTTGGAGAGTGCGCCGCGCAACGGCGTCGTGGAATTGCCCGTTGCCGCGTAGAGCTTCGTATAGAACGCCTGCTTGTGGGTTCCCCCGAAATCGTCGACGTCGAGGAAGCCCGCATTCGCTTGCACGCCTGTCTCGCTGATCGTGGTGAATCCCACGCGGTAACCCGCGTCGAGTCCCAGCATGGCCTTGCCGGTGGCGGTGCGCATGAGCAGGCGGCGTGTTCGGTAATACGAATACCAATTGGCGTAGTTCTGGGCCTCAGCGGACGTGTCGATCAACTGGACGGTATCGAACAGGGCCTTCCCGGCTGAGGAACTCGTTCCATACGTGCACTCCTTGTAGAAGGTCGTCGTCGTGTCAACGCCGCTGCTGCTGTACTTCCACGCCATCTTCGGCTGGCTGCCCTTGTAGACGTAATACGTGCTGAAAGTCGTGCGGGTGATTGCCCAGGTACTGGCGCTGCCACTCCCGGAAGAGGACGTGACGTTGACCGTGAGCGTCCTGGTCCCTCTGCTCCAGCTGCTGGTCGAATTCTTCCATTCCGTCACGACGCCGGTCATGATCTTGGCACTGCTGCCAGAGCCCGAGACCAATTGCACGATATCGCCAACGCTGAACGTGTCAGCCGCATAGCTGTCCGTGAATAGAAACGATTTGCTCCCGCTAGAAACCGTGACGGCCGAACTGGTGGTGATGGAGGCGAGCTGTGTTGTGCCTCCCAGGTCTTCGGAACCCGACTGATCGAACCCGTCGGTCCACGCCGCTCGGAAGGACGCATTGGGGAAGGGCGTTCCTGCGTAACTCACGGGGGGGGAATAAGTCACCGATGGGTCGTACGCGACGCCGTTGCACTGCGCACTGCGGTAGCCGAAGGTTCCGGAGTTGCTCATGTCATCGGGCATGTACGCATTCGCCATACTTCCCGAGTTGTCCAAGATGAAGAGCAAGTTGGGCTTCGCCTTGACATTCGGCCGCGTGGCAAGCGGCTCGTCGAGGATGAGCGTGTCTGCCGCGGTCGAAAGGCCTGGCACGACGCATGCCAGTACACCCATGCTCAATGACAAGATGCCAAGCGCGGTGCGCGCCGAGCGCGAGTCGGCACGCCACCGGCGGCGGATGGAACTGTGGGACATAAGACGGACTCCTCGTGTCGCGAACCCGCGCACTTGCTAGTAGAAATTGACGATGGTTTCGGTAAAGCCGACCGTGTTGCGCGCACCGAGCACGCGCACGACGATGCGGTAGTACGGGCCGCCGGTCGTGCTGAAGCGCGGCGTCGCATAGTCGATGAGACCGCGCCCTGACGCCGACGTATTGCTGGCCAACGGTTGAGCGCAACTGTTGTTGATGTCGTCGTTCGCACTGCCTTCCGCAGCGCACAACCGGAAGATCACGTAGCGGGCCTTGTTGCCCCCGGTGACCGCAGCGGCGTTGACCGACTTGAGTTCGCATGAGCCGAACGAGCCTGCTGCGGCGTACGGGCATTTCTTGTCCTGCTCGTCGCTCCAGTCCACCAGCTTCCGGTTTGCGACCGCCTGCTGTTGCTGGCCGGTCACGTCGACAGGCGCATCCTTGGTCTTGTCCGCCTTCAGCTCCTTGGTGCTCGCGTAATAGCCGGCGGCCGGAGCGTCGTTGTTGAGGCTGGCGGCATTGGCCTTCAGCCATGCAATGGCTTCTCGCGTCGCCTGGTCACCCGCAACGGTGGCGTCTTGCTTGAAGCCGATGTTGCCCAGCACCAGTGCGCCGGTGTCGACCGAGCGCACCAGCGCGAGTGTGGCGAGCGAGAGGGCGACCAGCGCGAGCAGTGCGAAGAGCAGCGAGACGCCACGCTGTGCGCGAAAGGAGATTTGAGGTTTCATGGCGTGGCTGCCGAGTTCCAGAGCATGTTGCGCAACGGCACGATCGTGTCGTAGACCTTGTAGCGGTAGTGCTCCCACTCGGGCACGTGGCTGATCTTGAGCGGGACGCATTTGCTGGTGCCGCAGTCCGTCGCGCCCGTCAGGGTGCTGTTCGCGCCGACGTCCCACAGCGGTGCGGACTTCGTGACGGACTCCCTCTCGTACTGGGTGCTTCGCGCCACCACTGCGATGCGGATCGCCAGAACCTTCTTCCAGTCAGCGGATGTGAGCGGTGTCACCGCGTCGTAGGCGCCGACCTGGCCCGGCGTGACCGTCTCCTTGCCGTAGAGCGCTTGCAAGTTGACGATCTGGGGATAGAGCGCCTCCGTGCTCGAGGCGGCCTCGGCCGTACGGGCGGTGACTTCGAGGTTTTGCGTGCCCGTATTGACCGTGTACGTGTTGAACGACAGGCTTCCCATGTTCAGGAGATAGCTCTTTTCGAGGTACCCGCCGGCCGGAAAGACATCGCTGGTGTTCCACTTGCTTTTGCTGGTTCCGCCTGCAACGTGAGGAACACGGCGCCAGTCGAGGGTGGTGTCGGTGGGCGTGGCCGCGCCGTCGTCGGTCACGCTGAAGACGGCGCACCAGTTGTCTGCATCCCATTTGCCATCGGCAGGAACGGCGATCATCAAATCGCCCACCGCGACACCGAACGCGGATTTCACGGTGAATGAGTTGCCTGTCTTCGCGTGATTCTTGGTCACGAGCAGGGGCGCGGAAAAGTTGGCTTTCCGGCTCTGCAGCACCGTGATTTCGTCGGGGGCTCCATTGGCACCGTCCTTGATGACCACCGGCGCCAGCGTCGGCTCGAACTTGAGCGCCACGGTACCCGCCGGGGCATCTGGATCCTTGAAGCTGCCCTTGACCGCGCAGCCCAGCGCCTCGAGATTTCCCACGGCGCCGTACCCTGCCATCTGGATATCGCGCTGCATCGTGTAGAGCGACAACGCGCCGTTCACCTGGGCGTCGCTGCCGGAGGAAACCGTCCGCTTCTTGCCCTCCGCGAGCGAGGTGACTTCGGTGATGACGATCACCGTGAGCATGCCCAGCACGAGCCCGACCATGAGTTCGACGAGGGTGAAGCCGCGGGCCGAGCGGAAGCTCCGCCGGCGCATATGGAGAGGGGGATGGATGTGCTTCATGGTCAGCTCGCCGTCCTGAGCGCGATGGTGCTGCGGGTCACGTACTTGTGGGTTTCGCCGCCAGGCATCGTCCATGAGACCGTCACCGCGACGTCGCCGCTGGCCGCGACAGTGATCACGGCGCTCCCGCTTGGCAACACGGTGGCCACCTTGGCGCGCCATTCGAGGCAGCTAGGGGCGGTGCAGGTGGTGGTGCCCTGGTAGCCGGACAGATTGGCGATGTCGACCCACATGCGGCCGATGACTTCGCTGGCGAGGTTGGATGCGTCTGCGCGCAGCTTGGAGTCGGTCTGCGTGCGCGTCATGGTGCTTTGCAGGCCGACAAGGCCCAGCACGCCGAGCATGAAGATCAGCATCGCGACCAGCACCTCGATCAGGGCGATGCCGCGATGGCGAGGGGGTGCGGAGGCCCGGCGTGACCGGGCTTTGAGTGGTGCGTGCATGTCTGTCTTACCTCGATTCGGCCGCGCACAGGCGGGGATCGGTGGTGGCAGTGCTGGGAACGTTCGGGTCGCACATCCGCACCGCGCCGGACGGCGTCACGTTCACCCGCAGGTTGCGGTAGTGGGTGCCGTCCTTGACCCCGGTCACTTCGACCTGGGTCAGTGAGGCGCCCGCGGCGGAGACGACCCGGCCAAAGCTGTTGAAGGTGACCATGCTGTTGTCCGCAGTCACTTTCACCCCGCCGCCGCCATCCCGGACCGTGCGGCGATCAACGATCATGGGTGCGTCGGTCGTCGAGGGTGCGCTGGCGCACTTGCCCGCCGGCGAACTGACGCTGATCACCCAGGAGCCGCTTTCCGTCGAAAGCGCGCAGGTGTTGTCCATGGTGCCAGCGTCGTTCAACGTCACGAGAAAGAAGGAAACGTTCTGGTTTCGCCGAATGGCTTCGGTGCGCGCCGCGAGCAGGCCGTTCTGCAGCGCCTCGGTGGTATTCCGAATGCGGGTGTTGTCCATCCATGTCCCGATGCTCGGCATGGCGAGCGCGAGGATGAGCGCCAGCACGGCGATCGTGACGACGAGCTCGATGATGGTGAGGCCACGTTGCTTCATCACGGACCCGGTTCTCAACACGCGGCGCTTGTGGTGAGCCAGCACTCCTGGTCCACGGTGGCGTTCTTGAACTTCGTCGTCTTGCGCAGACCGGTCTCGTTGATCGTGTAGACATGTCCGGCGGCGGTTCCGCTGCCCGTCGCGGTGATCACGTAGCTCTGGAACGCGGCACCGCTGGCCGTGCAACTGAACGAAAAATGCTTCGTGGCGGCAAAGTTGTTCCAATTCGCCGCGGTCGCGTCAGCCGCGCATTTGGCGGCGGTTCCGTAGTTGCGGTTGTCCTGGTAGTACTGCTCCATCTTCGAGCGGAAGTCGGACAGCGCATTGAAGGCTTCCGGCAGCGTCCCGCGACGAACGTAGTCGTTGTACGAGGGAACTGCGATGGCCGCGAGGATGGCGATGATCGCCACCACGATCATGACTTCGATCAGTGTGAAACCGGGCAGGACACGGCGCGAGATAACAAGGCGGCGCAGGCGAGTTGTGCGTTTCTTCAAGAGAGACCTTTCGGCACCGGACGGGAGCTCTCGCCCGTCGGCAACAGTTGGGGACATTTGTTAAAGAATGTCTCGATTGGTGTTTTTTTGCAAAACCGCTCGTCTCCGTTGCATAGCCACTCGTCGGCTCGCCACCCGGCACAATCGCGCCGATGACCTCCCGCGCAGCGCCTCTCGAAGCCGCCGCTCTTTCCCCAAAAGCCGTCGGAGCTTTGCACGCGGCCTTGGTCGCTTTCCCGTTCCTCTGTCCGCTGGTGGGCGGGCCCTCGGTTCAGGCGTGGCAACTCCTCGCGACTTGGACGTCCGTCGCGGCGATGCTGCTCGCCATGCCTCCCCATCGGCCGTCGCGCGCCGTGTGGGCCTGGTTGGCGGGCGGCGCGGGCGCGATCCTGCTGTCCTGTTTGGCGGTTTCCTCTCGAGGCATGGTCGCGCTTTGGCTGCCCCCGCTGGTGGTGCTCGGTACGGTGACGGCGGCGACCTGCGTCGGTGCGGGCATCGCGCGCCGGGGGGCCGCAGTGCTTGCCGCCGGCCTCCTCACCGCCGGCCTCCTCAGCGCCCTCCTCGGCCTGCTCCAGTACTACGGCCTCGCCGAGCCCCTGGTCCCCTGGACCACCGCCCCGGCCCTGGGCCAGGCCTACGGCAACCTGCGTCAGCGCAACCAGTTCGCCACGCTGATCAGCATGGCGCTCGTGGCTGCGCTGTGGATCCACGCCACGCAGCCGGCGGTGCGCACGCGCCGCTGGCTGGTGGGCGCGACGCTGCTCCTGCTGCTGGCCGCGGCCGCGTCGACCTCGCGGACGGGCCTGCTCCAGTTGCTGTCGATCGTGGGGGTGGCGAGCTGGATCGCCTGGCAGGAGCGCCGCGCGCCGGTTGCGGACCGCGCCGCCGGCGGGCACTTCCGTCTGCCGCCGCCCCTGGTGCTGCTGGCGATGGTGCCGATCTATTTCGCCTTCGCCTGGCTGCTGCCGCAACTGGCCGCTGGCGAGGTGGAAGGCATGATGCGCCGCCTGCAGGAAGGCGCGCCCGGCGACCACACGCGGCTGGTGCTCTGGCACAACGTGCTGTCGTTGATCGCCGAGCGTCCGCTCACGGGCTGGGGCTGGGGTGAACTCGCCCATGCGCACTACAGCACGCTGTACGGGGGGGCGCGCTTCCCCGAAATCCTCGACAACGCGCACAACCTGCCGCTTCACCTGGCCGTGGAGCTCGGCCTGCCGGCGTCGATCCTGATCTGCGGCGCCTTCGCTTGGATGGTGCTGGCGGCACGGCCGTGGCGCGAGCGCGATCCGGACCGGCTGATGGCCTGGGGCGTGCTGGGCGCGGTCGCGCTGCACAGCCTGCTCGAATACCCGCTGTGGTACGGGCCGTTCCAGCTGGTGTTCGGGCTCTGCCTCGGCATGCTCTGGCCGGCGCCGCCCGCCCGGCCGCGCCCCGGGCGGCGGTGGCGCGAGGCATCGGTGCTGGCGCCGGTGGCGGCCGCGGTGCTGATGACGGTGGTCGGCTACGCGACCTGGGACTACATCCGCATCAGCCAGATCTATCTGCCGCGCGACGAGCGCCTGCCGGCTTATGAGAACGACACGCTCGCCAAGGCGAAGCGGTCCTGGCTCTTCGCGAGGCAGGTGGACTTCGCCGAGTTGACGCTGACGGCGGTGACACCCGCCAATGCCGCCGCGATGCATGCGCTGGCCGAGCGCACGCTGCATTTCTCGCCCGAGCCGCGCGTGATCGTCAAGCTGATCGAAAGCGCCGAGCTGCTGGGGCGGCACGAAGAGGCGCGCGCGCAGGCCGAGCGCTTCCGCATCGCCTTTCCGGAGGCCTATGCGCGCTGGATCGCCGGCGAGCCGGTGGAAGGCCGGGCGCCGTCCTAGTCAGTCGGCGGGCGCTGGCCGCGCTTCAGCCGGCGACGTAGCTCCCCGACTTTCCGCCGTGCTTCTCGACCACGTGCACGTCGGTGATCCGCATGCCGCGGTCGACCGCCTTGCACATGTCGTAGATGGTGAGCAGCGCCACCTGCACGGCGGTCAGCGCTTCCATCTCGACGCCCGTGGGACCGACGGTCTCGACCGTCGCGGTGCAGGCCACCTGCGGCGTCTGGCTGTTTTCGGCCAGCGCGAAGGCCACCGCCACGCGCGTGAGCGCGAGCGGATGGCACAGCGGGATCAGGTCGCTGGTCTTCTTGGCCGCCTGGATGCCGGCGATGCGCGCGATGCCGAGCACGTCGCCCTTCCTGGCGGTGCCCGATTCGATCAATGCCAGCGTGGCGGGCTGCATTTCGATGCGGCCGGTGGCGACGGCAACGCGGTGCGTGGCGGGCTTGGCCGCCACGTCGACCATGTGGGCCTGGCCCTGGGCGTCGAAGTGGGTGAGCGGACTGTGGCTACTCATGTGTGAACATTCGGTGCGGAGATGCATCATACGAGCCCATGCCATCGACGAGAGGAATGCCGCGCTTGACTCTTCCTGCCAAGACCCCAGGTTCTGCCGTGCCCGCGCTGCGCTCGCTCTGCGCCGCGGTTCTGATCGCGTGCCAGGTGCTGCTGCCGGTGCCGGCCGGCGCGCAGATGCAGGTGCTGCCCGGCATGGGCGACGGCGGCGAGATGACCGCGAGCGCCGAGCGCCAGCTGGGCGACCAGATCGCGCGCGAGCTCTACCGCGACACCGACTACATCGATGACCCCGTGGTCGCCGCCTACGTGCAGGACATCTGGCAGCGGTTGCTCGCCGCGGCCCGCCTGCGCGGCGAACTCACGCCCGAGCTCGACGAGCGCTTCGCCTGGACCATCCTTCTCGGGCGCGACCGCAGCATCAACGCCTTCGCACTGCCGGGCGGCTACCTCGGCCTCCACATGGGCCTGATCGCGGCGGTGGGCAGCCGCGACGAGCTGGCCACCGTGCTCGGCCACGAGCTCTCCCACGTCACGCAGCGCCACATCTCGCGCATCATGAGCAGGCAGGGCCGGCAGATGCCGTTGATGATCGCGGGCCTGATCCTCGGCATGATCGCGGCCAGCAAGAGCCGCAACGCCGACGCGGGCCAGGCGGTCATCATGGGCAGCCAGGCGCTCTTCATGCAGAACCAGCTGAGCTTCTCGCGCGACATGGAGCGCGAGGCCGACCGCGTGGGCTTCGGCGTGATGACGCAGGCCGGGTTCGCGCCGCAGGGTGCGGCGACGATGTTCGAGAAGCTGCAGCATGCCTCGCGGCTCAACGACAACGGCTCCTATCCGTACCTGCGCAGCCATCCGCTCAACTCCGAGCGCATTTCCGACATGCAGGGCCGCTTCCAGTTCCGCATGGATGCGGTCGAGCCGCTGCCGCTCGCGATGGACCACGCCATGATCGCGGCACGGGCCCGCGTGCTCACGCGGCCCGGCGTCGACGTGCTGCGGCTGTGGGTCAACGCCGCCTCGACCGGCGAGTTCGCGAGAAGCAGCCCCGCCCAGCAGGCCGGCACGCTCTATGCGGCCGCGCTCTCGGCCAAGGAACTGCGCGATCACAAGGCGGCGCGCGCGCTGGCCGAGCGCCTTGCGGCACGCACCGCCGACGATGCCGCCGCAGCCAAGCTCGCGCGCTGGCTCGACGCCGAGATCGAACTGGCCGCCGGCGGCGCGGCGCGGGCCGCCACGCTGGTCGACCTCAAGTCGAAGGAGCGCCCCGAGATGCTGCTCGCGGCCGACGCCGCGGTCGCCACGCGCCAGCCCGCGCCCATGGTGCCGGTGCTGCGCGACTGGGTGGCCACCCATCCGCGCGACGCGACCGCCTGGCGTGCACTCGCCAACCTGTATGGCGCGCAGAACGACACCGTGCGCGCGGTGCGGGCCGAGGCCGAAGCCAACGTCGCCATCCTCGACTACCCGGCCGCGCGCGACCGTCTCAAGGCGGCGCAGGAGCTCATGCGCAGGCCCGATGCGCCGGTCGACCACTATGAGGCGTCGATCATCGACAGCCGCGCGCGGGCCGTCGAAGCCTTGGTGAAGCGGCAGGCCGAGGAGCCGCCGCTGAAGTGAGGGGGATCAGCGCTTCGGGAGCAGCCCGCCGAGCGCGGCCTCGATGATCACGCCGAGCAGCGAATAGATCAGCGAGCCGATCAGCGCCGCCAGGAAACCGCTGACCTGAAAGCCCCCGAGCAGGCCCGACGCGGCCCAGAACAGCAGCGCGTTGATCACGAACAGGAACAGCCCGAGCGTCACGATGGTGACCGGCAGCGTCAGCACCACGAGCACCGGCCGAACGATCATGTTGAGCAGGCCGATGACGGCCGCGGCAATCAGCGCCGAGCCGAAGCTGTTGACGTGCACGCCGCTGTAGAGGTAGGCCACGGCAAGCAGCGCGACGGCACTGAGCAGCCATTTGATGATGATGCGCATGCCGGCAGGATACCGCAGGGCCTCCAAAAAACAACGAGCCCCGGGCGTTGCCGCACCGGGGCTCGTCGAAGGAGGCGGCCGCGCCTATTCGGCCAGTTCGTTGGCGAGCACCAGCAACGCGCCCATGCCCATCACGGCGCCGGGAAAGGCCCAGCCCGACTGGCGCGGCGGCGTCTGGTCGAGCGTGACGGGTTCGAGGTCCACGCCGATCTTCGGGCGCCGCGCATCGACCACGTGCGTGGCCGAATGCTCGCGCTTGAGCTGCTGCGTCAGTTCGGTGAGCGGCCCCTTGGCGAGCACCGGCGTCACCTGCCCGCCATTGCGCTCGAGCAGCGGCAGCAATTGCGCCTGCACCTTGCTGAACCACTTGGCGCGCCAGTTCTCCCGTGCGCTGTGGCTCACCCACTTGCTGATGCGATGCGTCATGCGCGGTGCGCAGGCCACCAGCACCCAGTGGCGCGCCACCACGCTGTCGGCGTCCGGAGCGAGTTCGGCGAACTGCTCGGCGGCATAGCTGGCGTCGTCGACATAGAGAATGATCTTTTCCATGGTCCGCTCCTGATCAAGTAGTTGGAGTGACAGAGACTGGTCGATAGCGCGAGCGCATTTTTTTGCCGGGGCCTGCAGCAGCGGCTCAGCTGCTGCTCGTGGCGGCTTCGGCCGGGCGCTGGCGCGCCTGGCGTGCAGCCACCCACTTGCCAATGACCAGCACCAGCAGCGCGCCGATGACGCCGGCGGCATAACGGATCGTGTCGGTCTGAGGCACCTTCGGCACCCAGTTCCAGGCCGCGGTGTTCGCCAGCGCGGGATCGGACACGGCCATCGTGCCGGCGATCCAGCCCAGCAGCATGCCGCCGGCCGTGATGATGATCGGGAAGCGGTCCATCAGCTTGATGACCAGCTGGCTGCCC
Organism: Variovorax sp. TBS-050B; assembly: GCF_029893635.1. Taxonomy (NCBI): domain Bacteria; kingdom Pseudomonadati; phylum Pseudomonadota; class Betaproteobacteria; order Burkholderiales; family Comamonadaceae; genus Variovorax; species Variovorax sp. TBS-050B. The sequence continues at coordinate 1,311,598 of NZ_JARXYR010000002.1, read as the reverse complement.
CAGACGATGATCGGAATGCTCACCAGCAGGCCGAAGATCACGAGCGGCATCTGGTGCGCCTGACCGGCACCCTGCGCGGCACCCGCGATGGCGATCACGTTGTCCACGCTCATCACCAGGTCGGCGATGATCACGGTCTTGACCGCGCCCCAGAGCTTGTCGCTCGCGGCGATGTTGCCGTGCGCATCGTCATGCTCGGGTGCGAGCAGCTTCACGCCGATCCACAGCAGCAGCACGGCGCCGGCGAGCTTCAGGAACGGAATGGCCAGCAGCGTGAGCGCGAAGAAGATCAGGATCACCCGCAGCGCAATGGCGCCGGCGGTGCCCCACAGGATGCCCTGGGTGCGCTGGGCGGGCGGCAGCTTGCGGCAGGCCAGGGCGATGACGACGGCGTTGTCGCCACCGAGCAGGATGTCGATCATGATGATCTGACCGACCGCGACCCAGAACTCCGGGGTCATGAACTGTTCCATAGATTCCTCTCGTCTTCGTGTGCCGGCTGCCTCTGGCTGGGAGGGCGACAGTCCGGCGCATGCGTTGCGTTTCGATTCATCCCGCGTGGGGATGGCCGGAGCGATGACGAAGACCAGTCGTGATGACCGGGAGTCCAGTGAACGCTTCGACCAAACCTGCGCAGGTTCAAATCGAAGGTCTTGCTCGACAGCGCGCATCCCGCGGGACACGCGTCGTCCGACAGGCCGGAAGTGTTGTGCTTCGTATTGACGACCTGGCGATGCCCGCCATCGTGGATGGCAGTCGGGAGCTACTCCCCTTCGTGGGGGGATTAGAGCATCGCGCCCCCCGATCTGGCAACCAAAAGTTTTCGGGAATTTTGAGCATACCTCCCGAAACGCTAGCAACCGCGCCGAATGATGCTCCGATTTTCATAGTGCCTATACCCTTCGGCCGCCGCGGGGAATTGCCGGACTATGATCGCCGCTCGCTGCTTTTTCCCGCCCATGGCCGCCATTCACATCACCGACATCGAGGCCGCCATCAACCACTGGCGCGCCAAGCGTCCGTCGCCCGACGGCGTCACGCTCGCGCCCGAGCTGCGCGCGCTGGCCGAGGTCTATGCGCTGATGGTGTTCCACCACGAGGACGAGGTCGCCGAAGAGGGTTTCCCCGCCGCGGCCTGGGCCGCCTGGCTCGACTGGTACCACAGCACGCCCGACACGCCCTGCATCGCCATCTGCTCCACCAGCCAGGGCGACGACGAGTGCAAGGGCTGCGGCCGCAGTTTCGACGAGGTGCAGCACTGGCCCGCCATGACGCCCGCCGAGAAGCGCGCGACCTGGCGCCGCATCACCATGGAAGACTCGGCGTGGCGCTTCAACCGCTATGCGGAACGCGCGCGCGAGGCCGAGCCTCCGCCATGGCCGGACGACGGTCCCAACGATCCCGCGGCGCCCCTCGGCCCGGACGACACGCCCTGAGCACTCTCATGCGCCGTCTGGCCCAGGCCCCCAATCTCGCGATCGCCACCTTGTGGGTGCATGCCTTGCGCGAGGAAGGCATCGGGGCCAGCGTGCAGCGTGAATTCCTCGGTGCAGTGATGGGCCAATTGCCGCCCGACCAGTGCCTGCCCGAGATCTGGATCGACGACGACGGCCAGTTGGAGCGCGCCCAGCAGGTGCTGCATGCGGCGCAGCACCGGCCGCAGCGCGACTGGCATTGCGCCTGCGGCGAGCGCATCGAAGGCGGCTTCGAGCAGTGCTGGCACTGCGGCCGCATGATGCCCGCGCTTCCTTCGTGAAGCACCGCAGAACGGCTTTGCCGGGCCGCTGGTGTTTCCCCCGGCAGGGGTTGGCGCAGCGACACGAAGTGCGCGGAGACTGGGGGCGAGCCTTATTTCCAGCGCTGCAGTTCCACGTCGATGCTGCGGTTGCCGTCGCCCAGCGTCAGCGTGTTTTCCTGGATCGTCGCCTGCAGCTGCATGCTGCGCTGCGCCAGCAAAGCCAGCGCCTGCGAGGCCTCGGTCGGCACCCGGTGCACCTGCAGGTTCTGCGGCCGCGTGAGCTTGCCCTCGATGCCGCGCCACCAGATCTCGGCCGCATGGTTGAAGCAGTAGACGATCACCTCGTCGGCCTTGCCGCAGGCCTTGATGATCGGCTTGTCCTCGGGCTGGCCGACCTCGATCCAGAGCTTGGTCTCGCCCGTGAAATCGCGCAGCCACACATCGGGTTCGTCGACGTTCGACAGGCCCGCGCCGAAGGCCAGCGTGCCGTCGCCGTTGCACACGTCCTGCAGCTTGTGCGCGTTGAGCGCGAGCGCGACGAGCCGGATCATCATGCGCTCGTCGGTCTCGCTCGGATGGCGCGCCAGCGTCAGCGCATGGTCGGCGTAGTAGCCGTGGTCGATGTCGGCCACCGCGAGGGTGGCCTTGAAGATGGTGGATTTGAGGGCCATGGGTGCGCGAGTGTATGCGCCCCCACGGACTCAGAACGCCACCGAAGCCTGCAGGTAGAGCGTGCGCGGCTGGCCCACGTACTTGCCGCCGTTGTTGTCGACCGAGCGGTTGAAGTAGCGGCGGTCGAACAGGTTCTTGATGCCGACGGCCAGCTTGAGGTGGCTCATCGAAGGGCCGAAGTCGTAGGCCGCGCGCAGGTTCATCGTGGCGTAGCCCGGGATGTTGCCGAGCCGGCCGGTGGAATCCTCGATCGTCACGTACTTCCCGCCGTCGTCGGGCGAGCCCGGCGAGCGCTGCTTCGACTGCGCATACACGTCGGCATTGAAGGTCCACGGCCCGCGCTCGTAGCGTGCGCCGAGCGTCGCCACCTGGCGCGAGTAGAACGGCAGGTCGCGCCCGGCGAAGGCGCCGGCCTTCGAGGTCGCCTGCGTGTAGGTGTAGGTCGCCGACACCGAGAGCCCCTTGAGCGAATCGCTCAGGCTGCCGAGCTGGTAGCGCAGCGCCGACTCCACGCCACGGTGCCGGGTCGCGCCGAGGTCGGTCCACTGGCCCACGTCGCCGGTGATCGAGCGCGCCAGCAGCAGTTCCTTGTCGAAGTTGATGTTGAACAGCGTCAGCTCGCCGCTCCAGCTCTCGCCCTTGTAGTGCGTGCCGATCTCGTAGGTCTTGGCCTTCTCGGGATGCAGACCCGTGGTCGACTGCGCGAGCTGCGCGTACTGCTGCGGCCCGAAGGAAACGCCCGCATTCGCGAACACCGACCAGCGGTCGCTCATGCGGTAGAGCACCGAGAGCGTCGGCAGCACCTCGTTGGAATCGATCTTGGGGTAGATCGCGTTCGTCACGCGGTTGTTCGAGAGCGTGAACACGTCGTTGTGCGAGCGGATCGACTCGTAGCGCACGCCGGGCGTGATGGTCCAGTTGCCGAAGTCGATGCGGTCGTCGATGTAGACCGCATGCGCGGTGGTGCCGCCCTTGCTCGACTGGTAGGCGGGCCGGGCCAGCGCATAGGCGTCGAAGCCCGGCCGCGGCGTGTAGTAGGCGCTGCGCGTCGCGACCTCCGAGGCCTCTTCCTTCAGGTAGCGCATGCCCACGCTGATCTCCTGCACCACGCTGCCGGAGTCGATCAGGCGCGAGTAGCGGGGCTCGATGGCAAAGGTCTTGTAGTCGCGCGGCGCGGTCGTCAGCCGGCGCCGGCCGTTGTTGGCACCGGTGCCCTCCTGCTCGAGGAAGCTGCCGCGGAAGGAGTCGATGTAGTAGCCCAGCATCTCGAACTTGTTCACGCCGTCGTTGTGCGTGTACTTGATCGAGCCGTCGGTGCGCCGGCCCGCGAACTCGTCGAAGGCGCGGTCCGACTGGAAGGGGTTGGCCGCGAACTGCGCCGTCGTCAGGCCACCCGGCATGCGGCCGCGGCCTTCGAAGTGATGCAGCGACACCGCGATGTCGTCGGTCTTCGAGAGGCGGTAGGCACCCTTGAGCATCAGGTCGTCGATGCGCGTGTGGTCGTTGCTTTCGCGGAAGCCGTCGCCATGCGTGCCCGAATAGAGCAGCGCGAGGCCCAGGCCGTTCTCGTTCGTGCCGCCGACGAAGAGGCTCGGCGTGGTCTTGAGGCCGCCGCCGCGCGTGGCGCCCTCGACGCCCACGCCCACTTCGCCCGCGAACTGCTTCGGAATCGAGCGCGTCACGAAGTTGATGATGCCGCCCACGTTCTGCGGACCGTAGCGCACCGAGCCCGCACCGCGCACCACGTCGACCGCTTCCAGGCTCCCGAGGGAGACGGGGGCCAGCGACAGCTGCGGCTGGCCGTACGGCGCATAGGCGAGCGGCACGCCGTCGAGCAGGATGGTGGAGCGCGGCGACAGCCGCGAGGTCAGGCCGCGCACGCCCACGTTGAGCGAGATGTCGCTGCCGCCGGTGCCGTTGCTCTCCTGCACCTGCACGCCCGGCACCTGGCGCAGCACGTCGCGCACGCTGGAGGCGCCGCTTTCCTGGATCTGCGGGCGCTCGACGATGCTGCGCGCGCCGGGGTGCTCGAGCACCCTGGTCTCGCTGGGCGAGCCGAGCCAGTCGCCAGTGACGGTGATCGCCTCGAGCGACTTCGGTCCGCCGGCGGGCTCGGGCTCGGCCGCGAAGCTCTGGAAACTGACGGGAAACAGCGCCATCACGAGCGCGGCGCACTTCTTCTGCTTGAACACGGATCCTCCTTGGGGTGCTGAAAAAAGTCGGTCGACGCTGAACGCGTCTTTTGTCATGACATCGTGCGGTTGACGGGCATGGCGTTCTGCCGGGCTGCCGCGGCCACCGCGCGGCGCCGCCACCAGAGCCAGACGCCGCTCAGGCCCAGGCCCGCGAGCGCGAGTCCGAGCAGCGCCGTGACCGCCTCGTGCGCCGACCCGCCGAGCGCGCCGGTGTGCAGCGGGTAGATCACCGCGACCGCGCCGCTGCCCGCGTCGAGTTCCTGCCAGCGGCGCACCGCGAGCACTTCGCCCGTGCGCGGATCCAGCCACACCGAGCCGATGCCGTTCGGATGCGGATCGTCGGGCAGCCGGAAGCGCACCCGCAGCGGCCGGCTCGGCTTGGCCGGGACATGGGCATAGCCGATGGGCTGGCCCGGAAACACCTGCTGCGCGCGTGCGAGCAGTTCGTCCAGCGACGGCTTCGGGCCGGTCGCCGGTCCCCTGGGCACGACCGGCGGCTTGAACTGCGGCTGGCCGATCGCGGCCGAGATGAAGCCGCCGAGCGGCCGCCAGGCCATGTAGGCGCCGGTGAACACCGACACCGCAATCAGCAGCCCGAGCACGGCGCCGCCGGTGCGATGCAGGTCGAACAGCCCGCGCAGCAGGCCCCGGTCGAGCACGATCCGCAGCGACGGCGGCCAGCGCACCGGCCACCAGAGCACGAGGCCGGTCACGAGCAGGAACAGATAGGCCAGCGCGGCGAAGGCCAGGATGCCCTTGCCGGTGTCCTCCAGCAGCAGGCTGCTGTGCAGTTCGAACAGCAGGTTGTAGGCGCCCTCGTGCGTGCCGCGGCGGCCTTGCTCGGCGCCCGTGGCGGGATCGAGGTAGAGCGTGCCTTCCCAGGCGCCGCGGACCCGCACCCAGAGCGTTTCGCCGGGCTGGCGCGGCGGGCGCAGGGTCAGGTCGGTGTCGGGGCCGAATTCAGCCAGCAGGCGCTGGCGCAGCGGCTCCAGCGCCAGCGGTGCGGAGCCGGGCGTCGCCCCGCTGCGCGCCACGAAGAAGTCGGGATGCGCCTGGCGGTCGATCGGCAGCGCGACCACCAGCACCGCGCCGAGCAGCGCGGTGAGTGCCAGCAGGGGGCCGAGCGAGAGGCCGATCCAGCGATGGAGCTTGAGCCAGAGACGTCGCAAAGGGGCGCGCAGCATGTATCGCGGGGCCTGGAAAAGCCCGTTGGGGTTGTTGGCTGGAGCGCCGGTCGCGGCGCGTGGCTGAAGGTGGAACCGGTCTGCCGCACGAAGCAAACAGCCGCCCTCGGGCGGCTGTTTGCTTCCGGGCAGGAGGCCTCAGATTCTACTGGCGAGCTCCGCGGCCTTGCCGACGTAGCTCGCAGGCGTCATCGCGAGCAGGCGCGTCTTCTCGGCCTCGGGGATGTCGAGCGAGCGGATCAGGCCGTGCAGCGCCTCGGCCGTCACGGTCTTGCCGCGCGTCACTTCCTTCAGCTGCTCGTAGGCGCCCTGCACGCCATAGCGGCGCATCACCGTCTGGATCGGCTCGGCCAGCACTTCCCACGAGGCCTCGAGGTCCTCCGCGAGCGCCTCCTCGTTGATCTCGAGCTTGCCCAGGCCGGTCGCGAGGCTCGCGTAAGCCAGCGTCGCATAGCCGAAGGCCACGCCGATGTTGCGCAGCACCGTGCTGTCGGTCAGGTCGCGCTGCCAGCGGCTGATCGGCAGCTTCTCGCTCAGGTGGCGCAGCAGCGCGTTCGCGAGCCCGAGGTTGCCTTCGGCGTTCTCGAAGTCGATCGGGTTGACCTTGTGCGGCATCGTCGAGGAGCCGATCTCGCCCTTCTTGAGCCGCTGCTTGAAGTAGCCCAGGCTCACGTAGCCCCAGATGTCGCGCGAGAAGTCGACCAGGATGGTGTTGAGGCGCGCCACCGCATCGAACAGCTCGGCCATGTAGTCGTGCGGCTCGATCTGGATGCTGTACGGTTGGAAGCTCAGGCCCAGGCCCAGCGGCGCGGGCGTCTCGACGACCTTGCGGCTGAAGGCCTCCCAGTCGAAGTCCGGCCAGGCCGCGAGGTGGGCGTTGTAGTTGCCCACCGCGCCATTCATCTTGCCGAGCAGCTGCACCGCGGCGATCTGCGCGCGGGCCTTCGCCAGGCGCACCGCCACGTTGGCGATTTCCTTGCCGACCGTGGTCGGGCTCGCCGTCTGCCCGTGCGTGCGCGAGAGCATCGACACGCCCGCGAACTGGTGCGCCATCTCGCGCAGCTTGGTGATCAGCCCGTCGATCGCGGGCAGCAGCACCTTCTCGCGCGCCGCCTGGATCTGCAGCGCATGGCTGGTGTTGTTGATGTCCTCGCTGGTGCAGGCGAAGTGCACGAACTCGGCAGCGGCCAGCAGCTCGGGCCGCGCCTCGAACTTCGACTTGATCCAGTATTCGACCGCCTTCACGTCGTGGTTGGTGGTCTTTTCGATCTCCTTGATGGCCAGTGCATCGGCCTCGGAAAAGTGCGACACCAGGCCCAGCAGGTACTTGCGCGCGCCGCCCGTGAGCGGCTTGAATTCGGCGAAGCCGCAGTCGGAGAGGGCGATGAACCATGCCACTTCGACCTGCACGCGCCGGTGCATGTAGCCCTGTTCGCTCATCAGCGGACGCAATGCCGCGAGTTTGGCCGCATAGCGGCCGTCCAATGGGGAGAGGGCGGAAACGGTGGAGAAGCTCATGCCCGAATTTTAGGCGGGCGGCGGGCACGCGGTTTGCAGTGCTCGGCGGCCGCACCTTCGGGCGTCCTCTAAAATGGTTCCCACAAACGTTACCAATCCCGAGGGAGAGAGCTTTCATGAAACTGATCGGATCGGCCGCCAGCCCCTATGTGCGCAAGGTGCGCGTGGTGCTGGCCGAGAAGCGGCTCGACTACCAGTTCGTGATCGAGGACGTCTGGGCTGCCGACACCACCATCGCCCATTCCAACCCGCTCGGGAAGGTGCCCTGCCTCATCATGGAAGGCGGCGAGGCGGTGTTCGACTCGCGCGTGATCGTCGAGTACCTCGACACGCTGTCCCCCGTCGGCAAGCTCATTCCCCAGCAGGGCCGGGAGCGCGCGGAGGTCAAGACCTGGGAGGCGCTGGCCGATGGCGTCATGGATGCGGGCGTGCTCTGGCGCCTCGAAGCCACCTGGAGCGGCCGCAGCGACGGCGAGCGCAGCACCACCTGGATCGAACGCCAGCGTGCCAAGGTCCAGGACGGCGTGGCCGCGATGGCCAAGGGCCTGGGCGACAAGCCCTTCTGCAGCGGCATCCACCTGAGCCTGTCGGACATTGCCGTGGGCTGCGCGCTGGGCTGGCTGGGCTTTCGCTTTCCCGAGATCGACTGGCGCAACGACCATCCCAACCTCGCCAGGCTGTACGACAAGCTGATGCTGCGGCCCAGCTTCATCGACACCCAACCATGAAAAAAGGCGCCTCAGGCGCCTTTTTTCATTTCGCGGCCCGCCGATCCGGCGGGAAATACAAAAATGCTGCGAGGCGCCCCGACGCGAAGGAGGGAGGGAGGGAGGAGGAGAAGAATCACCTCGGGATTTCAACCAGACAGGACGCCTGGAAGACCTCGCAACATGAAAACCGGAGGGCATTCGCTGCCCACGCTCGTTATGAGCAGAGTGTGCCAGCCCGGTTCCCCCTCCAGTGGTAAACGTTTGTGACGATCCGTAGCGCCAGGTCAGGTGTGTCAGTTGATTGCCAACTGGCTCTCGATGACCTTCACGAACGCCGCTTCGTCAGGCGCCGTCATGCTCGACCACGACTGCACCACCTTGCCGTCGCGGCCGATCAGGTACTTGTAGAAATTCCATTTCGGCGTGGTACCCGAGGCCAGCGCCAGCTGCTTGAAGAGCGGGTTGGCATTGGCGCCCCGTACCGAGGACTTCGCGAACATCGGAAACTTCACGCCGAAGGTGCTTTCGCAGAAATCCGCGATCTCCTTGTTGGAGCCGGTTTCCTGCGAGAAATCGTTCGAGGGAAAGCCCAGCACCACGAGGCCGCGGCCGCGGTACTTGGCGTCGAGCGCCTCCAGCCCCTTGTACTGCGGGGTGAAGCCGCAGAAGCTCGCGGTGTTCACCACCAGGACCACCTTGCCGGAATACTGGCACAGAGACTGGGGTTTCTCGTCCTGCAGCCGCGGGAAGGTGTGCTGCAGCAATGCGGGACAGGCCGCGCCCGCGCCGTCGGCCGGGGCTGCGGCGGCCGGCGGGGTCGCCGGGCCGGAAGGCGCTTGTGCACTCGCTGAACCGGCGGCCAGCAGGCATGCAGACAGTGCGGCGGCCGGCCATCGGAAGGGGGTTCGCATAGGGGCTCCTGATACAAAAAATGCATGAATCCACGCCGTCGGATCATGCGTAAGTACGCATCATGCGCGTCTGTCACAGGCGCGCCAAGCCGGCCCGACTAAAATCGGCGGCCTTAGAAAGATTTTGATGCTTTATCCGGAACTCTTCAGACAACTCGAATCCGTCCGTTGGGACATGGACAAGGACATCCCCTGGCAGTCCTTCGATGCTTCGTTGCTGTCCGAAGAACAGGCGCAAACCATCAAGATGAATGCCATCACCGAGTGGGCGGCGCTGCCGGCCACCGAGATGTTCCTGCGCGACAACCGGCACGATAGCGACTTTTCGGCTTTCATGTCGATCTGGTTCTTCGAGGAGCAGAAGCACTCGCTGGTGCTCATGGAGTACCTCAAGCGCTTCAGCCCGCAGCATGCACCCACCGAGCAGGAACTGCACGAGGTGCGCTTCGACTTCGATCCCGCGCCGCCGCTCGAAACCCTCATGCTGCATTTCTGCGGCGAGATCCGCCTCAACCACTGGTACCGCCGCGCGGCCCAGTGGCACACCGAGCCGGTCATCAAGCACATCTACACCACGCTGAGCCAGGACGAGGCGCGCCACGGCGGCGCCTACCTGCGCTACATGAAGCGCGCGATGGAGAAGTTCGGCGACGAGGCCCGCGCCGCCTTCACCAAGGTCGGCGTGCTGATGGCCAGCGCGCGCCGCACCGCTCAGGCGCTGCACCCGACCAACCTGCACGTCAACAAGGCGCTGTTCCCGAACGACACCATCCAGAGCCGCATGCCCGATCCGGACTGGCTCGAGCACTGGCTCGACAAGCAGATCAAGTTCGACGCCGTCTGGGAAAGCAAGGTCGGCGAGCGCATCCTGCACAACCTGAGCCTGCTGATGAACCGCAGCTTCAAGACCGTGCAGGAGCTCAACCGCTACCGCAAGGAACTGGCCGCGAACCTCGCGCCCCAGGCCGAGTACCAGGGCGCCTGATCCCGCGGCCGTCGGCGCCTGTCACAAACCCGGCGGCCCGCCCGTCTTGTGGCCATGGACGATCCGACCCGCAGCTTCGACAGCCACCGCCGCCGCCTCCAGGGCATCGCCTACCGCATGCTCGGTTCGGTCGCGGAGGCCGAAGAGGTGGTGCAGGACGCCTGGCTGCGCTGGCACGAGGCCGACAAGTCCGCCCTCGACAGCGCCGAGGCCTGGCTCGTCACCGTCGTCACCCGTCTTTCGATCGACCGGCTGCGCGCGGCCAAGGTCCAGCGCGAGCACTACATCGGCGCCTGGATGCCCGAGCCCACGCTCACCGAGGAGCCGGCCACGCCCGAGGCGCTGCTCGAACGCGCCGACGACATCTCGATCGCCTTCCTGGCCGTGCTCGAGCGCCTGGCGCCCGAGGCGCGTGCCGCCTTCCTGCTGCGCGAGGTGTTCGACGCCGATTACGACGAGATCGCCCGCACCCTCGGCAAGAGCGAGGCCGCCTGCCGCCAGCTGGTGCACCGCGCCCGGGCGCAGGTGCAGGAGGCGCGCCCGCGCTTCCATGTCCCGCGCGAAACCCATGAGCGGCTGCTGCGCGCCTTCGCCGATGCCGCCGCCAGAGGCAGCCTGCACGACCTCAAGGCGCTGATGGCCGAAGACGCCGAGCTCATCGGCGACGGCGGCGGCAAGGTCCAGACCTTCAGCAAGGTGCTGCGCGGCAACTGGCGTCTCGCGCAGCTCTACTTCGCGCTCTGGCGCCGCATGGGGCCGTTGGTGCGCATGGAACTGGTCGAGATCAACGGCGAGCCGGGGCTGCTGCGCTTCATCGACGGCGCGCTCGAATCGGCCCAGACCTTCGAGATCGCGCACGAGCGCATCGTGCGCATCCGCGTCCAGCGCAACCCCGACAAGCTGGCGCACATCGCGCGCCTGTATTCGTCTTCTTCGGCCGCGACGTAGATTTTTTCGCGCGGCGTGTCACAGGGCGGCGGGCCGGCACGTCTTCAGGGGGTAGGCAGATCCATTCCTTCATCAACCCACCCACTGGACTCATCACCATGAACACCACCCCCCGCCTCAACTGGTACAAGGTCGTCCCCAAGGCTTTCCAGGCCATGCTCGGCGTGAACGGCGCCTACGAGGGCAGCACCCTCGGCAAGACATTGCTCGACCTCGTCTACGCCCGCGTCTCGCAGATCAACGGCTGCGCCTACTGCCTCGACATGCACGTGCGCGACCTGCGCCAGCAGGGCGAGGACTGGCAGCGCATCAACAGCCTGGCCACCTGGCGCGAAGTCAGCTTCTTCAACGCGCGCGAGCGCGCCGCCCTGGCCTGGGCCGAGACCCTGACCCGGCTGGCCGACCACCACAGCGACCGGGATGCCGAGTTCGAGGCGCTCAAGGCGCAGTTCAGCGAGGTCGAGATCGGCGAACTCTCGGTGGCGATCGCGCAGATCAACGCCTGGAACCGCATGGGCGTGGGCATGCAGATGCCGGTGCCCGTCAAGGCCATGCCCTGAGGCGCCCGGCGCCGGCGTTCAGCGGCGCTCGACCACCATCGGCGCGATGCGCAGGCTCTCGCGCAGCTGCGTCACGGCTTCGCCGGCCGCCTCGCGCGAGGCGAAGGGGCCGGCCTGCAGCCGGTGCGTGCCGGCCTCGCTGAACACGCGCAGCTGCGGCGCCAGCGTCGGCAGGCCGCGTGCGGCCTGGCTCAGCAGCGTCTGCGCCCCGTCGCGCTCGCGAAAGGCGCCGAGCTGCACCCAGTAGCCGGCGACGGCGGCCGAGGAGGGCGCCGCAGCCGGCGGCGGCGCCGGCGCGGCGATCGGCGCCAGCGGCGCGAGGTCGGTCACCACCATCGGCGCCCGCGGCGGCGCCACGGCGCCGTCCGGTTCGGCTGGCGCCGGCGAGGGCGCGGATGCGACCGATGGCTGCGGCGCCACCGGCATCGTGCTCGCCTCGACCGCGCTCGCCGCGACCGGCGTCACCCACGCCGACGGCACCGCCACCGAAGCGCCTGCCGCCGCGCGTGGCGCCGGTGCGGGTGCCGCGGCGGCATAGGCCGTGCCGGCATCGCGCCGCCATGCGCCGGTCCGGATGTCCTCGTTGGTGATGCGCTCGATCTCCACCGGCGCCACGCCGCGCAGCAGGTCGAGCTTCAGCGCCGCCGTGTAGCTCAGGTCGATCACGCGGCCGTCGACGAAGGGGCCGCGGTCGTTCACGCGCACGATCACCTCGCGCCCGTTGGCGGGGTTGCGCACGCGCACGTAGCTCGGCAGCGGCAGCGTCTTGTGCGCGGCCGTCATCGCGTACATGTCGTAGGGCTCGCCGCTCGCGGTCGATGCGCTGTGGAACTTGCGGCCGTACCACGACGCGATGCCCGATTCGCGGAACGGCCGGTCGTCGGTGATCGGCTGATACGAGCGGCCGAGCACGGTGTAGGGCTTGCTCGTGCCGCCGCTGTTGCGGATGGGCTCGATGCGGGGCTCGGCGTCGGGCACGCGGTCGAGGTCGGGCGGGATGTTCGTGCCCGGGCCGTCGCGGCCGCTCGCCACGCCGCTGCGCGGGCCGCTGGCGCAGCCCGCCAGGAGCACCGCGACCGCCACTGCGCAGAGCGCCGCGGTCCGGCCCGCGGCGGGCCAGGCGGCGGCCGCCGGTATGGCGTCGGGCACGGGGAGGGCGGCTGCGCGCCTCATCCGCCGAACACCGCCTTCCAGAGCGCCAGCATCGCCTCGCGCTCCGCGGCCAGCGCGGGCGGGGTGACCTGGGTCGGCTCCTCGTTGAGCCGCGCGCGGTGCTGCACGCGCCGCAGTTCGCGGTAGGCCGCCGCGGCGGCGCGGCCGATGCCCGGCGGCAGCAGGCCGGCGTCCTCGGCGCGCAGCAGCAGCGCGATGTTGCCGACGTTCGGAATCAGCTCGCGGTGCGCGCCCGCGGCCGAGAGCACGAGGAACTGCACCGCGAACTCCGCGTCCACCATGCCGCCCGGGCTGTGCTTCACGTCGAAGCGGCCGGCCTTCACGGGCCGCGCGCCGCGCACCTTGTCGCGCATCGCGATGATCTCGGCCTTCAGCGCCTCGCGATCGCGCGGCGCCACGATCACCGCCTCGCGCACCGCGTCGAAGCGCGCGCCCAGTTCGGCGCTGCCGAGCACGAAGCGCGCACGCGTCATCGCCTGGTGCTCCCAGGTCCATGCCGTGTTGCTGCCGCGGCCCAGCTGGTAGCGCTCGTAGGCTTCGAAGCTGGTCGTGAGCAGCCCCGAATTGCCGTTCGGCCGCAGCGCGGTGTCGATCTCGAACAGGTCGCCCTCGCGCGTCTTGACGGTGAGCCAGTTGATCAGCTTGCGCACGTAGGCGGCGTAGACCTCGCCGGCGCGCTCGTCGTCGTCGTCGTAGACGAACACGATGTCGAGGTCGCTGCCGTAGCCCAGCTCCTTTCCGCCGAGCTTGCCGTAGCCGATGATCGCGAACTGCGGTTCCTCGCGGTGCCGGTTGCGCAGGTGCGGCCAGCACCAGCGCGCGGTCACGCGCAGCGTGGCGTCGGCCAGCGCACTCAGGTCGTCGGCCACCTGCTCGACCGTGAGGCGGCCGTCCACGTCGCGCGCGAGGGTGCGGAACACCTCGGCGTGGTGCGCATGGCGCAGCAGGTTCAGCAGGCGCTCCTCGTCGGCCTCGCCGGTGCGCGTGAGCGCGGCATGGCGGGCCTCGAGTTCGCGCTCGAACTCGGCCGCGACGAAGCGGCCCGAAAGCATCTCGTCGCTCGCGAGCTCGTCGATCACGCCCGGGTGCTGCAGCAGGTAGCGCGCGGGCCACTTGGCGGCGCCGAGCAGCCGCAGCAGCCGCTCCTGCACCGCGGGCCGCTCGACCAGCAGCGCCAGATAGCTTTCGCGCCGCAGCAGCGGCTCGATCCAGTCGGCCCAGCGCAGCGCGGCGTCCACGTGGCGCGGCGTCTGGCCCGGCCCGTCGCCGTCGGGTTCCCGGAGCCACTGCCCGGTGCGCTGCACCAGCTGCCGCAGCCGCGCGCGCGTTTCCTCGCGCAGCGCCATCACGCGCGGCTGCTCGCACCAGTTGCGGATGCGCTCGGCGAAGGCGGGCGGCAGTTCGTCGAGCAGGTCGGCCAGGTCGGCCGGCGCGGCGGCCTTCTTGCCGCTGCACTTGCCGTTGCAGGGCTTGTCGCCGCCCAGCAGCTTGTCGAACTCCTGCGCGACGAATTCGCGGTGCGTGTCGAGCTGCTCGAGGAAGGGGCAGCAGCTCGCGTAGCCCATGGTCTGCGCGATCCAGCGCAGGTCGTCGTCGGCCACCGGCAGCATGTGCGTCTGCTGGTCGTCGAGGTACTGGATGCGGTGCTCCACGCGGCGCAGGAATTCGTAGGCCGCGGCCAGCGTGTCGGCGGTCTCCTGCGGCATCAGGCCGGCGCGCGCGAGCCGCTGCAGCGCATCGAGCGTGGGCCGGGTGCGCAGTTCGGGGAACTGGCCGCCGCGCACCACCTGCAGCAGCTGCACGGTGAATTCGATCTCGCGGATGCCGCCACGCGAGAGCTTGACGTCGTTGGCGCGCTCGGGCCGGCCCGCGCTGCGCCGCGCCGACTGCTCGCGGATCTGCCGGTGCAGCGTGCGCAGCGAATCGAACACGCTGTAGTCGAGGTAGCGGCGGAACACGAAGGGCAGCACCGTGGCGCGCAGGCCCTGCGCATGCCCGCCGGTCACGACGGCACTCGGCGCGACCACCCGGCTCTTCATCCAGGCGAAGCGCTCCCATTCGCGGCCCTGCACCTGGAAATATTCTTCCAGCGCATCGAGCGAGACCACGCTCGGCCCCGAATTGCCGTTGGGCCGGAGCGCCAGGTCGACGCGGAACACGAAGCCGTGCTCGGTGGTGTCGCCCACGAGCGCGTAGATGCGCTTGACGGCGCGCCCGAAGTACTCGTGGTTGGACAGCCGGCCGCGGCCGTCGGCGTCGCCCTCGGTCTCGCCGTCGAAGTCGTAGAGGTAGATCAGGTCGATGTCGCTCGACACGTTGAGCTCGCGTGCGCCGAGCTTGCCCATGCCCACGACCCAGAGCTGCGCGCGCTGTCCCTCGGGGCCGCGCGGCGCGCCGTGCTGCGCGTCGAGTTCCTGGCAGGCGTCGCGGCAGGCGACGTCGAGCGCGAATTCGGCGAGTTCGGTGACCGCCGTGGTCACCACCGCGAGCGGCGCCTGGCTGTCGCAGTCGAGCGTGACGAGCCGTTCCATCACGAGCTGCCGCACGATCCGCAGCGCGTCGCCCACGGCCTCGCCGCGCGCGCGCAGCGCCTCGTAGGCCTGGTCCATCGAGGCACGCCGCGGCGCCCCGGGCGCGAGCAGCGCGAGCTCGCCCGCGTACCGGCGGCGCAGGCGCTGGACGAAGCGGGAGTAGGCGGAGAGCGCACCCTCGGTCGCTGCGGATGTGGTGGATGGCAACTGGTTCACACTGTTGTCGGCTTCCGAGGAACCGGTCTGTATGCGGGCGGTCATAATTCCAGACACAGCGCGATCCTCAATGAACGACACGGCGTCTCCCCCTTCACGTCTGCTCAAGATCACCGCTGCGACGGCGCGCTGGCTGCTGGGTTTACTGATCGCTGCATGGCTTCTGCTGGCGCTGTCAGTGGTTGTCCTACACGCGTGGATTGTGCCGCGAATCGGCGACTACCGTGGCGCGCTCGAGGCGCAAGCCAGCAAGGCCATCGGGGTACCCGTGCGTATCGGTTCGATCACCGCGCGGTCCGACAGCCTGTTTCCGGTCTTCGAACTGCGCGACGTGGTCCTGCATGATGCCCAGCAGCGAGAAGCCCTGCGGCTTGTGCGGATCGTCGCGAGCGTGTCGCCGCGTTCGCTCTGGCGCCTCAACTTCGAGCAGCTCTACATCGAGGGCCCGCAGGTCGACGTGCGCCGCGACGCGATGGGCAAGCTGCACGTGGCCGGCCTGCACATGTCGAACGACACCACCGGAGAGACCCGCGCCGCCGACTGGTTTTTCGCGCAGCGCGAACTGGTGGTCGAGGGCGGCACCGTGCGCTGGACCGACGAGCAGCGCCAGGCCGAGCCGCTGCTCCTGAGCGACGTGCGCTTCGTCGCGCGCAACGGCGGCCGGCGCCACGGCCTGCGGCTCGACGCCACCCCGCCGGCCGGCTGGGGCGAGCGCTTCACCTTGCGCGGCCAGTTCCGCCAGCCGCTGCTGTCGGTGCGCTCGGGCCGCTGGCAGACCTGGGACGGCCAGCTCTATGCCGACCTGCCCTACATGGACGTCACCCGCCTCGGCCGCTACGTGTCGATCGATGCGCGCATCCGCGAGGGCAGCGGCGCGCTGCGCCTCTGGGCCGACGTGAAGGACGGCCGGATCGTAGGCGGCGCGGCCGACCTCGGACTCCAGCGCGTCGATGCCTCGCTCGGCCGCGGCCTCCAGCCGCTGGTGCTGCGCTCGGTCACCGGCCGGCTCGCGGGCCAGCTCAGCGAGGACTTCCTCGAGTTCTCGACCGCCGCGCTGCAGTTCGACACCGCCGACGGCATGCGCTGGCCGGGCGGCAACCTCTGGCTGCAGCATTCGCCCTCGCGCGGCCGCACGCCCGAGCACGGGGCGCTGCGCGCCGACCGGCTCGACCTTGCCGCGCTGGCGCTCATCGCCGACCGCCTGCCGCTCGGCGAGGCCACGCACCGCGTGCTCGACGCCTATGCGCCGCGCGGGCTGGTCGAGCGCATCGAGCTGAACTGGCAGGGCTCGCTCGGCGCGCCCGAGCGCTACCAGGCGAAGGGGCGGGTGCGCGGCCTGCGCGTGGCCTCGCAGCCGGCCGAGACGCCGCCCGCCGCTTCCGGTGCCGGCGCCGCCGCGCCCCACGTGCACGCCGGCTCGCCCGGCCTGAGCGGCGCCACGGTCGAATTCGACGCCACCCAGACCGGCGGCACCGCGGCCCTCACGCTGGCGCAGGGCACGCTCGAATTCCCCGGCGTGTTCGAGGAGCCCGTCATCCCGGTGGACCGGCTCTCGGCCCAGCTGCAGTGGAAGCTCGACAACGGCCGCGCCCAGCTGCAGGTGTCCCGGCTGCGCTTCGCCAATGCCGACGCCGAAGGCGAGGCCGAGGCCAGCTGGCGCACCAGCGATCCCGCCGTGTCGGCCGGCCGCTCGCGCTACCCCGGCGTGCTCGACCTGCAGGGCAAGCTCACACGGGCCGACGGCACGCGGGTGTTTCCGCTACCTGCCGCTCGACATTCCCCAGCACACGCGCGACTACGTGCGCAGCGCCGTCACCAAGGGCGTGGCGAGCAGCGTCGACTTTCGCGTGCGCGGCGACCTGCACGACATGCCCTTCATGGACCCGAAGCAGGGCGAGTTCCGCATCGTGGCCAAGGTCGCGGACGTCGACTACGCCTACGTGCCGCCGGCCTCGGCCCTCGCATCGACCACCGCCGCGAAAGCGGCCGCGGCCCCGGCGCGCGCAGGCGCGGCCGCGCGGGCGCCGGAGCCGGTCTGGCCGGCGCTCACCGGCCTCTCCGGCGAGCTGGTGTTCGAGCGCGCGGGCATGCTGGTGCGCAATGCGCGCGGCAAGCTGGCCGGCACCGCCGGCCTCGAAGTGACCAAGGCCGAGGCGCAGATCGCCGACATGTCGCACCATGCCTCGCTGCTGCGCGTCGACGCCCAGGCCAAGGGCCCGCTCGGCGAGCTGCTGCGCGTGGGCGGTCCGCTCGCGGGCGGCGAGACCGGCGAGGCCCTCGCCCGCGTGCGCGCGACGGGCAACGCCGACTACCGGCTGCACCTGGAGCTTCCGCTCGCCGCGCTCGACAACGCCAAGGTGCAGGCCAGCATCGCGCTCGCCGGCAACGAGCTGCAGCTCGCGCCCGAGGCGCCTTCGTTCACGCAGGCCAAGGGCACGGTCGGCTTCACCGAGACGGGTTTTTCGCTCGCCGGCATGCAGGCGAGGCTGCTCGGCGGCGACATCCGCATCGAGGGCCGCGGCCGCTTCGCCGGACCGAACCGCGAGGTCGCGCTCAAGGCCCAGGGCACGGCCTCCGCCGAGGGCCTGCGCGGCACGCGCGAGGCCGAATGGCTCACGCGCATCGCCGCCAAGGCGAGCGGCAGCACGCCCTATGCGGCCACCTTCTCGATGCGCGACGGCGTCCCGGAGTTCTCGCTCTCCAGCACGCTGCAGGGCCTGGCGCTCAACCTGCCCGCGCCGCTCGTGAAAACGGCCGACGAGCAGATGCCGCTGCGCATCGAGAAGAAGGTGCTGCAGCGCGAGACCCGCAACGCGACCGCCGTCGCGGTGCAGGACCAGCTCTCGATGGCGCTTGGCCGCATCGGCGCGGCGCAGTACGTGCGCGAGATCTCCGGCGGGGAGGCGCGCGTGCTGCGCGGCAGCATCGGCATCGGCCTGGCCGAAGGCGAGACCGCGAGCGTCCCCGAGCGCGGCGTGCTCGCCAACGTCAACGTCGCCAAGCTCGACATGCCGGCCTGGCAGGCGCTGCTCGGCGATGCGGCGGGCGGTGGCTCGGCCGAACCGGCCGGCGGCGCCGAGGAGGCCTCGTCCGGCTACCTCCCCACGCGCATCGCCGTGCGCGCCCAGGAGCTCGGCATCGCGGGCCGCACGCTGCACAACGTGGTGCTCGGCGGCACGCGCGACGGTTCGCTCTGGCGCGCCAACATCGACGCGGCCGAGCTCAGCGGCTATGCCGAATACCGCCACACGCAGGCCGGGCGGCTCTATGCGCGGCTCGCGCGGCTCAAGATCGCGCCGACCGAGGCGAAGCAGGTCGAGACCCTGCTCGACGAGCAGCCCGACACGCTGCCCGCGCTCGACATCGTCATCGACGACTTCGAGCTCCTCGGCAAGCGCCTCGGCCGCGCCGAGATCGATGCGGTCAACCGCGGCGGCGCCGGCCGCGAATGGCTGCTCAACAAGCTGAGCTTCACCGTGCCCGAGGCCAGCTTCTCGGCCAAGGGCACCTGGGCCGCCGCGGGCGGCACCCCGTCCGGGCGCACCGAGCAGCGCCGCACCGCCATGACCTTCCGGCTCGAGATCGCCGATGCGGGCGACCTGCTCGCGCGCTTCGGCATGCCCGGCGTATTGCGGCGCGGCAGCGGCCGGCTCGAGGGCGAGGTGAACTGGCGCGGCTCGCCGTTCTCGCTCGACTATCCGAGCCTGGGCGGGCAGCTGCAGGTCAACGTCGGCGCGGGGCAGTTCCTCAAGGCCGACCCGGGCCTCGCCAAGCTGCTCGGCGTGCTGAGCCTGCAGGCGCTGCCGCGCCGGCTCACGCTCGATTTCCGCGACGTGTTCAGCCAGGGCTTCGCCTTCGACTTCATCCGCGGCGACGCGAAGATCCACAACGGCATCGCGAGCACCAACAACCTCCAGATGAAGGGCGTCAACGCCGCGGCGCTGATGGACGGCTCGGCCGACATCGTGCGCGAGACGCAGGATCTGCGCGTGGTGGTGGTGCCCGAGATCAACGCCGGCACCGCGGCGCTGGTGGCGACCGCGATCAACCCCGCGATCGGCCTCGGCACCTTCCTGGCGCAATGGGTGCTGAGCAAGCCGCTCGCCACCGCCGCCACGCAGGAGTTCCACATCGAAGGCACCTGGGCCGACCCGAAAATCGCCAAGGTGCCAAGATCGATCCTGCCCGACCCGCAGATCACCCTTCCGGTGCCGGGTCTCGGCGGCGGCCGGTAGGCCGCAAGAACGGAGATGCCCCATGAAAGTCGCAGCCATCCAGATGGTCTCGGCCATCGCCCGCGAAGCCAACCTCGCACGCGCACGCGAGCTGCTCGCGCAGGCCGCCGCGGCCGGCGCCGAGCTGGCGGTGCTGCCCGAGTATTTCTGCATGATGGGCGCGCGCGACACCGACAAGCTCGGCCTGCGCGAGACCGCCGGCGCCGGCACGGTGCAGGGCTTTCTTGCCGATGCGGCGCGCGAACTGGGACTCTGGATCGTCGGTGGCACGCTGCCGCTCGAAAGCCCCGAGGCCGAGCGCGTGTTCAACAGCTCGCTCGCCTTCTCGCCCGCGGGCGAATGCGTGGCGCGCTACGACAAGATCCACCTCTTCTGCTTCGACAACGGCACCGAGCGCTACGACGAGCGCCGCGTGATCGCGCCGGGCGCCACGCCGGTGGTGTTCGACCTGCCCTCGCGCGACGGGCACCGCTGGCGCGTGGGCATGAGCGTGTGCTACGACCTGCGCTTTCCCGAGCTCTACCGCGCGCTCGCGAAGCAGGGCGCCGAGCTGCTGCTGGTGCCCAGCGCCTTCACGCGCACCACGGGCGCCGCGCACTGGGAGGTGCTGCTGCGTGCCCGCGCGATCGAGAACCTGGCCTGGGTGGTCGCGCCCGCGCAGGGCGGCAGCCACGAGAACGGGCGCCAGACCTGGGGCCAGTCGATGGTGGTCGATCCCTGGGGCACGGTGGTGGCGCAGCAGGCCCGCGAGGAAGGCGTGGTGCTGTTCGACATCGACGCCGGGCAGACCGGGCGCATGCGCGCGCAGTTGCCCGCGCTGTCGCACTGCGTCCTCTAGATGCAGGCCTTGAGCGTCGCGCCGCCGCGCTGGGCGATCTCCGCCTACGTGCGGCTGCGCTCGCTGTGGCAGCGCTGGTTCCTCTGGCTGATCCTCGCGGTGCTGGTGTCGGCGCTGCTGGTCACGGTGGTGTGGCTCGCGGGCCGGCACGAGGTCGAGCAGGTGCAGGCCGCACTCGACCGCGACACCATCGACGCGGTGGCCGACCTGCGCATCGGCCTGCAGCGCAATGCGCAGAGCCTGCGTGCCACGCAGGCCCTCGGCCTCGACCGCACGCACTGGCCCGAGGCCGCCGCCGCGCTGCTGCGCGAGCACCGCGAGTGGCTGCGGCTCGAATGGCGCGATGCCGCGCTCCGGCCGCTGGCGGCGGTCAACACGCCCTACCGCGCGCGGCTGATCGCCGACGACAGCCGCGGTGCCGACCAGTCCGACGTGGCGCTGGCCTGCACCGCCGCACGCAAGCTCGGAGCGCCCGCCTATTCGCCGAGCCACTACGTGCCGGTGCTCGGCGGCGCCGGCATCGAGGTGATGGAGCTCTGCGTGCCGATGGACGCCGGCGGCTTCCTGGTGGCGAGCTATTCGCTGCGCGACACGCTGATCGAGCTCGTCGGCCCCGCGCTCACGCGCGGCCAGGAGGTGGCCTTCACCGAGGCCGACGGCACCCGGCTCGCGGCGCTCGGCACCTCGCGCCGCACCGGCACGCGCGTCTTCACCTCGCAGCAGCTGATCGACCTGCCCGGCAACGCGCTGATGCTGCGCGTGGACGGCTGGCGCGCCGCGCCCGACCTGTTTCCGAACGTGCTCACGGCGCTGGTCACCGCGATCTCGATCGCGCTCGTCTCGGTGCTGGTGCTGCTCGCGCGCGACACGCGCCGGCGCCTGCGCGCCGAGCGCGACCTGGCCGACGCGCTGGCCTTCCGCAAGGCGATGGAGGACTCGGTCATCACCGGCCTGCGCGCGCGCGACCTGCAGGGGCGCATCACCTACGTCAATCCCGCCTTCTGCGAGATGGTCGGCTTCACGCCCGAGGAGCTCATGGCGGGCAGCGGCGCCTCGATCGAGGCGCCCTATTGGCCGACCGAGCTCGCGCACGAATACCAGCAGCGCCAGGCGCGGCGGCTCGCGGGCGGCATGCCGCCGCGCGAGGGCTTCGAGTCGGTCTTCATGCGCAAGGACGGCACGCGCTTTCCGGTGCTGATCTTCGAGGCGCCGCTGATCAATGCGCAGCGCGTGCAGACCGGCTGGATGAGCGCCTTCATCGACATCAGCGAGCAGCGCCGCATCGAGGAACTCTCGCGTGCGAGCCAGGAGCGGCTGCAGGCCAGCGCGCGGCTCGCCACCGTCGGCGAGATGGCGTCGCTGCTGAGCCACGAACTCACGCAGCCGCTGGCCGCGATCGCGAGCTACGCCACCGGCTCGCTCAACATGCTCGGGCCGCAGGCGAGCGGCCCGCAGGCCGAGGTCGCGCATGCGGTGCGCCGCATCGCCGAGCAGGCCGACCGCGCGGGACAGGTGATCCGCAGCGTGCACGACTTCGTGCGACGGCGCGACCGCACGCGCGAGGCCGTGGCGCCGCAGGCGCTGATCGATGCGGTGCTGCCGCTGGTGCGGCTGCAGGCGCGCAAGCTCGGCGTCAACATCCAGGTCGTGCTCGAGGAGCAGCTGCCGCCGGCGATGTGCGACCGCACGCTGGTCGAACAGGTGCTGCTCAACCTGGCGCGCAATGCCATGCAGGCCATGGACACGCCCGAAAGCCATGAGCGCCTGCTGCGGCTGCGCGTGGCGCGCGCCGTGGCCGTGGGCGGTTCGGGCGCGGAAGACGTGCGGCGCTGGCTCGAATTCTCGGTGGCCGATTTCGGCAGCGGCATCAGCGAGGAAGTCGCGGGCCGCCTCTTCACCCCCTTCTTCACCACCCGGGCCGACGGCATGGGGCTGGGCCTCAGCCTGTGCCGCACCGTGGTCGAGCAGCATGGCGGCGTGCTGGTGTTCGAGCCGAACCAGCCCCGCGGCACCGTGTTCCGGTTCACGCTGCCGAGCGCATGAACCGGCGACCACCGTTTCTGGAACGACTATGCAACCGCTGATCGATGGACTGATCTTTATCGTGGACGACGACGCCAGCGTGCGCGAGGCGCTCGCCTGGCTGCTGCGTTCGCGCCGCCTCGAAAGCGAGCACTTCGCGAGCGCCGAAGCCTTCGAGCAGCGCCTTGCCGAGGGCCCGCTGCCCCTGCAGCCGCTGTGCCTGCTGCTCGACGTGCGCATGCCCGGCACCAGCGGGCTGGTGCTGTTCGACCGCCTGGCCGAACGCGGCCTGCTCGAGGCCATGCCGGTGATCTTCCTCACCGGTCATGCCGACGTGCCCACCGCGGTCGATGCGGTGAAGCGCGGCGCCTTCGACTTCTGCGAGAAGCCCTTCTCCGACAACGCGCTGGTCGACCGCATCGAGCAGGCGCTCGGCGCCTCGCTGCGCGCGCTCGAAGTGCAGCGCGTGCGGCGCGGCCTCGCGGAGCGCATCGCCGAGCTGACCGAGCGCGAGCGCGACGTGATGCGGCTCGTGGTCGAGGGGCTGCCGAACAAGCTGATCGCGGATCAGCTCGCGATCAGCGTGCGCACGGTGGAGGTCCACCGCGCGCGCGTGTTCGACAAGATGGAAGTGAAGTCGGCGGTCGAGCTGGCCAACCGCCTCCGGGACCTGCAGTAGCGCGGGTCAGCTCTTCTCGGCGACGAAGATCTCGACGCGGCGGTTCTGGGCGCGTCCCGCGGGCGTCGCGTTGTCGGCCAGGGGCTCGCGCGAGCCGCGGCCGTCGGTCGTCACGGCCGTGGTCGAGACGCCGCGCGCCACCAGGTGGTTGCGCACGCTGTCGGCGCGGCTCACGGACAGGCGCTCGTTGCCTTCCTCGCTGCCGGTGTTGTCGGTGTGGCCCACCACGCGCACGCTGGCGGCCGTGGCGCTGCGCAGGCCCTCGGCCACCTTGTCGAGCACCTGGGCGAGGTTGCGCTTCACGTTGGCGCGGCCCACGTCGAAGGACATTTCGTTGGGAATCACGAGATGGAGCTGGTTGTCCGTGGTCTGCTCGATCACCACGCCCGTGCCCTTGGTCGAGCTCTCGAGCTCGGTCTTGAGCGCTTGCAGGCGCGCGGTCCAGCTGTTGGCCGGTGCGGCCGTGGCGGGCTGCCCGCCTGCCGACGCGGTGCCCTGGTCCGGCGCCGCCGACTGCTGCGAAGCGCAGCCCGCAACGAACAATGCGGCCGCAGCCGCACTCGCAACAACAAACTTCCTCATGAGTTTTCCCTCTGGTGATTGAAACAACGGCAATGGTCGCCGGCCGCTCCCGCACGGCCGGCTTTCTTATTGGAATGACTGCGGTTCTTTTTTCTTCTTCTTGGTAGATCGGTTCGGTCAGCCGCGCGGCGCGCGCTCGCCGACGTAGATCTCGACGCGGCGGTTCTGCGCCCGGCCGGCTTCGCTGTTGTTGTCGGCCACCGGCTCGTGCGAACCGCGGCCCTCGATGCGGAACGCCGCGGCATTCACGCCGCGCGCCACGAGGTAGTCGCGCGTGCTCGCGGCACGGTCGACCGACAGCGGGTTGTTGATCGCGTCCGAGCCGGTGCTGTCGGTGTGGCCGATGATGCGCACCTCGGCGTTCGGGTTGCCGCGCAGACCGCTCGCGAACTGGTCGAGCACCGGCGCGAAGTTCGGCTTGATGTTCGAGCGGCCCACGTCGAAGGACACGTCGCTCGGGATGGCGAGCTTGAGTTCGTTGTTCGCGGTCTGCGTCACGGCGACGCCGGTGCCCTGCGTGGCGGCTTCCATCTGGCGCTTCTGGTTCTCCATGCGCTGCGACCACAGGTAGCCGCCGAGCGCGCCCGCCGCGGCACCCACGACCGCGCCCGTGCCGATGGCGCCGCGGTTGCCGCCCGTGGCGGAACCGATGGCCGCGCCGCCGAGCGCCCCGATGCCGGCGCCGATCCCGGTGTTGCGCTGGGTGTCGGTCATGCCCGCGCATCCGGACAGGACGAGCGCGGCGGCGGAGGTGGCGAGGACGAATTTTTTCATGGCGATCCCTTTCAAGGTTGAATCAGGCGGCCACAGCTTAGCTTCGGCGAGCACGGGATGGTACGGTCTTCCGTCGCCGCGGCAAAGTGTAAATCCTTTGCAAACAGCCCGTCATTGCTCGCCGGATTGCTACGAAAGTAATAGCTATCGAGCCATTCTCCGACATGCCTCGACGGCCTCGGGCTACGGAGGCTTTCACTGTTCGGGCGGGCGCCGGGCTCCGGTGTCGTCGTCGGCGGGTCGGTCCTCGTCGTGCAGTTCGCCCTTGTTCCGGCCCGAGAACATGGTCCACCAGACGATCAGGATGAGCAAAAGCCCGGCCCCGAGGGCTTCGAGCAAAATCAGACCCATGAGAAATGGACTCCAGTGGCTGCTTGGGCTCGTGATCGTAGCAACGATGGCGGGCTGTTCGACCGGCCCGCGCGCACCGGACACGCCCCCCCGCCCCGTCGTCGTCACGCCGCCGCGCGACCTCGGCCCCCTCACCGGCTCGATGGCGCATCCCAAGAGCCGGTGGGTGCCGGTCGGCTGGTCGGAGCTGCCGGGCTTCGGCGACGATCCGCTGCACGAGGCGTGGATCGCGCTGCTCGCCAACTGCGCCCGGCCCAATGCCGCCTTCGCGCCGCTGTGCCGCGACGTGCGCCAGCTCGCCATCGCCACGCCCGAGGAGCAGCGGCAGTGGATGACCGAGCGGCTCCAGCCCTACCGCGTGGAGTCGCTCGCGGGTGCGAGCGAGGGCAAGCTCACGAGCTACTACGAGCCGGTGTACGAGGCCTCGCGCGTCCCCACCGCCACCTTCAACGTGCCGATCTACCAGGCGCCCGACGGCCTGGTGCCGCGCCGGCCCTGGTACACGCGCCAGGAGATCGAGACCCTGCCCGAGGCGCAGGCCGCGCTGCGCGGCCGCGAGATCGCGTGGATGGCCGATCCCATCGATGCGCTGATGCTGCACATCCAGGGCTCCGGCCGCTTGCGCATCACGGAGGCCAACGGCGTGCAGCGCACCGTGCGCGTGGCCTTCTCGGCCACCAACGAGCAGCCCTACCGCAGCGTGCAGCAATGGCTGATCTCGCAGGGCGTGACCAAGGTCGGCCGCTGGCCCGACGACACCAAGGCCTGGGCGGCGCAGAACCCGCAGCGGCTCTCGCAGCTCCTGTGGAGCAATCCGCGCTACGTGTTCTTCCGCGAGGAAGCGCTGAACGAGGTCGATGCCGCCTTCGGCCCGCGCGGCGCGCAGGGCGTGCCGCTGACCGCGGGGCGCTCGATCGCGGTCGACCGCGAGAGCATTCCCTACGGCACGCCGGTGTGGCTGGCCTCCAGCGGCCCCACGGCACAGCTGCAGAAGCTCGTGGTGGCGCAGGACACGGGCAGCGCCATCGTCGGCGCGGTGCGCGCGGACTACTTCGCGGGCACCGGGCCCGAGGCGGGCCGGCTCGCCGCGAGCATGAACCAGCCGCTGCGCCTCTGGGCGCTGTGGCCGAAGCAGTAAGACGAAGGGTGCAATGAAAGGGTGCAGTATTCACGGAAGTGTCATTGGGGCTTTCTAGCATCGGGTGGTCTTTCCTCTACCCCCCCCCACGAGATCCCCCCATGTCAGACCGCAACGATTTCAACGACGAAGATTCCAACCGCTCTCCCAACCCGACGTTCGACAGCGTGCTGACCAGCCGGCTCAATCGGCGTGGTCTGCTGCTGGGCGGCGTAGGGTCTGCCGTGCTGACAGCCTGCGGTGGCGGGGGCGGTGGCGGACCGGCCTTTCCGATCATTCCGCCGGCGCCGACCCCGGCACCCGCGCCCGGACCGGCACCGGCACCCGCACCCGCACCCGCACCGACCGAGAAGCTGCTGGGCTTCGGCGCCGTGCCCAAGAGCCTGGCCGACAGCGTGCTGATTCCCGCCGGTTACAGCGCAACGGTCATTTATGCCCTCGGTGATCCCCTGACCGGCACCACCCCTGCCTATGCCAACGACGGCACCGACGCCGATTTCGAAAACCGAGGCGGCGACCACCACGACGGCATGGAGTGGTTCGGGCTGGGCGCTGACGGCAAGCGCTCCGACGCGAGCATCGACCGCGGCCTGCTGGCGATCAACCATGAGGCGACCACCGACGAGACGCTTTCGTCTTTCTTTCTGCACGCCGACGGCGGCACCAAGACGCTGCCCCGCCCGGCGGCCGAGGTCGACAAGGAGGTTGCCGTGCATGGCATTGCGGTGCTCGAGGTGCGCAAGGACGGTGCCGGCAAGTGGAGCTACGTCCGGAACTCGGCCTTCAACCACCGCGTCACGCCCCTGACCGAGATCGACATCGCCGGACCCGCGAAGGGCGATGCGCTGATGAAGACGAAGTACTCGGCGACCGGGGTCAAGACGCGCGGCACCCTGAACAACTGCGGTACGGGCAAGACGCCATGGGGCACCTTTCTCACCGGAGAAGAGAACTGGGTGAACTACTTCACCCGCGCCGCTGGCGATGACGCCGCACGCGGAAACGACAAAAGCGTGACCTCGCTCAAGCGCTATGGGCGGGCCGCGGGCGCGACGAGCCGCCATGGCTGGGAAACCGCCGGTGCGGACGACAAGTACCAGCGCTGGAACATCAGCAAGACCGGCGCATCGACCGATGGCTCGGACGACTACCGCAATGAGATGAACGGCATGGGCTTCGTCGTCGAGTTCAACCCGTACGACAAGTCCAAGCTGGGTGTGAAGCGTTCCGCCCTGGGCCGTTACGCGCACGAGAGCGTTGCGTTCAGCAAGCCGGTGGCGGGCCAGAAGGTGGCCTGCTACATGGGCGACGACGCGCGCAACGAATACTTCTACAAGTTCGTATCCGACGAGGTCTGGTCCGACGCCGATGCCAATCCGGCCGACCCGCTCGCCACGGGTGCCAAGTACCTCGACAAGGGCACGCTCTACGTGGCGCGCTTCGATGCCGATGGCGCCGGCACCTGGCTGGAATTGTCGATGGCGAATCCGGCTGTGGCGGGCTATGCCGGCTATCCGTTCGCGAACCTCGCCGACGTGGTGGTCAATGCCCGCCTCGCCGCCGACGCTGCAGGTGCCACCAAGATGGACCGCCCCGAATGGTGCGCGACGAATCCGGCCA
This sequence comes from Variovorax sp. TBS-050B, assembly GCF_029893635.1. Taxonomy (NCBI): domain Bacteria; kingdom Pseudomonadati; phylum Pseudomonadota; class Betaproteobacteria; order Burkholderiales; family Comamonadaceae; genus Variovorax; species Variovorax sp. TBS-050B. The sequence continues at coordinate 1,284,018 of NZ_JARXYR010000002.1, read as the reverse complement.
ACGGCGAGGTCTACCTCACGCTGACGAACAACAGCAACCGGCGCATCGAACCGGCCTCGTCGTCGCAACTGGTGCCCGATCCCGCCAACCCGCGCGTCTACACCGACATGAAGGGCGCGACCGCGCAGTCGGGCAACCCGAACGGGCACATCCTGCGCATGGCCGAGAACGGCGGCAATCCCGCGAGCACGGGCTTCCGCTGGGACGTGTACGCCTTCGGCGCCGAGTCCGGCGCGAATGCCGACACGGTGAACCTCTCGAAGCTCACCGGTGATCAGGATTTCTCCAGCCCCGACGGTCTGGTGTTCAGCCGTTCGACCGGCATCTGCTGGATTCAGACCGACGACGGCGCCTATACCGACGTGACCAACTGCATGATGTTGGCCGCGTTGCCCGGCCAGGTCGGCGATGGCGCAAAGAAGACCCTGACCTACCAGCGTGCGGACTCCACGCAGTACACGGTCGACACCATGATCGGCAAACAGCCGACGGCGGACACGCTCAAGCGCTTCCTGGTCGGCCCCTCGGCGTGCGAGATCACCGGCCTCTGCGAAACGCCGGACGGCAAGGCCATCTTCGTCAACATCCAGCACCCCGGCGAAAACACCAAGCATGCCGACATTGCCGATCCCTCGAAGTACACCAGCCAGTGGCCTTCGAATGCGGGCTACGGTGCCGGCAAGCGTCCGCGCTCGGCCACCATCGTCATCACCAAGGACGACGGCGGCCGCATCGGCAGCTGATGCCGTCCAGGGGCCAGCTGTCCCATCGGGAGGGCTGGCCCATGCCTTGAACTAGAACGGCGCTACCGGCAACGGCAGCGCCGTTTTGTATCTGACCTGCTTCAAGGCGAAGCTCGAGCGGATCTTCTCGATCCCCGGAATCGGCGTGAGCTGTTCGAGGATGAACTTCTCGAGCGCCGCCATGTCGGCCACCGCGATGCGGATCAGGTAGTCGCTGTCGCCGGTCATCAGGTAGCACTCCATCACCTCGTCGTGCTCGGCGATGCGCTGCTCGAAGTCGGCCAGCGACTGCTTGCTCTGCGTGGTGAGGCTGATCGAGATGAACACGTTGAGCCCCAGGCCCAGTGCATGGGCGTTGGCGAGCGCCACGTAGCGGTCGATCACGCCGCTGGCTTCGAGCACCTTCACGCGGGCGAGGCAGGGCGAGGGCGACAGGTGCACCCGTCGCGCCAGTTCCACGTTCGAGAGCGCGCCGTCGCGCTGCAGTTCGTCCAGGATGCGCAGGTCGATGGCGTCGAGTTGCATGAAATGCCGCTAACAGCTGAGTTGGCAGAATTTTATGCTGCGAAGGCGGCATGGAATTGCTGCCACCGGTAGCCAATGCTTTGCGCCGCGGCCTAAAGTGCCGGCATGAACGCCCCGATTTCCGCCGACCAGATGCGCGCGCAGCGCATCGATGCGCCGCTCTCGCACGACCCCGACCCGGCCGAGACGGCGGAATGGCGCGAGTCCTTCCTCGCGCTCGCGCAGGTGCACGGGCCCGGGCGCGCGCGGCAGATGCTCGACGAGCTCGCGCGGCTCGCACGCCGGCAGCGCATCGGCTGGCAGCCCGAACTCGCCACGCCCTACGTCAACACGATCGCGGTGGAAGACCAGCCGCCCTTTCCCGGCGACCTGGCGATCGAGGAAAAGCTCGCCTCGCTGATGCGCTGGAATGCGCTCGCGATGGTGGCCAAGGCCAACCAGGCCTACGGCGAACTCGGCGGCCACATCGCGAGCTATGCGAGCGCGGCCGACCTGTTCGAGACCGGCTTCAACCACTTCTTCCATGCGCGCAGCGCCACGCATGGGGGCGACCTCGTATTCTTCCAGCCGCACAGCGCCCCGGGCGTCTATGCGCGCGCCTTCCTCGAAGGCCGCCTCGGTGAAGAGGACCTGAAGCACTACCGCCAGGAACTCACCGCGCCCGCCTTCACCACCGGCAGCGGCGCACGCGGCCTGAGCAGCTATCCGCATCCCTACCTGATGCCGGACTTCTGGCAGTTCCCGACCGGCTCGATGGGCATCGGTCCGATCAGCTCGATCTACCACGCGCGCTTCATGCGCTATCTCACGCACCGCCATCTGCTCGACTGCGGAGGGCGCAAGGTGTGGGGCGTGTTCGGCGACGGCGAGATGGACGAGCCCGAATCGATGAGCGCATTGACCCTGGCCGCGCGCGAGAAGCTCGACAACCTCGTGTGGGTGGTCAACTGCAACCTGCAGCGGCTCGACGGGCCGGTGCGCGGCAACGGCCGCATCATCGACGAGCTCGAGAAGCTGTTCGCCGGCGCCGGCTGGAACGTCATCAAGCTGATCTGGGGCAGCGACTGGGACGGCCTGTTCGCACAGGACGTGAGCGGCGCGCTGGCACGCGTGTTCGCCGACACGGTGGACGGCCAGATGCAGACCTTCGCGGCCAAGGACGGGCGCTTCAACCGCGACAACTTCTTCGGCCAGAACCCCGAGCTCGCACGCCTCGCCGAAGGCATGACCGACGAGCAGATCGACCGCCTCAAGCGCGGCGGCCACGACCTTGTGAAGATCCATGCCGCCTATGCCGCGGCGGCCGCGCACAAGGGCCGGCCCACCGTGATCCTCGCCCACACCAAGAAGGGCTACGGCATGGGCAGCGCCGCGCAGGGCAAGATGACCACGCATTCGCACAAGAAGATGGGCGAGGTCGACCTGCTCGAATTCCGCGACCGCTTCAGCCTGCCGCTGAGCGATGCGCAGGCCATCGCGATGGACTTCTACCGCCCCGCCGAGGACAGCCCCGAGATGCGCTACCTGCGCCAGCGCCGCGAAGCGCTCGGCGGCGCCATGCCGCGCCGCGAGACCGCCTGCGAGGTGGTGCCCAAGCCCGACATCGCGGCCTATGCACAGTTCGCCACCGCCGCGGCCGGCAAGGAGATGAGCACCACCATGGCCTTCGTGCGGCTGCTCGGCAACCTGCTCAAGGACAAGGCGCTCGGCCCGCGCATCGTGCCCATCGTGGCCGACGAGGCGCGCACCCTTCGGCATGGCGAACCTGTTCAAGCAGGTCGGCATCTACTCGAGCGTGGGCCAGCGCTACGCGCCCGAGGACATCGGCTCGGTGCTGAGCTACCGCGAAGCCACCGACGGCCAGATCCTCGAGGAAGGCATCAGCGAGGCCGGCGCCATCGCGAGCTGGACCGCGGCCGCCACCAGCTACAGCGTGCACGGCTTGGCGATGCTGCCGTTCTACATCTACTACTCGATGTTCGGCTTCCAGCGCGTGGGCGATGCCATCTGGGCCGCGGCCGACCAGCGCGCGCGCGGCTTCCTGCTCGGCGCCACCTCGGGCCGCACCACGCTCGGCGGCGAGGGCCTGCAGCACCAGGACGGCAGCAGCCACCTCGTGGCCGCGACCATTCCCAACTGCAAGGCCTACGACCCCGCCTTCGCGGGCGAGATGGCGGTGATCGTCGATGCGGGCATCCGCGAGATGATGGTCGAGCAGCAGGACGTGTTCTATTACGTCACGCTCATGAACGAGAACTACGCGCAGCCCGACGTGCCCGCTGGCGTGGAGGGCGACATCCTGCGCGGCTGCTACCGCTTCGGCACGTATGCGCCGGCGGCGGGCGCGGCGACGGAAAAGAGGGTCACGCTGATGGGCTCGGGCGCGATCCTCACCGAGGTCGTCAAGGCCGCGCAGTTGCTGGCCGCAGAGGGCATCGAGGCCGAGGTGTTCAGCGTCACGAGCTGGAGCGAACTCGCGCGCGACGGCCTCGCCTGCGAGCAGCGCGCGCTCGCGGGCGCGCAGGCGCCGGGCACGCCCTTCATCGCGCAGCAGCTCGGCGCGGGCGGCAGCCAGGCGCCGATCGTCGCCGCCACCGACTACGTGCGCGCCGTGCCCGAGAGCGTGCGGGCCTTCCTGCCCGAGGGGCGGCGCTATCTCACGCTCGGCACCGACGGCTTCGGGCGCAGCGATACGCGCGCGGCGCTGCGCGGGTTCTTCGGGGTGGATGCGGCAAGCATCGCGAGGGCGGCACGCTACGCGTTGGGCTGAGCCAGGCCGCCGGTCGTCGGTGGGCGAGGGCCTGCGTTAGAGTCGCAGGCCCCAGCACGACCGCGCCATGACCGCCCGCTTTCAATCCATCGCACCCGGTGCCCGTCTGGCCGACCAGGTGGCCGACGCCCTGGCCGCCGAGGTGCGCAGCGGCCGCCTGTCCGAAGGCGACCGGCTGCCGACCGAGACCGCGCTTGCCGAGCAGTTCGGCGTGAGCCGCACCGTGGTGCGCGAGGCCGTGTCGCGGCTCAAGTCGCTCGGCCTGCTCGACTCGCGCCAGGGCAGCGGCGTCTACGTGCGTGCCGCGGGGGTCGAGCCGCTGCGCTTCGAGATGCCGCACGTGGCATCGCGCGAAGCCGTGATCCAGATGGTCGAACTGCGCCGCGCGCTCGAAGCCGAGGTGGCCGCGCTGGCGGCCGAGCGCCGCACGCCCGACGACGTGCAGCGCATCCGCGCCGCCATCGAAGCGCTGCACGCCGCGGTGGCAGCCGGCGGCAACGGCGCCGAGGAAGACCTGCGCTTCCACCGCGCGATCGCCGAGGCGGCGCGCAACCCGTTCCTGATCGGCACGCTGCAGTACCTGCGGCAGTTCCTGCACGGCGCGACCCGCGTCACCCGCGCGAACGAGGCCCGTCGCGCCGACTTTGCGCGCGAGGTGGCCGAGGAGCATGCGCACATCGTCCAGGCCATCGAGGCTGGCGACGTGCCTGGTGCGCGCGCGGCCGCCAGGAACCACATGGACAACGCCATCCGCCGCATCGAGCAGGCCGATCCGGCGTTCTGGCAGCAGGAAGGCGAGGCGCTGGCGCGTCCGCTGACGGCGGGCCTACCCGGCCGCTGAGAAAGGGCAATCCCTGATCGCGCCTGACCCGATGATTTGTATGATGACCCGACAAATCTGGAACTCGTCCATGTCCCGCAGACACTTTCTTGCCGCTACCGCCGGCACCTTGGGCGGCCTTTTCGCCAGCACCATCGCCCTGCCGCTTCGCGCCCAATCCGCTTGGCCCACCCGCCCCGTCCGGCTGGTCGTGCCCTTCCCGCCCGGCGGGCTGATCGACAACATGGCGCGGCTGCTCTCGCCCCGGCTCGCGCAGGCGCTCGGGCAGCCGGTGGTGGTCGACAACAAGCCCGGCGCGGGCGGCAACATCGGCGCCGCCGAAGTGGCGCGTGCCGCGCCGGACGGCCACACGCTGCTGATGGCCTCGCCGCCGCTGACCATCAGCCCCGCCCTGTACCGGGCGCTGCCCTACCAGCCGGCGCAGATCGTGCCTATCGCGGTGCTCGGCCGCGTGCCCAACGTGCTGCTGGTCAACCCGGCCGCGGGCATCGACACGGTGGCCGCGCTCACCGCACGTGCCAAGGCGCAGCCGGGCAAGCTCAACTACGCCTCGAACGGCAACGGCACCACGCTGCACCTGAGCGCCGAACTCTTCAAGAGCAGCACCGGCACCTTCCTCACCCACATTCCGTACCGCGGCGCGGCGGCCGCGCTCACGGGGCTGATGGCGGGCGAGGTGGACATGATGTTCGACAACCTTCCCTCGGCCATCGGCCAGATCCAGGCCGGGCGCCTCAAGCCACTGGCCGTCACGACCACCGAGCGCAGCCCCGCGCTGCCGAACGTGCCGACCATGGTGCAGGCCGGCGTGCCCGGATTCAACGTGGGTTCGTGGTTCGGCCTGGCCGCACCGGCCGGCACGCCGGCGCCGGTGCTGGCGCTCCTGGCGCAGCAGCTCGAACGGCTGTCGGGCGATGCCGAGGTGCAGGCCGCGATGCAGCGCCAGGGCGTGGCGCCGGGTTACCTCGATTCGCGTGCCGCCGCGGCCTTCATGGCCACGGACGCGGCGCGCTGGAAGAAGGTGGCGGAGTTCGCGAACATCCGCCTCGACTGAGCACGCGCTTGTGCATCCGGCCGCGGCACTGCGGCGGCCGCGGTTTTTTTGTTTTTCTGAACTTCATTCCACGGATGACCTCATGACCCCCACCATCGGATTGATCGGCCTCGGCGCCATGGGCGCCGGCATGGCGCAGTCGCTGCGCCGCGCAGGCCATGCGCCCCACGTGTTCGACGTGCGCCGCGAAGCGGCCGAAGCCTTCGCGCGCGAAGGCGGCACGGCGAGCCCATCGCTCGAAGCGCTCGGCGCCGCCTGCGACATCGTGATCTCCGTCGTCGTGAATGCGCAGCAGACCGAGGCGGTGCTGTTCGGCGACGGCACCACGCCCGGCTGCGCAGCGTCGATGAAGCCCGGCAGCCTGTTCGTGATGTGCTCCACCGTCGATCCGGACGGGTCGGTGGCGCTCGAGGCGCGCCTCGAAAAGCTCGGCATCCTGTACCTCGACGCACCGATCTCCGGCGGCGCCGCCAAGGCCGCGAGCGGCCAGATGACGATGATGACCGCGGGCACCCCCGCCGCCTACGAACGCGCCGGCACCGTGCTCGATGCGATGGCCGCCAAGGTCTACCGCCTCGGCGACAGGGCCGGCGCCGGCAGCAAGGTGAAGATCATCAACCAGCTGCTGGCCGGCGTGCACATCGCGGTGGCGGCCGAGGCCATGGCGCTGGGCCTGCGCGAAGGCGTGGACCCGGCCGCGCTCTACGAGGTCATCACCCACAGCGCGGGCAACAGCTGGATGTTCGAGAACCGCATGGCGCACGTGCTCGCGGGCGACTACACGCCGCTGTCGGCGGTCGACATCTTCGTGAAGGACCTGGGGCTGGTGCTCGACACGGCGCGCGCCAGCAAGTTTCCGCTGCCCCTGGCCTCCACCGCGCACCAGATGTTCATGCAGGCCTCGACCGCGGGCCATGGGCGGGAGGACGACAGCGCCGTCATCAAGATTTACCCGGGCATCGAGGTGCCGGCGCCGAAGGGGAAGGCGCCGTGAGCGAGCGGACGCTCAAGTTCGTCGACACGCCGCTGCTGCGCATCGGCTACGAGGAACGGAACCCATCGGGCACGGCCACCGCGGTGCTGGTGCACGGCTGGCCAGACAGCCCGCGCTGCTGGCACGGCGTGGCCGCGCGGCTCGCCGAGGCCGGCTGGCGCGTGCTGCTGCCCGCCCTGCGCGGGTTCGCGCCGACGACCTTCCTGCATGCCGATACGCCGCGCAGCGGCCAGCTCTCGGCGCTGGGGCGCGACCTGCTCGATTTCGTCGATGCGCTCGGCCTGCGGCAGCCCGCGCTCGTCGGCCACGACTGGGGTGCGCGCGCCGTGGCCAATGCCTGCGGGCTGCGGCCCGGCGTGGCGAGCGCGCTCGCGCTGCTGTCGGTCGGCTACGGCACCAACGCGCCCGACCAGCCGATGCCGCTCGCGCAGGCGCGCAACTACTGGTACCACTGGTACATGGCCACGCCGCGCGGCGAACGCACCGTGCATGACGACCGCACCGCCTTCACGCGGATGATGTGGGACACCTGGGCGCCGGCCGGCTGGTACGAACCCGCCGAGTTCGATGCCACCGCCGCCGCCTTCGAGGGCGACGACTGGGCGCGCGTGGTGGTGCATTCGTACCGCCATCGCTGGGGCCATGCGCCCGGCGACCCGCACTATGCGGCCGACGATGCCGCGCTCAACCCCGCGCCGGTGCTGTCGGTGCCCACGCTGGTGCTGCACGGCACGGCCGATTTCTGCAATCATCCCGACACCTCGGCGGGCAAGGAACGCTTCTTCGGCGGCCCTTACCGCCGCGAGCTGCTCGAGGGCGTGGGCCACTTCCCGCAGCGCGAGGCGCCCGACGCGGTCGCCGACGCGCTGCTGCGCTTCCTGCCCGCGCTCTAGAACCAATCCGAAAGACAAGCGACCATGAACATCCTCATCACCGGCGGCTGCGGCTTCCTCGGCGCGCGCCTCGCGCGCACGCTGCTCTCGCAGGGCACGCTGGCGCTCGCCGGCGCCGCGCCGCAGCCCATCGAACGCATCGTGCTGGCCGACCGCGTGCCGCCGCCGGCCGACCTGCAGGCCGATGCCCGCGTGCAGTTCGTCCAGGGCGACCTGTACGAGCAGGCCGCGGGCGGCGCATTGCCGCTCGCCGACACGCACGCGCTGTTCCACCTCGCGGCCGCCGTGAGCGGCGAGTGCGAGGCCGACTTCGACCTCGGCATGCGCAGCAACCTCGACACCACGCGCGCGCTGCTCGAAGCCTGCCGCCGCGCGGGCCATGCGCCGGTGTTCGTGTTCTCCAGCTCGGTCGCGGTGTTCGGCGATTCGCCCGAGCAGCGGCTGCCCGCGGTGATCGAGGACACCACGCTGCCCACGCCGCTGAACAGCTACGGCATCCAGAAATTCATCGGCGAGCAGTTGGTGGCCGACTTCACGCGCAAGGGCTTCGTGCAGGGCCGCAACGTGCGGCTGATGACGGTGTCGGTGCGGCCGGGGCGGCCCAACGGCGCGGCGTCGAGCTTCCTGAGCGGCATGCTGCGCGAGCCGCTCGCGGGCGAGCGCGCGCGCTGCCCCGTGGCACCCGAGACGGCGGTGGCGCTCGCCTCGCCCGGCAACACCGTCGCCGGCATCGTGCGCGCGGCCACCGCGAGCGCCGCCGAATGGGGAGCGCGCACCGCGGTCAACCTGCCCGCGCTCACCACCACCGTGCGCGAGATGGCCGATGCGCTCGCGCGCGTGGCCGGCCGCGCCGCCACCGATTTGATCGACTGGGCGCCCGATGCCGCCATCGCGAAGATCGTGACGAGCTGGCCGAGCCGCATCCATGCCGCGCGCGCCGAGGCGCTGGGCCTGAAGGCCGATGCCAGCTTCGACGCGATCCTGCGCGACTACGTGCGCGAGAACCCGCAGGCGGTCAAGCTCGCGGTGGCAGGCGACGGCGCGAAGGACTGAGCCATGGCAAAGCTCCTGCTCGGCTGCATCGCCGACGATTTCACCGGCGCCACCGACCTCGCCAACAACCTCGTGCGCGCGGGCATGCGCGTGGTGCAGGCGATCGGCGTGCCCGCCGGCCCACTCGACAGCGAGGTCGACGCGGGTCGTGGTCGCACTCAAGTCGCGCACCATCGCGCCTGCCGAGGCGGTGGCGCAGTCGCTCGAGGCGCTGCACTGGCTGCAGGCGCAGGGCGCACGGCAGATCTACTTCAAGTACTGCTCCACCTTCGACAGCACGCCGCAGGGCAACATCGGCCCGGTGACCGAAGCGCTGATGGACGCGCTCGGCAGCGACTTCACCATCGCCACGCCGGCCTTTCCCGACAACAAGCGCACCGTGTTCAAGGGCTACCTGTTCGCGGGCGAGGTGCTGCTCAACGAGAGCGGCATGCAGAACCATCCGCTCACGCCGATGACCGATCCCAACCTGGTGCGGGTGCTGCAGGCGCAGTGCCGGCGCAAGGTCGGCCTGATCGACCATGCGGTGGTGGCGCGCGGCGCGGCGGCGATCGCCGAGCGCATCGCGCAGCTCCGGGCCGAGGGCGTGTCGATCGCGATCGTCGATGCGGTGTCGAACGACGACCTGCTGCGCATGGGCCCGGCGCTCGCGCAGATGCCGCTCGTCACCGCGGGCTCCGGCGTGGCGATCGGGCTGCCGGCCAACTTCGGCCTGGCGCCGTCGTCGCAGGCCAGCGCGCTGCCGAAGGCGCAGGGCCGCACGGCCATCGTCTCGGGCAGCTGCTCGCTCGCCACCAACCGGCAGGTGCTCGACTTCATCCAGAAGGGCGGGGCGGCGATGGCCATCGACCCGCTGCGCATCGCGGCCGGCGTCGACGTCGCGGCCGAGGCGCTGGCCTGGGCCGCGCCGCGGATCGACGAGGGCCCGGTGCTGGTCTATTCCACCGCCGAGGCCGGCGCCGTGAAATCCGTGCAGGGCCGCCTCGGCGTCGAGGAGGCCGGCGCGATGGTCGAGCGCACCATCGCCGCGATCGCGCGCGGCCTGGTCGAGCGCGGCGTGGGCCGGCTCGTGGTCGCCGGCGGCGAGACCTCGGGCGCCTGCGTGCAGGCGCTCGGCATCGCGCAGATGCAGATCGGCCCGCAGATCGACCCCGGCGTGCCGTGGTGCCACGCGCGCTCGGAGGCCGCGCCGGCATCGGGGCTGCACATCGCGCTCAAGTCGGGCAACTTCGGGAGCGACGATTTCTTCACCAAGGCGTTTGCGGTGCTGGGATGAAAAGCGGGGGCGTGCGTCCTGCGTGGCGCGACAGCGCCGATGGGGTGCCCTGCTCCGCGAATGTCCCCCGGCCTGCGGCCTCCTCCTTTATTTCGCTGCGCAGGGCACCCCATCGGCGCTATCGTTCAGTGCACTTGGCGATCGGCCGCGCACCAGCCGCGTGGCCTGTGCACGCGCCCTGAACCACAGCGCCAACTTCCGTTCACGCCGTTGAAAAGAGACATGAAAGAAACCCAAGCCAGAGAAGAAATCTGCCGCGTCGGCCGCAGCCTGTTCGAGCGCGGCTACGTGCATGCCACGGCCGGCAACATCAGCGTGCGGCTCGACGACGGCTTTCTCATCACGCCCACCGATGCCTGCCTCGGCTTCCTCGATCCGGCGCGCCTCGCGCGGCTCGATGTGGATGGCCGGCAGACCGGCGGCGACCGCGCGAGCAAGACCATCGCGCTGCACACCCGCATCTATGCGGCCGCGCGCCGCTTCGATGCCGCCACCGCCTGCGTGATCCACACCCACAGCACCCACTGCGTCGCGCTGAGCCTCGGGGCGCCGGGCGACGAGCTGCTGCCCGCGCTCACGCCGTACTTCGTGATGAAGGTCGGCCACGTGCCGCTCATCCCCTACCATCGCCCGGGCGCGCCCGAAGCCGCGGAGCAGGTGGCGCAGGCGATCGAACGCCACGGCGCGGCGGGCACGCCGATCCGCGCCGTGATGCTCGAACGTCTCGGCCCCAACGTCTGGCACGACAGCCCCGCCTCGGCCATGGCCGTGCTCGAGGAGCTCGAAGAGACCGCCAGGCTGCAGATGCTCGCCGGCGCCGCCCGCCCGGCGCCGCTCGCGGACGCACAGATCGAAGAACTGCGCCGCACCTTCGGTGCGCGCTGGTAGGAGTAAAAACAAGCCATGCCCCAATTCGCCGCCAACCTCTCGATGCTCTATCCGGAGCTCGATTTCCTCGACCGCTTCGAAGCTGCCGCGAAGGACGGCTTCCAGGCGGTCGAATACCTCTTCCCCTACCCCTACGAACGCCGCGAACTCGCCGCCCGGCTCGAAGCCCACGGCCTGCGCCAGGTGCTGTTCAACGGCCCGCCCGGCGACTGGGACCGCGGCGAGCGCGGCCTCGCCTGCCTGCCCGGGCGCGACGCCGAGTTCCGCGAAGGCATCGCGAAAGCCATCGACTATGCGGTGGCGCTCGACTGCCCGCGCATCCACGTGATGGCCGGCCTGGTGCCCGAAGGCCTGGAGCGCGAGGCGGTGCAGCCGGTGTACGTCGACAACCTGCGCTGGGCGGCCGCCGAAGCGGCCAAGGCCGGGCGCGACCTGCTGATCGAGCCGATCAACACGCGCGACATTCCGCGCTTCTTCCTCAACCGCCAGGACCATGCGCACGAGATCCTCGACCTCGTCGGCGCGTCCAACCTCAAGGTGCAGATGGACCTCTACCACTGCCAGATCGTCGAGGGCGACGTGGCGATGAAGCTGCGCAAGTACCTGCCGACGGGGCGCGTGGGCCACCTCCAGATCGCGGGCGTGCCCGAGCGCCACGAGCCCGACATCGGCGAGCAGAACTACGGCTACCTGTTCGACCTGATCGACGAACTCGCCGCGCAGAGCGGCTGGCAGGGCTGGGTGGGCTGCGAATACCGGCCGAGCCGCGGCAGCGCGCCGGGCGGCACTTCGGCCGGGCTCGGCTGGCTGCGCGCGCGCCTGCAGCAGCAGCAACAACAGCAGCGGGCATGAAGCTCGAATCGCTGCGCATCCCGCCGCGGCTGCGTGGCTTCGGGGCGGACGAGCAGGCGCAGCTCTTCGACCTGACGCTGGCCGGCGACCGCGTCGCGGCCATCGTGCCGAGCGCTTCGCAGGCGCATCCGCGCGGCACGCTCCTGAGCGCGCTGGTCGAGGCGCATGCGCACATCGACAAGAACTACACCGTGCAGGACGTCGGCGCGGCCGAGGGCGACCTGTTCGCGGCCATCGCGCGCATGGACCGGCACCGCGCGGGCTGGACCGGCGACGGGCTGCGCGCGCGCATGGAGCGTGCGCTGCACGACGCCTGGCGTTCGGGCACGCGCGCACTGCGCACGCACATCGACTGGGTGCAGGCCGATGCACCCGCCGCCCTGGCGGTGTTCGAGGCCCTGCGCAGCGAATGGCGCGACCGCATCGAATTGCAGTTCGTCTCGCTCACGCCGCTCGATCTGTTCGCCGACCTCGAAGCCGGCGAGCGCATTGCCCGGCAGGTGAAGCGCGCGGGCGGCACGCTCGGCGCCTTCGTCTACCGCAACGAGGGGCTGCTGCACAAGCTCGGCCGCGTGTTCGACCTGGCCGAGACGCACGGACTCGGGCTCGACTTCCACGTCGACGAAGGCCTCGACGCCGACGCCAGCGGCCTGCGCAGCATCGCGCAGCTGATGCGGGCGCGCGAGTTCCGCCGCGGCGTGGTCTGCGGCCACTGCTGCTCGCTCGCGATGCAGGACGACGCGGTGGCGCAGGAGACGCTCGCGCTGTGCGCGGGCGCCGGCATCCACATCGTCGCGCTGCCGACCACCAACCTCTACCTGCAGGGCGCCTGGGACCGCACGCCGGTGCCGCGCGGCATCACGCGCATCCGCGAGGCGGCGGCACGGGGCTTGCGTGCGAGCCTGGCCACCGACAACGTGCAGGACGCCTTCTACCCCTATGGCAGCTACGACCTTCTGGAAACCTTCGGCCTCGGCGTGCAGATGGCGCACCTCGCGCCGGCCGAGGACTGGCTCGACGCGATCACCGTCGCGCCCGCGCGCGCACTCGGGCTCGGGTGGGACGGGCGCATCGCGCCGGGCTGTCCGGCCGACCTGGTGCTGCTCGCGGCCACGGGCGAACACGAACTCATCGGGCCGCGCGGGCGCGAACGCACCGTGATCCGCGCCGGCCGCATCCTGGAGCAAACACCATGAGCATGGGCAGGCCAATGGCCAACTACGCCGCCGCCAAGCGCGTCGGCGACTTCGTCTTCCTGAGCGGCGTGGTCGCGGTCGATCCCGCCACGCGGCGCGCGGTCGCGGGCTACGACGCGATCCCGGAACAGGCGCGCACCGCGCTGCAGGGCCTGGGTTATGCCACGGGCCAGATGTCGGTCGACGTCTTCGAGGCGCCGATCGTCGCGCAGAGCTGGTTCGTGCTCGAACGCATCCGCGAGATCGCGGCCGAGCACGGCGGCACGATGGAAGACGTGGTCAAGCTGGTGCAGTACTTCCGCCACCTGCCGCACTACGCCTTCTACAACCGCGTGCGCGGTCTGTTCTACCCGGGCGAGCCGCCGGTGAGCACGGTGGTGGAGGTGTCGCGCTTCCTGCCGGGCGACGAGGTGCTGGTGGAAGTCGAAGCCACCATGTACCTGCCGCAGCAGGTCCGCGCCCAGCCTATTTGACGCCGGCGCCCTTGAGCAGGAACCCGGTCACCTGCTCGATCAGGTAGCGCCGGTCCTTGTCGTCGCCCTGTTGCGCCACGTCGCGGAAGTACGCGGCCTGGGTCGCATGGTCGGCGTAGAACTGCGTCACGGCCCAGATGTGGAACAGCACCAGCATCGGGTCGGCCTCGTCCATCAGGCCCTGGTTCATCCAGTTGCGGATCACGGCCGCGGCCTGGTCGGTGCGCTGCTTGCTCGTGTCCATCATGCCGTTGAGCACCGGCGCGCCGCGCATCATCTCGGCCGTGAAGATGCGCGAGCGCAGCGGATGCTCGAACGAGAACACCATCTTGCGGCGGATCAGGTCGCCGAGCACCTTGCGCGGGCCGAAGGCCTCGTCGGCGAAGCCGAACACCACGATCCAGTCGTTGAGGATGTCCTGCAGGATCTGGCGGTAGAGCGCTTCCTTGCTCTCGATGTAGTAGTGCAGCTGCGCCTTCGAGAGGCCGGCCCTGTCGGCGATCGCCTGGGTCGACGCGCCCGCGAGCCCTTCGCTCGCGAACACCTCGATCGCCGCCTGGTGGATGAGGCCGAGCACCTGCGTGTACTTGCGCGAACGGCCGCGCGTGGCAGGGGCGTCGGCCTCGCCCGCCTCGGCGGCGGCGTCGTCCGGGCGATCGCTCACAGCTGCAGTTCCAGTTCGGCGCCGCGCGCGCGCGAGCAGCACAGCGCGATCCTGTGCTGCCGCTCGCTGCCGGTGAGGCAGAAGTCGCGGTGCTCCGCCGCGGCGCCGTCGCCCTCGACCACGCAGGTGCCGCACAGGCCCTGCTGGCACGAGACCGGAATGTCGATGCCCACGTCGTGCAGGGCATCGACGGCGGTCTGGTCGGCCGCCACCGGCACGCGGATGCCGCGGCGCGCGAGCGTCAGCGTGAAGGGCAGGCCGGCGGCGCTGCCTGCATCGGTGGGCGCGGCGAAGTATTCGGCATGCAGCGCGTCCTCGGGCCAGTGCGATGCCGCCTCGCGCACCGCCTGCATGAAGCCGCCCGGACCGCAGACGTAGAGCTGCGCGCCGGGGCTGCGCTCGGCGAGCAGCGCGCGCAGGTCGATGCGCCGGGATGCATCGCCCTGGTCGAGGTGGAGGCGCAGGTGCGGCGCGAGCGCGGGGTCGCGCAGCGCGTCGGCGAAGGCGATGTGTTCCTCGCTGCGCGCGAACACGCAGAAGGTGAACGAGGCGCCGCGCGCCGCGAGCGCCTGGGCCATCGCGAGCAGCGGCGTCATGCCGATGCCGCCCGCGAGCAGCAGGTGGTGCGCGGCCTCGGCGCAGAGCGGAAAGGTGTTGCGCGGCGCGCTGATCGCGATCAGGTCGCCCTCGCGCACGCGCTCGTGCATCGAGGCCGAGCCGCCGCGGCTCCCAGCCTCGCGCTTCACGCCGATCAGGTAGGCGCCCCCCTGCGAGGGCGCGCGCGCGAGCGAGTACTGGCGCGAGAAGCCGCCGGGCATGTGCACGTCGATGTGCGCGCCGGCCTCGTAGCCCGGCAAGGGCCGGCCCCACGGGTGGGCCAGCTCGAAGGAAAGGATCTCGGGCGTCTGGCGCGCGATGCGTTCGACGCGGACGGTGAGCGTGCGTTCGAGGCTCATGGCTTGGGTGTCTCCCGGGTCAGATGTTCTGCAGCTTGCGCGCGACGCGCTCGATGAAGTGCGTGCGGTCGCGCGCCGTGACGGCGTTCATGTCGTGCAGCTGCAGCCACGTCACCTTGCAGCGCCAGGCGAACAGCGCCCGCAGCGCGCGCGTGAAGAGCCGCCGCCCCGGGTCGCCGATCAGCATCACGAACCAGCGCGGCGAGCCGCCCGTGGTCACCACCGTGAGGCGCCGGATGTGGCGCATGCCCGACTTCGCGATCTGCCCCTTGCGCTCGGCCGGCAGGAAGGCCACGCCGGGCAGCCAGACCCGTTCGAGCCAGCCCTTGAGCATCGAGGGCGGCCCGTGGAACCAGGTGGGATAGACGAAGACCAGGTGCTCGGCCCAGAGCAGCGCATCGACGTGGGGTTTCACGCGTTCGCGGATCAGGCCGGGGTTGTCGAGGTAGGCGATGCGCTCCTCGCGCGTGAGGGTCGGATCGAAGCCCTCGGCGTACAGGTCGATGGCCCGGACCTGGTGGCGGGGTTCGAGGGCGGCGAGCGCCGTGCGGTAGAGCGCGTGGTTGAAGCTGTCAGGATTCGGATGGCAATGAACGACGAGCGTTTTCATGAGAGGAGGGCCGGTTCGCCTGTCGGCGAGACGGGGTCAGAGCCCAGGAACGAAGAGCCGCGCGTGCCTTATGGCAACCCAGGCGCCGGCATCTGACCCCGGCGCAAGCCCCGCGCGGCCCGCGGGATAACGGAAAGATCGAAAGAGCGCTTATTTGCCCGTGAGCTTCTTGCGCACGTCCAGGCCCACGCCCTTGTTGACGAACTGGGTGGTCACGACCTTCGAGAGGTCGATCTCGCCGGGCTTGTAGAGGCCGGCCTTGACCATCTTGTCGTAGAAGTCCTTCACGCGCGCCTCGTCCATGGCGCCGATGCCCTTGGTGAGCGATTCGCCGCTGTCGACGATACCCATCTTCTTGATCAGCTCGATCGAGCCCTGCAGGGCGCCGACGGGCGAGTCGGGGTTGAGCTTGGCGATCATCTCGTTGGCGGCCTTGTTGTCGCCGTAGAGGTAGTTGTTCCAGCCGATGATCGAAGCCTCGATGAACTTGCGCACGGTCTCGGGCTTGGTCTTGACGAGGTCGGCGCGGGTCTCGATGGTGGTCGAGTAGGTCGAGAAGCCGTTGTCGGCCAGCAGCTGCACCACCGGGTCGAAGCCGGCCTGCGCCTTGATCGACAGCGGCTCGGAGATGGCGTAGCCCTGCTGGATCGACTTCTTGTCGGCGAGGAAGGGGCCGACGTTGAAGGTGTAGGGCTTGAGCTGCGAATCCTTGAAACCGTGCTCGGACTTCATCCACTGCCAGAAGCTGAACTGGCCGTCCTTGCCGATGAAGGCCACGGGCGCCTTCGCCATGTCCTTGAAGCTGTCGAAGCCCTGGCCGGGATGCGCGAACATGGCCTGTGGGTCCTTCTGGAAGAAGGCCGCGACGACGACGGTGGGCACGCCGTTCTTCACGTTGTCGAAGGACTGCAGCAGGTTGCCGGTCATGAGAAAGTCGACCTTGCCGGCCGGCAGCATGGGCCGGTTGTTGACCATCGGGCCGCCCTGCTGGATGTCGACGTCGAGGCCGTACTTCTTGTAGGTGCCGTCGACCAGCGCCTGGTAGAAGCCGCCGTGGCCGGCCTGGGCCTTCCAGTTGGTGGCGAAGACCACTTTTTCCTGCGCCTGAACGGCGAAGGCGGCGGCCGCGAGAGCGAGGCCGAGGGCAAGCGGGCGGATGGTCAGAGCGGGAACGCGCATGGCAGTGGACTCCTGTTTTGAATGGCGACGAAGTATTTTCATGTCAGCCGAGCTTGGCTTGGATCGAGGGCGGCTGATGTTGCGGCGCTGCTGTTCGGAGCGTGTGCGCAGGGCACCGGGTACTTCCCTCCGCGAATGTCCCCCGGCCTGCGGCCTCCTCCTTTATTTCGCTGCGGGAAGCACCCGATGCCCTGCGCACGGGACACGGGGCTGGTGAACAGCCGCTCCACTGGTGCTCTGTGGCGATCCCGCCGATGGGGTGCCTTGCGCAGCGAAATAAAGGAGGAGGGGCGAAGCCCCGGGGGACATTCGCGGAGCAAGGTACCCCATCGGCGGGATCGCGCCCTGAATGCCCCTTGCGGACACGAACGGAAGCACAGCGTTTCATGCCCGACGACCGACGGCCATGTCCGAAGTCCACCCGCGCGTCTTGCCGGGGTTCATGAGCCCCATCGGATCGCTGCGCTTCTTGAATTCGATCTGCTGCGTGTCGATGGTCTTCATGCCGCCGTCCTCGATCGTGACCACGTGCGGATTGAAGATGGTGCAGCCGCCCTGCGACTCGAGCTCGCGGATCACTTCGTACTGGTGCGCCTCGCCCTTCCAGCGCACGAGCAGGA
Source organism: Variovorax sp. TBS-050B (assembly GCF_029893635.1). Lineage (NCBI taxonomy): Bacteria > Pseudomonadati > Pseudomonadota > Betaproteobacteria > Burkholderiales > Comamonadaceae > Variovorax > Variovorax sp. TBS-050B. The sequence goes on along the minus strand of NZ_JARXYR010000002.1, from coordinate 1,266,431 downwards.
TGCCGAAGGTGCCGCACTGGCCGCCGGCGCGCGCGAAGTCCTGGTGCTGCAGCACGTCGTCGCCGAAGATCGCGAGATGGCGCTCGACCACGGCCGGGTCGAAGGGCTGGGCGTAGGCCACCTGCAGGTAGGTCCAGCCGCGGTCGGCCTTGAGCGCCTGCAGGGTCGTGTGGTTGAACGCGCATTCGTAGGCCGGCGGCAGGCCCTGGGCGAGCAGCTCGGCCTCGGTGCCTGCGACGGAGATCGCGCCGGCGTGCGCCGCGGCGAGTGCGCGGAACGCGTCCATCGAATCGGGCGAGACCATCGCGAACACCGCATGCCGGTCGGGCGGGAAGCGGTCGCGCATCGCGGTGTAGTAGGGCGAGAAGCGCGCCTCCACCGTCGAGAGCAGGAAGATGTCGAACGCGGGCGCCTCGGCCGCAACGGCGAAGTCCAGCGCGCCGCGATAGGTTTCGAACAGCACCGTGCAGTGCACCCATTCGACGGCGGGGCTCAGCGCGACCTCGACGTCGAGGATCACGCCGTTGGTGCCGTAGGCATGGTGCACCTGCTGGATCTCGTCGCCGACGAGTTCGATCACGCGCGGCGTGCGCTCCAGCGTCATCACGCGCGCGCGCAGCAGGTTGCCGGGGTCGCGCAGGATGCCGTGGCGGAACGAGCCGATGCCGCCGAAGCCGCCGGCGATGAAGCCGCCGATCGAGGCCACGTGCCAGGTCGAGGGCCACATGCGCAGCGCCTGACCCGTCTCGCGCGCGGCCAGGTCGATGTCGTGCATGCGCGCGCCGGCCTCCACGCGGATGCGGCCGGGCTGGATGTCGAGCACGCGGCACATCTGCGTCACGTCGAGCACGATGCCGCCCTCGAGCGGCACGCACTGCCCGTAGTTGCCGGTGCCGCCCGCGCGCACCGTGACCGGCAACTGCCACTTCGCGGCCACGGCCGCGGCCTGGCGCACGTCGTCCTCGGTGCTGACCTTCACCACCAGGTCGGCCACGCAGCCCGCGAGCTGCGCCGTGAGGATCGGGCTGTACCAGTAGAAGTCCTTCGACAGCTGCTTGCGCTGCGCGGGCGCGGTGACGAGGTTGAGGCCGTGCAGGTCCGCGCGCACCGCGTTCCAGTCGATGCTTCTCGGGGAAGGGCGTTCGGAATTCATCGAGGCTCTGTCCAGAGGAACTCTTCGCCAGCGAACACCGCGGAACCGGCTTTGCCGGGCCGCAGGTGTTGCCCCCGGTAGGGGGTTGGCGAAGCGACACGAAGTGCGCGCAGCCTGGGGGCGAGCAACTTACCTTTCACGGCGCATCTCGCTTTCGTGCCAGTGGCCGAGGACGAGCCGTGAGAGCGCCGCGAACACGATGAAGATCGCGATGCCCAGCAGCGACACCAGCAGCAGCGCCGCGAACATCATCGGTATCTCGGTGCGGAAGCTCGATTCGAGGATGCGCGAGGCGAGCCCGGTCTCCTTGCCGGCGGTGCCCGCGGTGAACTCGGCCACCACCGCGCCGATCAGGCTCAGGCCGCCCGCGATCTTCAGGCCCGCCATGAAGTAGGGCAGCGCGCTCGGCGCGAGCAGGTAGCGGAAGGTCTGCCACGGCGAGGCCTTGTAGAGCTGGAACAGGTCGCGCAGGTTGCTGTCGGCGCTCTTCAGGCCGATGACGGTGTTCGACAGGATCGGAAAGAAGGCCACGATCCATGCGCACAGCAGCAGCGCGGCGGTGGTGCTCGAGACGTAGATCAGGATCAGCGGCGCGATCGCGATGATCGGCGTGACCTGCAGGATCACCGCGATCGGGAACAGGCCGATCTCCACCCATTTGAAGAGCGCGAAGGCGATCGCCAGCAGCACGCCGCCCACGATGGCCGCCGCGAGCGCGAGCAGCGTGAGCCGTACGGTGAACCACAGCGCGCTCGAGAGCGTGCCCCAGTTGTCGAACAGCGTCCGGAGGATCAGCGAGGGCGCGGGCAGGATGTAGTGCGGAATGTCGTTGGCGCGCACCGTCCATTCCCACAGCAGCAGCAGCGCGGCGATGACCACCGCGGGCACCGCGATGCGCAGCATCGATTCGCGCCGCCGCAGGCGGTCCTCGCGCGCGCGCAGGGCCTCGGCGGAGGGCGGGGCGACGTCCGCGAGGGCGCCGTCGGCCAGGGGGCGCTCAGTGATCGACGTCATGCAGGGCTCCATGCAGCGAGCGCGACACGGCGGTGCAGTGCGCGTTGTAGCGGGTCGAGGTGCGGAAGTCCTCGCCGCGCGGATAGGGCTCGTCGATGCGGATCTCGTCGATCACGCGGCCCGGGCGCGCGGCCATCACCACGATGCGGTTCGAGAGGTAGACCGACTCGTAGACGCTGTGCGTGACGAACACGACCGAGAAGCGGTGCTCGCGCCAGATCGCGAGCAGGTCGTTGTTGAGCTTTATGCGCGTCATCTCGTCGAGCGCGGCGAAGGGCTCGTCCATCAGCAGCAGGCGCGGATGCGTGACCAGCGCGCGCGCGATCGACACCCGCATCTTCATGCCGCCCGAGAGCTCGCGCGGGTACACGCCCGCGAAGCGCGACAGGCCCACCATCTCGAGCGCCTGCTCGACCACTGGCGCCGCGGCGTCGCGGCCGGTGCCGGCGAGCTTGAGCGGCAGCCACACGTTGTCGAACACCTTGGCCCAGGGCATCAGCGTGGGCTCCTGGAACACGAAGCCCAGGTCGCGGTCGCTGCGCGTCTGGCCGTCGCTGGCGCCCGACCAGTGCATCTCGCCCGCGCTCGGCCGCGTGAGCCCGGCGATCAGCCGCAGCGCGGTGCTCTTGCCGCAGCCCGAAGGGCCGAGGAAGCTGATGAAGTCGTGCTCGCCGATGTCGAGCGTCATGTCCTGCAGCGCCAGCGTGCCGTTGCCGAAGCGCTTGCCGACCTGCCGCAGGCTGACCAGCGGGGCGGCGGTGGTGGTGTCGGATGCGGTCATTTCCAGGCGGGCTCGTTGGCAAGCCGCGAGAGCGGGAAGCGGTCCACCTCCTGCAGCAGTTCGACGAAGCGCCGGCCCACGTGGTCGAGCACCGCGGCGCCCTTCTCCGCCGTGGCGCGCGTCGCGTCGCCGGCCGCGCCCAGGGGGTTGATGTCGTGCATCTGCCAGCCGAGCTTGCCGCTGGGCGTGATCGAGAGGAATTTGTTCTCGGCCGCGAGGTCCTCGGTCATCGAATGGAAGTTCTGGAACCGGTCGGCGCGCACGTGGTCGGGCGCGAGGTGCAGCATGACCGAGCTTTCGAGATCGCCCGCATGGATGCCGTGCCGGCCCTCATGCGCGGTGAACAGGCCTTCGGGCAGGCCCAGCGTGTACCAGTTGGCGGCCACCACCATCATGCCGTGCGCCTCGCGCAGGTCGCGCGCGACGATGTCCATCACGCTCATCTGGCCGCCGTGGCTGTTGAAGAGCACCAGCTTGCGCACGCCGGCGCGCGCCACGCAGGCGCCGATGTCGGTCCACATCGCGATCAGCGTGGCGGCCGAGACGGTCAGCGTGCCGGGATAGCGCGAATGCTCGTTGCTCTTGCCGTAGGCCACGGTCGGCAGGAAGAGCACCGGCAGGTCGTCCGGCAGATGGGGCAGCGTGGCGCGCACCATGCCGTCGATGGTGGCCGTGTCGGTCGACATCGGCAGGTGCGGGCCGTGCTGCTCGGTCGCGCCCACGGGCAGCACGGCGATGAGTCGCTCGCGATCGAGGCGGGAGAACGCTTCGCTGGTCAGGTCCGACCAGAAGCGGCTGGGTGGGGGATTCATCGGCGTACCTCGCGGGATCAACGGGCGCGATGATGATCTAAATCAACCAATCGGTCAAAAAAAGATGGTAGGTGATAACCCAGGCCCGCCATCTTCCGGTGCAAATCGGACCGGATGGTCAAAATTTCAGCGCCGGACCACGTAGCGCGTGACCGCGGGCGGCGCTTCGCCGACGTGGAACGCGAGCCGCCGTTCGCGCAGCGCCATGTCGGCGGCGGTGGCGCGGGTGAAGCGGCGCAGGTGGTCGGTCCAGCTCTCGTCGACGATCTGCTCCACGTAGCGGCCCGGCTCGGCGATGTCGTGCAGCAGCTCCCAGCCGATCGCGCCCTGGCCCAGCCGCGCGCGGCGGGTCTGCTGCATGACGAGGTGGAAGGCGGCGGCGCGGGCGGGGTCGATCATGTACTCGATGGTGATGACCACGCGGCCGTTCTCCTCGGGCGTTTCGGCCGGCGGCCCGGCGGCCCAGCCGGCGCGCGCGGGGCTCATGTCGGCCTCCTCGCCCGAGACGTCCGTGACCCAGCGCAGCGCGGCCAGCATCAGCAGCGTGCCGCTCGCGGCAGCGATCTCCAGGCTGGTGCGCAGGTCGGTCACGGTCGCCACCTGGCCCCAGAGCGCCGCGCCGATCGCGCTCGCGCCCATGATCGCCATCTGGTAGGTCGACATGCCGCGCGCGCGCACCCAGTCGGGCAATGCGAGCTGCGCCGACACCGACAGCGAATTGGCCACCGTGATCCACGCCATGCCGCCGAAGAACATCGCCGGCACCGCCACCCAGGCGTTGGGCGCGAAGGCCATCACCGCGGTGGCCGCCGATTGCAGCACCGTGCCGCGCAGCACCAGCTGGTCGCGCCCGAGCGCCTGGCGCAGCCGCGGCAGGAACAGCACCGCGATGATCGCGCCCGCGCCCATCGCGGCCAGCAGCAGCGTGAAGGTGCCGGCATCGCCGCCCTTGAGCTTGCGCGCCAGCAGCGGCAGCAGCGCGAGCAGCGCCGTCGAATGGAAGAAGAAGATGGTGATGCGCGTGAGCACCGCGCGCATGCGCTGCGATTGCCAGACGAACTGCACGCCCACGCGCATCGCGCTGATCAGCCGCTCGCGGCCCAGCGGATTCGGTGTGTGCTCGCGCCGCCAGCGCAGCACCACGAAACCCGAGGCCACCGACAGCACCGCGTTGAGCGCGAACACCCAGACGCTGCCCGCGCTCGCGATCAGCATGCCGGCCGTGAGGGGGCCGATGATGCGCGAGGCGTTCATCGCGATGCCGTTCAGGCCCAGCGCCGCGGGCAGTTGCGGCCGCGGCACCAGCTCCGGGACGATGGCCGAGAACACCGGCCAGCGCAGCGCCAGGCCGATGCCGTTGGCAAAGGTCAGCGCCAGCAGCAGCGGCGCGGTCATCAGGTCGAGCGCGATCGCCGCGCACAGCACGATCGCCGTGCCCGCGAGCCAGAACTGCGTGGCCACCAGCCAGCGCCGGCGGTCGAGGATGTCGGCCAGCGCCCCGCTCGGCAGGCCGAGCAGGAACACCGGCAGCGTGGAGGCCGACTGCACCAGTGCGACCCAGATCGGCGAGGTGGTCAGCGAGGTCATGAGCCAGGCCGCCGCCACGTCGTTCATCCACATGCAGACGTTGGCGATGAGCCAGGTGCTCCACAGCATGCGGAACACGGGCAGCCTGAGCGGCTCGAGCGCCGCGAATTTCGGCGGCTGCGGCCGGGCGGGAGGGACGGGTGTTTCTTCGGGGGAAATCGGCGGCATGTGGGCCGATTGTGCCTAGCCGCCCGCGCCTAGCCCCGGTCGCTGCGCGCGAGCCGGTGCTCGAGCCGCCGCAGCAGCGTGGTGAGCGCCAGCGTCATGAACCAGTAGATCACCGAGATCGCGAGGTAGGGCTCCCAGTAGCGCGCATAGGCGCCGGCCACGGTGCGCGCGGCATAGGCGAGCTCGGCCAGGCCGATGGCGGAGACCAGCGAGGTGTCCTTCAGCAGCGCGATCGCGTTGTTGCCCAGCGGCGGCAGCATGCGGCGGAAGGCCTGCGGCAGCACCACGTAGCGCATCACCTGCGCGGGCGTGAAGCCGATCGAGCGGCCGGCATCGAACTGCCCGCGCGAGATCGACTGGATGCCGGCGCGGAACACCTCCGAGATGTAGGCCGCCGAATTGAGCGTGAGCGCGACCACGCCCGAGATCAATGCGCCGTGCTCCTGCTTCAGCGTGCGCGCGAAGTCGCCGTCGATCAGCAGGCCGGTGGAAGGATGGATGAACACCGGCATCACCGCGAAGTGGATCAACAGGATCTGCACGAACAGCGGCGTGCCGCGGAAGAAGCTCACGTACACCGTGGCCGGCCAGCGCAGCAGGAAGCGCGCCACCCAGGTCCAGGGCGCATGGCGCGGCCGGGCGAGGCGCGCGAGCGCGAGGCACAGGCCCCAGCTCGCGCCCAGCAGCACGCAGACCACCGTCATGCGTAGCGTCATCCAGGCGCCCTGCCAGAACAGGTCCTTGTATTCGACCAGGATGTCCCAGCGGAACCACCCGAAGAGCAAGACCGGCTGTTCCATCACGTCAGCGCGCGTTCGGGTCCTTGTTGAACCACTTCCTGTAGATGGTGGCGTAGCTGCCGTCGGCGCGGATCGCGGCCAGGCCGGCCGTGAGCTTGTCGAGCAGCGCCTTGTCGCCCTTCTTCACCACGATGCCGAAGCCTTCCTCGGGGAAGGACTTGTCGTCGAGCGTCTTGAGCTCGGGGTTCTGCGCCACGCGGTAGGCGATCACGCCGTTGTCGCCCATCGCGGCATCGACGCCGCCGCCCGCGAGTTCCGAGATGATCAGCGGCGTGCTCTCGAAGCGGCGGATGTTGGGGCTGGTCTTGCCGAACTCGCGCGAGGCGATGTCGTCGGCCGTGGAGGCGCTGACCACCGCGATCTTCTTGCCCGCGAGGTCCTTGAGCGAGGCCACCGTGCTGTTCTTCGGCAGCGCGATCAGCTGGCGCGCCGCGAAGTAGGGCGGCGTGAAGTCGTAGCTCTGCTTGCGCTTCTCGTTGATGGTGACGCCGGAGATCACCAGGTCCACGTCGCCGTTGTTGAGCGCGCCGAAGATGCCGGTGAAGGGCGTGTTCACCACCTTGATCTTCAGCCCCTGCTGCTTCGCGATGGCGTGGATGATGTCGATGTCGAAGCCGACGATCTGCTTGTCCTTGTTCTCGAACGCGAAGGGCGCGTAGGTGGCGCTCGATGCGACCACGAGTTCGCGGTTCTGGGCCTGGGCGCCGAAGGCGAGCGTGGCGGCGGCGAGGCCGAGCGCCAGGGCGCGGCGGATGGGGTTCATGGGGTTCTTCCTCCTCTGTGGGACCGGCCGGGCCGGATGCGTGCAAGGGAGGGAATTCTAGGTGGCGCGCGTGCGCGCCCTCAGCGCGCCAGGTGCCCGAGCGGCCAGGCGCTGCTGGCCTTGACCTCGCCGAGCGAGAAGCTGGTGTGCAGGTCCTTCACGTTGGGCAGGTTCATCAGGTGCTGGCGTGCGAAGGCCGAGAAGCTGTCGAGGTCCTGCGCCACCACCTGCAGCTCGAAGGTGCCGGTGCCGCTGATGTAGTGGCAGGCGACCACCTCGGGCATGCGGCGGATCGCCTCCTCGAGCCGGCGCGTGGCCTCGTGGGTGACGCGCTCGGTGTCCACGCGCACGAAAGCGAGCACGCCGAGCCCGATCTTGTGCCGGTCGATCTCGGCGTGGTAGCCGCGGATGATGCCGGCCTCCTCGAGCGCGCGCACCCGGCGCCAGCACGGCGCGGCCGAGAGGCCCACGCGCTGCGCAAGCTCGGCGTTCGTGAGGCGGCCGTCGGCCTGCAGTTCTTGCAGAATTGCAAGGTCGAACTTGTCGATGCTTTCCATGATTGGCGATTTTAGGAAAGAATCTTTCTGAAACCCCGTTTTTGGCGGCGCAGAACGCAAACACCTGTCGCAAACCCCGGCATACACTTTGCGTGATCATGGGCTCGCGCCCTACCGGGCACAGACCCACACCATCAGCCAGGCTCACGAAGCCCCGCCATACGGAGACAGACACCTATGAACGCCCCGCTGCCCGAACACATTCGCAAGGCGCTAGAGACGGTCACGCTCGACGACAAGTACAGCCTCGACTACGGCCGCGCCTTCATGAGCGGCGTGCAGGCGCTGGTCAAGCTGCCGATGCTGCAGCGCCTGCGCGACAAGCAGGCCGGCAAGAACACCGCCGGCTTCATCAGCGGCTACCGCGGCTCGCCGCTCGGCGGCTACGACCAGGCGCTGTGGAAGGCCAGCAAGTTCCTGAAGGAACAGAACATCGTCTTCCAGCCCGGCGTGAACGAGGAACTCGCCGCCACGGCGCTCTGGGGCACGCAGCAGCTGGGCTTCTCGCCTGCGGGCACCAACAAGTTCGACGGCGTGTTCGGCATCTGGTACGGCAAGGGCCCGGGCGTGGACCGCTGCTCCGACGTGTTCAAGCACGCCAACATGGCGGGCACCACCGAATGGGGCGGCGTGATCGCGGTCGCGGGCGACGACCACATCTCCAAGAGCAGCACCGCGGCGCACCAGAGCGACCACATCTTCAAGGCCTGCGGCACGCCGGTGTTCTTCCCGGCCAACGTGCAGGAAATCCTCGACCTCGGCATCCATGCCTTCGCGATGAGCCGCTTCTCGGGCGTGTGGTCGGGCATGAAGACGATCCAGGAGATCGTCGAGTCGAGCGCCACGGCCATGATCGATCCGGACCGGGTCGAGATCGTCATCCCCACCGACTTCCAGATGCCGCCCGGCGGCCTGCACATCCGCTGGCCCGACCATGCGCTCGAGCAGGAAGCACGGCTGATGCACTACAAGTGGTATGCCGCGCTCGCCTACGTGCGCGCCAACCGGCTCAACCACAACGTGATCGAGGGCCCGAACGACCGCTTCGGCATCATGGCGAGCGGCAAGGCCTACAACGACACCCGCCAGGCCCTGATCGACCTCGGCCTCGACGACGCCACCTGCCGCCAGCTCGGCATCCGGCTGCACAAGGTGGCGGTGGTGTGGCCGCTCGAGGCGCAGCTCACGCGCGAGTTCGCCACCGGCCTGCAGGAGATCCTGGTGGTCGAGGAGAAGCGCCAGGTCATCGAGTACCAGCTCAAGGAAGAGCTCTACAACTGGCGCTCCGACGTGCGCCCGAACGTGCTGGGCAAGTTCAACGAGCTCGACGGCGATTTCTCCGGCGGCGAATGGGCCATGCCCAACCCCACGGCCAACACGCTGCTGCGCGCCAATGCCGACCTGAACCCGGCGCTGATCGCCAAGGCGATCGCCCAGCGGCTGCACAAGCTCGGCATCCTGGCGCACGCCGGTGCCGACATGCGCGCGCGCATCGACGCGCAGATGGCGATCCTCGAGGCCAAGGAGCGCTCGATGGAAGCGCTCAAGGTCGGCGGCGTGCAGGGCGCGGACCGCCAGCCGTGGTTCTGCTCGGGCTGCCCGCACAACACCAGCACCGTGGTGCCCGAGGGCTCGCGCGCCATGGCCGGCATCGGCTGCCACTTCATGGCGACCTGGATGGACCGCTCCACCATCGGCTTCACGCAGATGGGCGGCGAGGGCGTGCCGTGGGTCGGCCAGCAGCCCTTCACGACCGACCAGCACATCTTCGCCAACCTCGGCGACGGCACCTACTTCCACAGCGGCCTGCTCGCGATCCGCCAGAGCATCGCCGCGGGCGTGAACATCACCTACAAGATCCTCTACAACGACGCGGTCGCCATGACCGGCGGCCAGCAGGTCGGCGAGCGGCCCGAGGGCCACTCGGTGCTGCAGATCGCCGAGAGCCTGCATGCCGAGGGCACCAAGAAGGTCGTGGTCGTGACCGACGAACCCGAGAAGTACGAGGGCATCACCATCCCGGGCGAGAACGTGGCGGTGCGCCACCGCGACCAGCTCGACGAGATCCAGCGCGAGTTCCGCCTGATTCCGGGCACCACGGCCATCATCTACGACCAGACCTGCGCCACCGAGAAGCGCCGCCGCCGCAAGCGCGGCACCGCGGTCGATCCGGCCAAGCGCGTGGTCATCAACGACCTGGTCTGCGAAGGCTGCGGCGACTGCAGCGTGCAGAGCAACTGCCTCTCGGTGGAGCCGCTCGAGACCGAGTTCGGCCGCAAGCGCGCCATCAACCAGAGCACCTGCAACAAGGACATGAGCTGCCTCAAGGGCTTCTGCCCGAGCTTCGTCACCGTCGAGGGCGGCCAGCTCAAGAAGAAGGCGAAGAGCGGCAAGGCCGAGTCGCCGCTGGACCTCGGCGCGCTGCCCGAACCGGCCGTGCCCGCACTCGCGCGCGACCAGGTCTGGGGCATCGTGGTGGCCGGCGTGGGCGGCACCGGCGTGATCACCATCGGCCAGCTGCTCGGCATGGCGGCGCATATCGAGGGCAAGGGCATCGTCACACAGGACGCGGCCGGCCTCGCGCAGAAGGGCGGCGCCACCTGGAGCCATGCGCTGATCGGCGATTCGCAGGAGGCGATCCGCACCACGCGCGTGGGCACCGCGGCGGCCGACCTGATCCTCGCGGCCGACCCGCTGGTGGCCGTCAACCCCGAGACGCTGGCGCGCATGCGCGAGGGCCGCACCCATGTGGCGCTCAATGCGCACGGCACGCCGACCGCGGCCTTCGTGCGCAACGCCAACTGGGTCAACCCGCAGGACGCCTGCGCGAGCGACATCGCCAAGGTGGTGGGCGCCGAGGCGGTCGGCGCCTTCGATGCCGACGCCGCGGCGACCACGCTGATGGGCGACAGCCTTTACGCCAACCCGATGCTGCTGGGCTACGCCTGGCAGAAGGGCTGGGTGCCGCTCGCACTCGAATCGCTGATGCGCGCGATCGAGCTCAACGCGGTGGCGGTCGAGAACAACAAGACCGCCTTCGCCTGGGGCCGCCAGGCCGCGGCCAACCCGGCCGAGCTGCAGAAGCGCGTGCGCCCCGGCCAGGTCATCGAGTTCAAGAAGCGCGAGACCGTCGAAAGCCTGGTGGCGCGCCGGGCCGAGTTCCTCACCGGCTACCAGAACGCCGCCTACGCCGACCAGTACCGCCAGTTCGTGGCCCGGGTCACGCAGGCGGAGTCGGTGCTCGGCAAGAGCGCATTGAGCGAGGCGGTGGCACGCCAGCTGTTCAAGCTCATGGCCTACAAGGACGAGTACGAGGTGGCGCGCCTGCACACCGACCGCGCCTTCCTGGCGCGGGTCGAGGGCATGTTCGAGGGCGAGATGGGCAAGGACTTCAAGCTCAACTACCACCTCGCGCCGCCGATCATCGCGAAGAAGAACGCCAAGGGCGAGCTGCAGAAGCAGAAGTTCGGCCCCTGGATGCTCTCGGGCTTCAGGGTGCTCGCGCGCCTCAAGGGCCTGCGCGGCACGGCGCTCGACATCTTCGGGCGCACCGAGGAACGCCGCACCGAACGCGCGCTCATCGGCGAATACCGCGCAAGCATCGAGGAAGTGATCGCCGGCCTGCGTGCCGACAACCATGCGCTCGCCCTCGAGATCGCGAGCCTGCCGGAGCAGATCCGCGGCTACGGCCACGTGAAGGAGCGCAACCTCGCCGCGGCCCGCATCCGCTGGAACGAACTGATGGCGAAGTGGCGCGGTCCGCAGCAGCCCGCGCAGCGCGCGGCCGCCTGAAACCTGCGCGCGCGGCCTTCCGCCGAAGGCCGCCCTGCCCGCGCCTGCTATCCAAAACATAGCAGAAAGGCACGTCAAAGCCCTGTCCCCCGCGCCGGTTAGCGCGCGGCGCGGGGCTTTGCCACGAATACAATGCCCGCTGCTGTGCGCGGCCGATGCCGCCTCAGGCTTCTGATCGCGGCCTTCATCTCGGGGCCGCGGAACCGCGGACCCGGTCCGCGCTTCTGACGCATTCCTCATACACATCTCTCTGCTGGAGACTCTCTTGTTCATTTCCTCTGCTTTCGCCCAAACCGCGCCCGCTGCCTCCGGCGGCGGCGACATGATGTCTTCGCTGGGCAGCATGCTGCCGCTGGTGCTGATGTTCGTGGTGCTGTACTTCGTGATGATCCGCCCGCAGATGAAGCGCCAGAAGGAAGCCCGCGCCATGATCGAAGCGCTCGCCAAGGGCGACGAAGTGGCGACGGCCGGCGGCGTGCTCGGCAAGATCACCTCGCTCGGCGACCAGTACCTGGGCCTCGAAGTCGCCAACGGCGTCGAGATCAAGATCCAGCGCACGGCCGTCGTGCAGGTGCTGCCCAAGGGCGCCGTCAAGCAGTAATCCACCAACGCGTGGCACCGGGGCCTTGCGCTTGCCGCGCGCGGCCCCCAAGTCACGCCGTGTTCCGTTTCTGAAAAGCGCTTTCTCATGAACCGATATCCGGTCTGGAAGTACGCGATCATCGTGATCGTGCTGCTGGTGGGGTTGATCTATTCCCTGCCGAATTTCTTCGGCGAGGCGCCTGCGGTGCAGGTGTCCGCGGCCAAGTCGACGGCCAAGGTCGACGCGGCCACCCAGACCCGGGTCGAGGAGGCGCTGAAGGCGGCGGGGCTCGCGCCCGACCTGCTGACGCTCGAGGGCGGCTCGCTGCGCGCGCGCTTCGCCACGCCCGACGAGCAGCTCAAGGCGCGCGACGCGCTGCAGCGCGCGCTGGTGCCCGATCCGGCCGATCCGGCCTACGTGGTGGCGCTGAACCTGGTCTCGCGTTCGCCGGCCTGGCTCACGGCGCTGCATGCGTTCCCGATGTACCTCGGCCTCGACCTGCGCGGCGGCGTCGACTTCCTGCTGCAGGTCGACATGAAGGGCGCCATCGACAAGAAGGCCGAGTCCTTCGCGAGCGACCTGCGCACCACCTTCCGCGACAAGGGCATCCGCGGCACCTCGGTGAGCCGCAACGGCCAGGCGATCGAGATCGCCTTCCGCGATGCCGCGGCGCTCCAGGCCGCCAGGCAGCTGATCCAGGACCAGTTCCAGGACCTCACCGCCACCGAAAGCCCCGAGGGCGGCAACCTGCGCCTCGTGGCCACCATCAAGCCCGAGGCCGCGCGCCGGCTGCAGGACGCGGCGCTGAAGCAGAACATCACCACGCTGCACAACCGGATCAACGAACTCGGCGTGGCCGAACCCGTGATCCAGCAGCAGGGCCTCGACCGCATCGTGGTGCAGCTGCCCGGCGTGCAGGACACGGCCAAGGCCAAGGACATCCTGGGCCGCACCGCCACGCTCGAGATGCGCCTCGTCGACGAAAGCGCCGAAGGCCGAGCGGCCGAACTGAGCGGCGGGCCCGTGCCCTTCGGCTCCGAGAAGTTCTTCGAGCGCAACGGCCGTCCGGTCATCGTGAAGAAGCAGGTGCTCGTCACCGGCGAGAACCTCACCGACGCGCAGCCCGGCTTCGACTCGCAGACCCAGCAGCCCAAGGTCGACCTGACCATGGACGCCAAGGGCGGTCGCATCATGCGCGACGTGAGCCGCGAGAACTACAAGAAGCGCATGGCCATGCTGATTTTCGAGAAGGGCAAGGGCGAAGTGCTCACCGCCCCGTCGATCAACGGCGAGCTCGGCACCCGGTTCCAGATCTCGGGCTCGATGAACGTGACCGAGGCCAACGACCTCGCGCTGCTGCTGCGCGCCGGCTCGCTGGCCGCGCCGATGGAGATCATCCAGGAGCGCACGATCGGCCCGAGCCTGGGCGCCGACAACATCGAGAAGGGCTTCAAGAGCGTGATGTACGGCTTCCTGGCGATCATGGTCTTCATGTGCGCCTACTACGCCCTGTTCGGCCTGTTCTCGTCGATCGCGCTGGCCGTCAACCTGCTGCTGCTGGTGGCGATCCTGTCGATGCTGCAGGCCACGCTCACGCTGCCGGGCATCGCGGCCATGGCGCTCGCCATCGGCGTGGCCATCGACTCGAACGTGCTGATCAACGAGCGCGTGCGCGAGGAGCTGCGCAACGGCGCCTCGCCGCAGGCGGCCATCCACGCCGGCTACGACCGCGCCTGGGGCACCATCCTGGACTCCAACGTGACCACGCTGATCGCGGGCATCGCGCTGCTGGCCTTCGGCTCGGGCCCGGTGCGCGGCTTCGCGGTGGTGCACTGCATCGGCATCGTCACCTCGATGTTCTCGGCCGTGTTCTTCTCGCGCGGCCTCGTGAACTTCTGGTACGGCCAGAAGAAGAAGCTCAAGACGGTGTCGATCGGCACGGTCTGGCGCCCCAAGACCGACGGCGCGGCCGTCGCCGAAGGCAAGTAAAGGGCCGAGGACAAGCGCCATGGAATTCTTCCGCATCCACAAGACCATCCCGTTCATGCGCCATGCCCTGGTGCTGAACATCATCTCCTTCGTCACCTTTGCGCTGGCGGTGTTCTTCCTGTTCCACCGCGGGCTGCACCTGTCGGTCGAATTCACGGGCGGCACGGTGATGGAGGTCGCCTACCAGCAGTCCGCCGACATCGGCAAGGTGCGCGAGGCGATCGCCAAGCTCGGCTACCCCGACGTGCAGGTGCAGAGCTACGGCACCTCGCGCGACGTGCAGATCCGCCTGCCCGCGCAGAAGGGCATGAGCTCCGACCAGCAGAGCGCGCAGGTGATGCAGGCGCTGAAGTCGGTCGATCCCTCGGCCACGCAGCGCGGCATCGAGGTCGTCGGGCCGCAGGTGGGCGAGGAACTCACCACCAACGGCCTCAAGGCGCTCGGCATGGTGGTGGTCGGCATCATGATCTACCTGGCGATCCGCTTCGAGTGGAAGTTCGCCGTGGCGACCGTGCTCGCCAACCTGCACGACGTGGTCATCATCCTCGGCTTCTTCGCCTTCTTCCAGTGGGAGTTCTCGCTCGCGGTGCTCGCGGCGGTGCTGGCGGTGCTGGGCTATTCGGTCAACGAGTCGGTCGTGATCTTCGACCGGGTGCGCGAGAACTTCCGGCGCTACCGCAAGATGAGCACGACCGAGATCATCGACAACGCGATCACCTCGACCATCAGCCGCACGATCATCACGCACGGCTCGACGCAGCTCGTGGTGCTGTCGATGTTCTTCTTCGGCGGACCGACGCTGCACTACTTCGCGCTGGCGCTGACGATCGGCATCTGCTTCGGCATCTATTCGTCGGCCTTCGTGGCGGCGGCCATCGCCATGTGGCTCGGCGTCAAGCGCGAGGACCTCGTCAAGGGCAGCGTCAAGAAGGACGGCGGCTCGGAAGACGACCCGAACGCCGGCGCGGTGGTCTGAGGACCGCGCCGCACCGGAACGAATCGAGGCACGAAGGCGCGCGGGGGAAGCGATTCACACTTGTGCTGTGGCGTTTCCCGATGCAAGCTCCGGCTTGTCGACGACATAGAGCGCCCCACTGCCTTCTCCATCTTCAATGAGCACCGCGCGGTCCGCCACTTCCCTGCAGCTCGCACGCGAGACGCGCGAACGCTTCGTGCTCGCGACCGGGGGCGTGATCGCCCCGCTGGCGCAGGCGATCCGGGACCGGCTCACGCAGCAGGCCTCGGAAGTCGGCAGCGCGCGGCTGATGCAGGAGCGGCGCGACGACTTCGTGGCGTTCCAGGCCCAGGCTTCGCAATGGGTGTCGCTCGCGCAGGCGGGCTGGCGCAGGTCGGCGGGGGCGCCCGCAGCGGCGGCAACCGGCGCGCCCGCGGCGCCGAAACTGCGGCTCGAACTCATCGACGACGACGCCATGGAGAGCAACATCCTCTCCTCGCGGCTGGCGCAGATGATCCAGGACAAGGCGAGCTTCGAGCTCAGCGACCTGCGGCTGCGCATCCAGTACCTCGAAGGCAGCGGCGAACTCGACGCGCACGACGTGCTCCGGCCCGAGACCCTGGCCCGGCTGCTGGTGGACCAGTGGCTCGCGGCGGGCCTGAGCCGCACGCTCTGGTCGCGCGTGCAGGACACGGTGCAGCAGCAGCTGGTCGGCGTGGTCGTCAAGGCCTACGAGGACGCCAACGCCTTCCTGATCTCCAAGGGCGTGATGCCCGAGATCGACCTGAAGAGCTTCGTCCGGCGCACCGGTGTTCCGGGCGGTGGCGGGGGTGGTGGGGGCGGGCCGTCGACGATGTCCGGCACGCCGCACACGGGCACCGGCCACGCGACGGCCGCAGGCGGCGTGCCGCGGGCGGGCGCCGGCACGGCCGCTTCTTCGTCATCGCCCGCTTCGCAGCCGCGCGGTTTCGCACCCCACCAGACAACCGGCGGCTCGCCGCTGATGCTCGCCCGCCAGCGCGCGCAGACCGCGCTGCTGAGCCTCAAGCGCTTCGTCGCCGCACGCATCGGCACCGACCTTTCCGCCCCGCGGCCGATGCAGACGACCGCCGGCGTCGGCGCGGCCACCGCCGGCGGCGCGAGCAGCCCCGGCGTCTCCGAGACCTTCGCCGCCATGATCGCGGAGGCCGAGGCCGCCTACCGCGTCGCGGCCACGCAGTACGTGCAGGCGGCCGCGGAGCATCAGGCCACGGTCATCCAGCAGACCGCGGTCGATCTGCGGCGCCGCAGCAACGAACTCAAGCAGCGGGCGCCCACCACGGCCGACAAGGCCACGGTCGAGATCGTGGCGCTGATGTTCCAGGCCATCCTCTCGGAGGAGCGCATTCCCTTCTCCGCGCGCGTGTGGTTCGCGCGCCTGCAGATGCCGGTGCTGCGCGTGGCGATCGCCGAGCCGGAGTTCTTCGGCACGCTGCAGCATCCCGCGCGCATGCTGATCGACCGCATGGGCTCCTGCGTGATGGGCTTCGATGCGGCCGCCATCTCCGGCAGCGCGCTCGAAGGCGAGATCCGGCGCGTGGTGCAGGTGATCGAGCAGTACCCGGAGACCGGCCAGCGCGTCTTCAAGCTGGTGTTCGACGAGTTCGTGGCCTTCCTGAACCGCTATCTCACCCAGAGCGACACCACGCAGCGCGTGATGAGCGTGGCGCAGCAGGTGGAGCAGAAGGAGACGATGGCGATCCAGTACACCATCGAGCTGCGCAAGATGCTCAACGACATGCCGGTGCGCGACGAGATCCGCGAGTTCCTCTTCAAGGTCTGGGCCGAGGTGCTGGCCATCGCCGCGCTGCGCTACGGGCCGCAGGGCGAGCAGACCGTGATGCTCAAGCGCGTGGCCTCCGAGCTGGTGTGGGCCGCGAGCGCCAAGCCCAACCGCGCCGACCGCGCGCGCGTGATCCAGGATCTGCCGCAGCTCTTGCAGCGCCTGCGCCTGGGCATGAACCTGCTCGGCATCATCGACGAGCCGCAGGAAACCCACATCAAGACCATCGGCGCGACCCTGTCCGATGCCTTCCTGTCGAAGACCGAGGTCATTCCGGCCGCCAAGATCGAGGCCATGGCCGCGCGCCTCGCGCGCCTGGAGGATTTCGTGAAGGACGACGGCAGCGCCTCGCACCTGCCGGTCGACGCCCACAGCATCGAGCTGCTGCTCGGCATGGACGCGGCCTCGATCGAAGTCGTGGCCGACGCCGCGGGCGGCACGCCGGCCGAGGACATGCTGGCATGGGCGCACGAGCTGCAGGTCGGCAACTGGTTCATGCTCGACCACAACAACCGCGTGAGCCAGGTGCAGTTCGTCTGGCGCAGCGACCGCAAGCAGCTGCACCTGTTCGCGACCGCCGACGGCCGCAGCTTCCTGATCCAGATCGGCCGCCTCGCCAACTACCTGCAGGCGGGCCTGCTCGTGCCGGCCGAGGAAGAGACGCTCACCGCGCGCGCCACGCGCGAAGCGCTCGCGAAGCTCGACGCCAATCCCGAGCGCCTGCTGAGCTGAGCCGCGCGCGGGCGCCGGCTCCTAGTGCGAGGTCTGGACACCGCGCGTGTCGCAGAGCTCGTCGAGCACCAGTGCATCGGGTTCGATGCCGGTGCTCCAGTGGACCATCAGCACGATGATCTTCAGGTCGTCGAGCGCCACCGGCGCACCCGGCGCGGCCATCGCGCGGTCGACGACGATCTCGCGCAGCCCGCAGGGCAGCACGTTCGAGAGTTCGAGAAAGCGGATGAAGCCGAGGCATTCGGCGCCCAGGTGCTCCTGCTCGGCCTGGGAGTAGACGCGCATCGCGTGGGGGGACTGCGGCAACGCCGCCTCGGGCGCGGCACGCGGGGCGATCGTGGCGACCGCCTCGTCGTCTTCGTCGGTGCCGCGTTCGATCTGCAGGCCCTGCGTGGCCAGGGTCAGGCCGTCGAGCCATTGCAGCGCATCGCGGATCTCCTCGGGATCGAAGCCGTGGGCGCTGAGCTTGCGGCCCAGTTGTCGGGGTTCGGGGCAGGCATCGCCGCGCCAGTAGTTTTCGTAGACGAACACGAGCACTTCGAACATGAGCCCAATATAGCCGAGGAACCGTGGCTCGCCCCCAGGCTTCGTGCACTTCGTGTCATTTCGCCCGTTCCGCGGTGTTTCACGAAGAAGCGGGCGCGTGCCCGGGCGTCAGCCGATGGCTGCCCGCTGGAACAGGCCGCCGGGCAGGCGCGCGACGTGGCCGTCGAGCTCGAGTTCGAGCAGCCTGGCCTGCAGCGCGGCGGCGCCCCATCCGGTGCGCGCGCTCAGCGCGTCCAGGCTCACGGGGTCGAAGCCGAGTGCGTCCAGCAAGGGCTCTTCGCGCGCGGCGGGCACAGCGCCGGCATCGCCGTTGGTGGCCGTGGGTGCCGCCGCGCCGCCCGCGCTCAGCGCGGGCAGTTCCTCGAGGATGTCGGCCACCGATTCGACCAGCTTCGCGCCCTGGCGGATCAGCGCATGGCAGCCGCGCGACTGCGGCGAATGGATCGAGCCGGGGATCGCGAACACTTCCTTGCCCTGCTCCGAAGTGAGCCGCGCCGTGATCAGCGAGCCCGACTGCAGCGCGGCCTCCACCACCAGCGTGCCGCGTGCGAGGCCGGCGATCAGCCGGTTGCGCTTCGGGAAGTTCTGCGTGAGCGGCGGCGTGCCGAGCGGGAACTCGCTCACGATCAGGCCCTGCCGCGCCACGCGCTGCGCCAGTTCGCGGTGCCGCGCCGGATACACGCGGTCGAGCCCGGTGCCGACGACCGCGACCGTGGCGAGCCGCGGCGCATCGCCGGCCGCTTCGAGCGCGCCCTGGTGCGCGGCGCCGTCCACGCCGAGCGCGAGCCCCGACACCACCGGCAGCCCGGCCTCGCCCAGCGCGCGCGCGAACGCACGGGCGTTGGCCGCGCCCTGCGGCGTGGGATTGCGGCTGCCCACCACCGCGATGCTGTGGCCGAGCTGGGTCAGGTCGAAGGTATCGGCGCCGAGCACGTAGAGCATCAGCGGCGGATCGGCCATCTCGAGCAGCGAGGCCGGGTAGCCCGCATCGCCGAGCGTGACCAGGCGGCGCGTGACGCCGTCCTCGGGCGCCGGCTGCAGCCATTGCCAGGTCTGGTCGATCTGGGCCTGCAGCCCCTGGGGCGGCTGCTGCAGCGCTTCGGCCTGCGCGGCCGTCACGACCTGCCGCAGCGCGTCGTGGGTCTGCGCGAACACGTTCTCGGGCAGGCCGAAGGCGGCCAGCAGCCGGCGCGCGGCACCGTCGCCGATGCCCGTCGTCAGCGAAAGCCGAAGCCAGCCTGCGAGTTCTGCGCGGTCCAAGCGGAAGAGGAAGCGGAAAGCCTCAGGGATTGACGAGGAAGTCGCCGGCCTTCGGGGTGTCGGTGATCTCGAGCACCAGCGCGTACGAGACCCGCTCGAACGGCCGGAACACCATCAGCAGGCCGATCCGCTCGTTCGGGAGCTTGAGCGTTTCCTTCTTGCCGCCGGTGCGGTCGACGATGGTCTCGCCGTTCTTCAGGATCGCGAGCACATGGCCGCTGTCGATGCCGTCGCGCGTGCCCTTGTTGATCGCCACCACCTGGTTCTGGGCCGCGAACTGCACCGCGTTGCCGTAGACCGAGACGATGCGGCCCTCGACCTGGGTCGAGGGCGCGCGCGGCGCGTAGCTCAGCAGCTGGCGCGGCGGTTCGGGCAGCAGCCGGTCGCCGGCGCGGATCTCCTCGCGCGAGGCGATGATGTCGATGCTGGCCGGCACCACCGTGATGACGTCCTTGTCCTTCTCGGTCTCGACCGTGGTCGATTCGCCGCGCTTGAGCTGCGCCTTGCCCAGGTACTGCGCCTCGTAGCCGAGGATCTCGCCGGTGCCCGGGTCCTTGAGCGGCGTGGCGTTGCGGAACACGCGGAAGTTCTGCAGCGGGCCCGGCACCTCGACCAGCGGCGTGTCGGGGTTGCCGCGCGCATAGGCGCGGTCGCCGCGCGACAGCAGCACGCGGCTGTCGTTGCCCGCGACGATGCGCGGCGCGCTCTGCAGCGTGTCGGCGTCGACCACGATCGGTTCGCTCAGGAAGGGCTCGATCACGCTCGGATTGAGCGTGGGCAGCGCCATGCCGGCGAGCGAGTCGAAGCGGGTGCGCGGCGAGAGCTTGATGGTGCCGCCGTCGCCGCTGCCGCCCGCGCCGCGGCGCAGGGTCAGCCGCGCGCGACCGCCGGTCTTGTCGAGGTACAGCACCTGGCCCGGATAGATGCGGTGCGGGTTGGCGATCTCGTTGATGTTCATGCCCCAGAGCTCCGGCCAGCGCCAGGGGCGCAGCAGGTACAGGCGCGAGATGGCCCAGAGCGTGTCGCCCGACTTGACGGTGTATTCGTCGGGCGCGTTGGGCGCGAGTTCGGACAGCGGCACGCCGGTCTGGGCGGTCTGCTGCGCGGTGGCGCGCTGCTGCGGCGTGATGGGGTAGTTCTGCGCCCAGGCCGTGCTGCCGCCGCTGATCACCGCAAGGGCAGCCAACGTGGCGAGGAGGTGCGGACGCTGGCGGACGGGGATTCGGAACTTTTTCATGTCTGGATGGGTGAGCGCCCGACGTATCGAGGCGCATACGAATCTCACAATTTGCTACGAATTCTGCGCTCGAAGACCTTCGGAGGGCAACGTTTTCAGGCTATCCGGCCGCGCCGCGTCGCGGAATTGGCGAAAATAGCGACAACTTCTCCCCTTTTTCATGGCCAAACGAATCATTCTGAGTTACCCGGACAAGCGGCTGCATACGGTCGCCAAATCCGTGCAGGGCGTGGACGCGCGCATCAAGACGCTGGTGGCCGACATGCTCGAAACCATGTACGACGCCAATGGTATCGGTCTGGCCGCCACCCAGATCGACGTGCACGAGCGCCTGGTCGTCATCGACGTGTCCGAGGAGCGCAACCAGCCGCTGGTGCTCATCAACCCCGAGATTGTGTGGGCCAGCGACGAAAAGGTGGTGAACGAGGAAGGCTGCCTCTCGGTGCCCGGCATCTACGACGGCGTGGAGCGTTCCACCTCGGTCAAGGTGCAGGCGCTCGACGCCGAGGGCGAGATGCGCACCATCGAGGCCGAGGGCCTGCTCGCGGTGTGCATCCAGCACGAACTCGACCATCTGCTGGGCAAGGTGTTCGTCGAATACCTCTCGCCGCTGAAGCGCAACCGCATCAAGAGCAAGATGCTCAAGCAACAGCGCGAAGAGGCCCGGGAGGGCCGCGCCTGATGCGCATGCCCGCGCTGCGTTCGGCCAGTGCGCTGCTGCTCGCGGCGGGGCTCGGGTTCCTCGCCGGCTGCGCGAGCGAGCCCACCCGCATCGCGCCGGGCACCAGCGCGGCCGAGACGCTGCAGCGCCTGGGGCCGCCCACCGGCCGCTATCCGCTCACCGGCGGCGGCGAGCGCCTGCAGTACTCGCGCATGCCGGCCGGTTTCGAGGTCGTCGACATCGACCTCGACGCGTCGGGCAGGGTGGTCTCGGTGACCCAGGTGCTCAACGAAGCCCGCTTCGGCCACGACATCAAGGTCGACCAGTGGCGGCAGAACGACGTGCTCGCGTTCTACGGCCGCCCGTTCGAGATCAGCCGCGTCAGTTCCTTCGACGGCGCCGTCTGGACCTGGCGTTACAAGGCGGTGAACGAGCGCCGCATGCTCTACATCTACATCGATCCCACCGGCGTGGTGCGCCGCTATCACACGGGGGATGACCTCGAATTCGATCGGATCCGGGATTGAACCCGCTGAAGGTCGTTTTCGCGGGCACGCCCGAGTTCGCGCGCGTCGCGCTCGACGCCATCGCCGCGGCGGGCCATGAGATCGTGCTGGTGCTGAGCCAGCCCGACCGTCCCGCCGGCCGCGGCATGAAGCTGCAGCCCTCGCCCGTCAAGCAATGCGCCGTCGCCCACGGCTGGCCGGTGGCGCAGCCGCGCAGCCTGCGGCTCGACGGCAAATACCCCGAGGACGCCGCGGCCGCGCGCGACGCGCTGCACGCCGCCGACCCCGACGTGATGGTGGTCGCGGCCTACGGGCTGATCCTGCCGCAGTGGGTGCTCGACCTGCCGCGGCACGGCTGCCTCAACATCCACGCCAGCCTGCTGCCGCGCTGGCGCGGCGCGGCGCCGATCCATCGCGCCATCGAGGCCGGCGACGCGCAGACCGGCATCACCATCATGCAGATGGATGCCGGCCTCGACACCGGCGACATGCTGCTGCGCGAGGCGGTCGACATCGGCAGCGACAACACGGCGCGGCTGCACGACCGGCTCGCCGCGCTCGGCGGCCGCCTGATCGTGCAGGCGCTGGCGGGCCTCGGCGGCCTCGTGCGCACGCCGCAGCCGGCCGAAGGCGTGAGCTACGCGAACAAGGTCGAGAAGCACGAGGCGCAGATCGACTGGAACCAGCCGGCCGAGGCCATCGTGCGGCGCATCCGCGCCTTCGATCCCTTTCCGGGCGCCAACAGCCCGCTCGACGGCGAGATCCTCAAGCTCTGGACCGCCCATGCGGTGCCGGCCGCCGAGGCGACGGCGCCGCCCGGCACCCTCCTCGCGGTGAGCGACGAAGGCATCGCCGTGGCGGCGCGACCAGGGGCGGTGGTGAAGGTCACTGAACTCCAGCGTCCGGGCGGCAAGCGCCTCGGCGTGGCCGATTTCCTGCGCGGCTTCGATGTGAAGGCCGGGCAGCGCTTCGGCTGATGTTCCTCTCCGCCGCCATCCGCCGCCGCCCCGAATTCCGCCTGGGCATCCGCCACATGTCCTCGGCCGCGCTCGGCATCGGCGCCTGGGGCCTGATGACCGGCGTGGCCATGGTCAAGTCGAACATGAGCGTGGTCGAGGCGGTGGCGATGACGCTGCTGGTCTACGCCGGCAGCTCGCAGCTCGCGGCCATTCCGCTGCTGGTGGCGGGCGCGCCGGCCTGGGTGATCCTCGCGACCGGCTTCTGCGTGAACCTGCGCTTCGTGGTCTTCAGCCTGCATCTGCGCCCCTATCTCATGCACATGCCGCGCTGGCGCCGCATGACGCACGGCTACCTCACGGCCGACCTCAGCTATGCGCTCTTCACGCGGCATTACCCGGCGCCGCCCGCGGGCCTGGCCGAGCAGCAGGCGCAGGAGGCCTACCTCACCGGCAACTACTTCGTGACCTGGTGTTCGTGGATGGGCATGAGCCTGCTCGGCATCGCGCTCGCCAACTTCATCCCGCAGAGCTGGGGCCTGGGCTTCGCGGGGGTGCTGAGCCTGGTGGCGATCGTCTGCTCGATGGCGACCACGCGGCTGCGCGTGCTGGCGGCGCTGGTCGCGAGCGCCACCGCGGTGGCGGCCTATGCGCTGCCGCTCAAGCTCAACATCGTCGCGGCCATCGGCGTGGCGGTGCTGCTGTGCTTCTGGCTCGAGAAGCGCGGCGGTCGCGACGCCGAGGCGGAGGACGACCAGTGAGCGCCGACCGCGCCACCGACTTCTGGACGCTCGCCGTGATCGTCGGCCTCGCGGGCGTGACGGTGCTGGCGCGCTGCTTCTTCTTCATCCTCGACCGGCCCTGGGGCCTGCCCGAGTGGGCGCACCGCGCGCTGCACTATGCGCCGGTCGCCGCGCTCGCGGGCGTGATCGCGCCCGAGATCGTGATGACCCAGGGCCAGCTGATCGGCACGCTGCACGATGCGCGCCTGTATGCCACGGTGGTCGGCGCCGCCTACTATTTCTGGCGCCGCGGCGTGCTCGGCACGATGCTCGCGGGCATGGCGGTCTACCTGCCGCTGCACCTCGGGCTCGGCTGGTAGGCGGCCGGCGCGTTCGCCGCCTCTCAGTCCAGCTTCACGTTCGCGGCGGCGATGATGCGGCCCCAGCGCTCGCTCTCCGCACGCGAGAGCCTGTAGAACTCCTGCGGCGTGCCCGGCAGCGGCTCGAAGCCGAATTCGGAGAACAGCTTCACCACCCTGGGCGCGCCCATCGCCTTGCGCAGTTCGGCGTTGATCCGCGCCACCGCCTCGGCCGGCATGCCGGCCGGCCCGATCAGCCCATGGAAGGCGTAGGCGTTGACGTCGCTGAAGCCCGCTTCGGAGAAGGTCGGCACCTCGGGCAGCGCACCCGCGCGCTGCGGCAGCGCGATCGCGAGCACCCGCACCTTGCCGGCCTTGATGATCGGCAGGCCCGAGGCCAGGTCGAGCATCATGGTCGGCACCTGCCCGCCCATCACGTCGGTCATGGCGGGCGCGGCGCCCTTGTACGGCACGTGCGTGAGCTGGATGCCGGCCTTCTGCTTGAAGAGCTCCATCGCCATGTGGTGCGGCGAGCCGTTGCCGGGCGAGGCGTAGTTCACCTTGTCGGGATGGGCCTTCACGTGGCGCACGAACTCGGCCACGTTCCTGGCGGGAAAGTCCGGGTGCACGACCAGCGCGACCGGAAAGCGCCCGATGGTGCCGATGTAGGTGAAGTCGCTCGCGGGCTTGTACGGCAGCTTGGCGAACATGTGCTCGTTGAAGAGCAGCGCCGCGTTCTCGGCCTGCATGATCGTGTAGCCGTCGGGCCTGGACTGCATCAGCACCGACACGCCGATGTTGGTGGAGGCGCCGGGCCGGTTGTCGATGATCAGCGGCTGGCCGAGCGAGGGCTGCATCGCCTCGGCCAGGGCGCGCGCGAGGTTGTCGGTGCCGCCGCCGGCCACGTAGGGCACGATCCATTTGATCGGCTGGCTCGGGTAGGCGGCGGGCTGCGCCGACGCGAGGGATGCGGCGGCCAGCGCCAGTGCCGCGGCCAGCAGGGGAAGGAATCGTCGTTTCATCGTCTGTTGTCTCCGTTGCCTTGTTGAAGAATCGGTCGGTTCATCCGGCGCGGAGCGTCTGCCAGAGCTCGCGGTCGCGCTCGGCGGTCCACACCACGGGGTGCTCGATGCCGCGCAGCTCGTCGAAGGCGCGCGAGACGTCGAAGGGCAGCACGTGCTGGAACACCGGCCAGTCGCCGAAGCGCGGCGTCATGGCCGCCTGTGCGCGGGCGAAACAGCCCTTGAGCGTCTCGCCGGCCGCGATGCCCGCGCGCACGCTTTCGAGCAGCGTCGAGAGAAAGGCCTGTGTGAGCGCAACCGCCTCGGCGCAGGCCGCCTCCCCGTCGAGCACCGCGCCGCGGCCCGGCACCAGCACGCGCGGCTTCAGCGCCGCCACCGCATCGAGCGTGCCGGCCCAGTCGCCGATGTAGGCATCGCCCGCGTAGACGCCGCAGCGGTTCTCGACCACGTCGCCCGAGAACAGCACGCCGCAGTCGGGCAGCCATGCCACCGTGTCGCCGCTCGAATGGCCGCGACCCAGCGCCAGCAGCCGCAGCGCGCGGCCGGCGCCGAGCCAGAGGCTCATCTCGCGTTCGAAGCTCAGCGTCGGCAGGGTCAGGCCGGGGACCTCCTCGAAGCCCGCGAACAGGCGGGGGAAGCGGCCGACCTCCGATTCGAAGTCGGCCTGCCCGCGCGTGCGGATCCAGTCGAGCGTGCCGTCGCTCGCGACGATGTGCTCGACCTCCTCGAAGGCGCTCGCGCCCATCACGCGCACGGCGTGGTAGTGCGTCAGCACGATGCACTTGACCGGCTTGTCGGTCACCGTGCGGATCGCGGCCAGGAAGTCGCGCGCCATGCGCGGCGTGGGCCGGGTGTCGATGAGCACGACATGGTCGTCGCCGACGACGAAGCCGCAGTTCGGATCGAAGTCGCTGATGTAGCCGTACACGCCGGGCGCGAGCTCGCGCAGCCGCGGTTTCTGCTCGCGGGTGTCGGCGGCCGAGGCGAAGGAGATGGGTGTGTTCATGGGGCGGCGGGTTGTTCTTCGGCCGCAGCGCGGATGCAGTCGAGCAGCACGGCCTGGTCGCCGCACCGGCTGGCCAGCAGCAGCACCAGCCGGGCATGGAAGTCGGCGCTCTGCGCTTCGGTCTTGCCCTCGTGCGCGGCGAGCAGCGCCGCATAGAAGCCGTCCGGGTCGGGAATGCCGGGTTCGGTGGTGTTCATCGGGTGTCCTCGTCCGACCGCGCCAACGCCACGCCCAGGGCGGCGGCGATGGCATCGGGCGTGGCCTGCGGCAGCGCGGCGGCCAGGTAGGCATCGGGGCGGACCAGCGCGAAGCGGCCGGCCTCGTGCAAGCCCAGATGCGCCAGCAGGGCCTCGTCGGGCGCCAGCGTGGGCAGGCCGCTCTCGCCGCCGACCGCCACCAGGCGCAGCGGCAGCGCGGCCGTCGCCGCCAGCGCCGCGGCGGCGTCGCCGGGCGAGGGCGCGCGCCAGAGTCCGAGGCAGCGCGTGCCTTCCGCCAGCAGCTGCATCAGCGTGGTCCCGGCACCGCCGGTCCATTGCAGCGGCAGGTTCTGCACGCTGCGCGCGCCCTCGGGCAGCAGGGGCGCGGGCGGATAGTCGTTGGCCACCGACATGCGCCCGGTGTTGACCAGCGCCCGCGCGAACGGATGCCGCGCCGCCAGCGCGACGACGGCGCGCCGCAGCATGTGTTCGGCCGGCGAGCGCGGCGCGAGAAAGCGCGCCGAGCGGCTCGTGACCTTCAGGTTCTCCGCCGCGGCCGGGCGGCGCTCGGCGTCGTAGCTGTCGAGCAGCGCCTCGCCGGCCGTGCCGCGCGCGGCCAGTGCGAGCTTCCAGCCGAGGTTCGCCGCGTCCTGGATGCCCGAGTTGCCGCCGCGCGCGCCGAAGGGGCTCACCACGTGCGCCGCGTCGCCGATGAAGAACACCGGGCCGTGGCGGAAGCGGTCGAGCAGGTGGTCGCGGTAGCCGTAGGGGCCGATCCAGACGAACTCGAACTCCACGCCCGGCCCGAGCTGTTCGCGCAGCCGCGCGCCCGCGACCTCGGGCTTGCTGATGTGGGCGGTGTCGCAGTCCTCGGGCATCTGGTAGTCGATGCGCCAGACGCCGTCGGCCATCAGGTGCTGCCACACGCCGCGGCCTTCGTTGAAGGGCGCATCGACCCAGGTCCAGCGCTCGGTCGGCAGCGGCTTCCTGAAGCGCACGTCGCTGATGCACCAGCGGTCGGTGCTGCGCGACGCGTGCGCCTCGATGCCGAGCTGGGTGCGGATGGCGCTGTTGGCGCCGGTCGCGTCGATGAGCCGGTCGGCCTCGATCACGTAGCGGCCCGCAGGCGTCTCCACCGCGAGGCGCACGCCGTCGGCCAGGCGCTCGACGCCCGTCACGCGGTTCTTCCAGCGCAGGTCGGTCAGGCCGAGCTCGAGGATGCGCTCGACCAGGAACCACTCGACGTAGAACTGCTGCAGGTTGATGAACGGCGGCTGCTTCGAGACGCTCGCCGCCTGCAGGTTGAAGCTGTAGACCTCCTGCTCGCCCGAGAAGGTGCGGCCCAGCGACCAGGTGATGCCCTTGGCGGCGATGCGCTCGTAGATGCCGAGGCGCTCGAAGATCTCCAGGCTCTTCTGCGCATAGCAGATGCCGCGCGACGAAGCGCCGCGCACGCCCACGGTGTCGTCCTCGTCGAGCAGCAGCGCAGGGACGCCGCGGCATGCGAGGTCGCAGGCCAGCGTGAGGCCCGAGGGGCCGGCGCCGACGATCACGATCGGATGCCGCACCACCTGCGGGCTGTGCAGCTCGGGCGGGGGCTCGAAGGGCCAGCTCGGCAGTTCATAGGCCGGCGCGAAGCCGTAGGTCTCCTGCGTCATCGCCGTCTACAGCGCGTGTGCGAACTCGGCGATCGCGTCGGCGGCCTTCGGCACCAGCGCCGGCTGGCCCGCGAGATAGTGGTTGCCGCCGACGATGTCCACGTTGCGGATGCGCGCGCCGCCAGCGGCCAGCCACGCATCGCGCGTGCTCGGGAAGGTCGACTGGTCGCCGGTGTAGGTCAGCAGCAGCGTCGGCACCGTGGTGCGCGCGAGGTTCGTCGGCCCGTCGGCCTGCGAGCGTGACGACCATTGCGACAGAAAGGCGGTCAGCGAGGTGGTGCGGCCCATGGCGTTGGCCGAATAGTTGACCTGCCGCGCATCGCCCCAGACGCTGCCGGGCAGCCGGTCGTTGGCGTCGAGCGAGAGGTCGACGCAGCGCGGGTCGGCATGGGTGCGGTAGACCACGAAGGCCTGGTCGCGCGGCGCACCGGGCGTGCTGCGCAGCATGGCGAGGCGATCCACGCACCACTGCTCGATGCGCTCGAGCCGCGCCTGCTGCGCCGCCGAGAAGCGCGCGAGGAAATCGCGCGCGTAGGGCAGGCGGTGGCGCGGGTCGTACATGTCGAGTTCGGGATCGACCGAGAGCGGATCGTGCTCGTCGGTCACCGAGGGATCGATCCAGTCGCGCATCAGCCGCGTGCGGCCGAGGTGTGCGGCGCACAGCGCGATGCCGTCCACCGGCGGCAGGTCGGACGGATGCAGGTGGGTCGGGTCGCCGTCGGGGAAATGCGTGGCGGTGAGCTGCTCGGCCTGCGCCTGGTAGAAGCTCGCGAGCGCCGCGCCGCCCGAGTTGCCGACCAGCAGCACCTTCTCGTAGCCGGCCGCACGCAGGTACTGCACGCCGGCGCCCAGGTCCTGGATCGCGCGCTCCATCAGCAGCACCGTGTCGTTGCCCACGTAGCGCGAGTTCAGGCCCATGCAGCAGATGCCGCGCTCGGCGAGCGGCGCGATCAGGTAGTGGCCCATGAAGTTGCTGGTCGGATGCATCACGATGGCCGCGACCTTCTTCGGTCCCGGCGGCGCACGGAAGGCGCCGTAGATGCGCGGGCGCAGCATCTGCAGGCCCGACTGGCTCTCGAGTGCCGCGCCGGGCTTCACGTCGATGACGGCGAGTTGCAGCTCAGGCATCGGCCGTGCCTTTCGCGCTGCGCCGCTTCGCCTTGCGCGCGGTCCATGCATCGAGCGATGCACGGGCGCTGCGCGCATGCGCGTCCATCTCCGACTGCGGCACCGTCGGCGTGGTCAGCTCGATGCGGATGCCGTTCGGATCGAAGAAGTAGATCGATTCGATGATGTGGTGGTCGGTCACGCCCAGCACCGCCACGCCCGCGGCCTCGAGCCGCGCCTTGGCGGCCAGCAGGTCGGCCACCGAATCGACGCGCAGCGCGATGTGGTTCACCCACGCGGGCGTGTTGGGCGAGGGCAGCGCCGCGGTGTCGTCGCCGAGGTCGAAGAAGGCGATGTACGCGCCGTCGCGCATCCGGAAGAAGATGTGCACGTAGGGGCAGTACTCGCCGGTGCTCGGCACGTGGTCGCTCTCGATGACGTGGGCGAGCGGCAGGCCCAGCAGGTCTTCGTAGAAGCGGCGCGTCTCCTCGCTGTCGCGGCAGCGCCAGGCGAAGTGGTGCAGGCCGCGCACCGGCGGTGCGGGCGGTGTCGGCGCCGCGGGGGCGTTCGTCGGCATGGTCGTGTCTCCGGTCAAGCCGGTATTGGGCGATGCCGCGTCTTATGATGCAATCGAAATTAATTCATCGATTGATGAAATAAACCCATGAATCTGACCCTGCGCCAGTTGCGCGCCTTCGCCGCCGTGGCAGGGGCCGGCAGCTTCACCGCCGCTGCGCAGCAGCTGCACCTCACGCAGTCGGCGCTCAGCGTGCTGGTGCGCGAACTCGAACGCGAAATGGGCGTGCAACTGCTCGACCGCCACACGCGGCGCGTGCAGCTTTCCGAAGCGGGCCGCGAGTTCCTGCCGTCGGTGCATCGCCTGCTCGGCGATCTCGCGGGCGCGGTCGCCAGCGTCACGGATTTGCGTGACAAGAAGAAAGGGCTGTTGCGGCTTGCAGCGCCGCAGCTCATGGCCTGCACGCTGATGCCGCGCGTGATCGCGGCCTACCGCGAGGCTTTTCCGGACGTCGACGTGCGGCTCGCCGACACGCTGCCCGAGCATCTGCTCGCCGGCGTCGTGGCCGGTGACGTGGAACTCGCGGTGGGGCAGGACGTGGCGGTCGACGCGGCCATCGAACGCCGCGTGCTGTTCCGCGACAGGCACTGGCTGATCTGCCCGCCCGACCATGCGTTCGCCAGGCGCCGCAAGGTGCGCTGGCACGAGCTCGAACCGTACGTCTTCATCGCGCCCACGCGCGACTTCCGCCAGCGGGTGCTGCCCGAACTGGGCCCGGCGGAGCGCGCCTACATGCTGCGCCCGGGCACGCAGGAGGTGTCGTACATGACCACGGCGCTCGGCATGGTGGCCTCCGGACTGGGGCTCACCGTGTGCCCCACCTACTCGGCGCCGCTCGTGCGCGCCCACGGGCTGCAGATGGTGCGGCTCGAAGCGCCCGACTTCCATCGCGAGGTCTGCGTCTACAGCGCCGCGCGGCGCTCGCTCTCGCCGGCGGCCGCGAGCTTCGTCGGCATCCTCGAGCGCTTCGCCAAGGGGCATCCCAGGGGCTGAGCGCGCGGCGGGCGGCGCCGGGGGCAAACCTACAATGCCAACCGACCCCGTTTTCCATCTCATCCAGACCATGAACGTCATCCGATTCACTGACCTCTGCGCGCAGGGCAAGGCCGCCGGCCAGCGCGTCTTCATCCGTGCCGACCTCAACGTGCCGCAGGACGATGCAGGCCGCATCACCGAAGACACGCGCATCCGCGCCTCCGTCCCCTGCATCCAGCTCGCGCTCGACGCCGGCGCCGCCGTGATGGTCACCTCGCACCTCGGCCGCCCGACCGAGGGCGAGTTCAAGCCCGAGGATTCGCTCGCCCCGGTCGCCAAGCGTCTCGGCGAGCTGCTGGGCCGCGAGGTGCCGCTGGTCGCCAACTGGGTCGACGGCGTCGACGTGAAGCCCGGCCAGGTCGTTCTGCTCGAGAACTGCCGCGTCAACAAGGGCGAGAAGAAGAACGACGAGGCGCTGGCTCGCAAGCTCGCCGCGCTGACCGACATCTACGTGAACGACGCCTTCGGCACCGCGCACCGGGCCGAGGCCACCACCTACGGCATCGCCCAGTTCGCCAAGGTGGCGGCCGCCGGCCCGCTGCTCGCGGCCGAGCTCGATGCCATTTCGAAGGCGCTGGCGCTGCCCAAGCGGCCGCTGGTGGCCATCGTCGCGGGGTCGAAGGTGAGCACCAAGCTCACCATCCTCAAGAGCCTGTCGGCCAACGTCGACCAGCTGATCGTCGGCGGCGGCATCGCCAACACCTTCATGCTCGCGGCCGGCCTGAAGATCGGCAAGTCGCTGGCGGAACCCGACCTCGTGGACCAGGCCCGGGCGGTGATCGACGCGATGCGTGCGCGCGGCGCGGACGTGCCGATTCCGGTCGACGTGGTCACGGCCAAGACCTTCGCGGCCGATGCGCCCGCCACCGTCAAGGACGCGAGCGACGTGGCCGACGACGACCTGATCCTCGACATCGGCCCGAAGACCGCGGCCCAGCTGGCCGCGCAATTGCGCGAGGCCGGCACCATCGTCTGGAACGGGCCGGTCGGCGTGTTCGAGTTCGACGCCTTCGCGGGCGGCACCAAGGCCATCGCGCAGGCGATCGCCGACAGCAGCGCCTTCTCGATCGCAGGCGGCGGCGATACGCTTGCGGCCATCGCCAAGTACGGCATCGAGAAGCAGGTCGGCTACATCTCGACCGGCGGCGGCGCCTTCCTCGAAGTGCTCGAGGGCAAGACCCTGCCGGCCTTCGAAATCCTGGCCAAGCGTGCCGCCGGCTGATTTTTCTTCGCGCCCGGTGCGTGTCCGCTTCCGGTTGTCACACAAAGTGTATACAGTAGCGGATACAAAATGGAGACTCGCTCAATGATCACGGACCGCCTTCCCCGCCACGCCACCAAGATCGTCGCCACGCTCGGCCCCGCTTCCAGCACGCCCGAGCTGCTGGAGCAGATGATCGTGCACAAGGTCAGCGTGGTGCGGCTCAACTTCAGCCATGGCACCGCGCAGGACCACATCGACCGCGCGACCATGGTGCGCGAGGCGGCGCGCCGGGCGGGCCGCGAAGTGGCGATCATGGCCGACCTGCAGGGTCCGAAGATCCGCGTCGGCAAGTTCGCGCAGGGCAAGGTCTGGCTCGAGCAGGGCGCCAAGTTCGTGCTCGACGCCTCGCGCACCGAGCCCGGCGACGCCGAGGCCGTGGGCCTCGACTACAAGGACCTGCCGCGCGACGTGCGCCCGGGCGACCGGCTGCTGCTGAACGACGGGCTGATCGTGCTCGTGGTGGATGCGGTGCGCGGCGAGGCGGTGCACACCACCGTGAAGCTCGGCGGCGAGCTCTCGAACAACAAGGGCATCAACAAGCAGGGCGGCGGCCTCACGGCGCCGGCGCTCACGGCCAAGGACATGGAGGACATCAAGACCGCCATGAGCTTCCAGGCCGACTACGTGGCCGTGAGCTTCCCGAAGAACGCGACCGACATGGAAATGGCGCGCCAGCTGTGCAACGTGGCCGCGGCCGAGTACGGCCACAAGCCCGGCCTGATCGCGAAGATCGAACGCGCCGAGGCGATCCCCAAGCTCGAGGAGATCCTGCGCGCGAGCGACGGCATCATGGTGGCGCGCGGCGACCTCGCGGTCGAGGTGGGCAACGCGGCCGTGCCGGCGCTGCAGAAGAAGATGATCCGCATGGCGCGCGACATGGACAAGGTGGCGATCACCGCGACCCAGATGATGGAGTCGATGATCACCAACCCCGTGCCCACGCGCGCCGAGGTGAGCGACGTGGCCAATGCGGTGCTCGACGGCACCGACGCCGTGATGCTCTCGGCCGAGACCGCGTCGGGCCGCTATCCGCTCGAGACGGTGCAGGAGATGAGCCGCATCTGCGAAGCCGCCGAAGCGGCCGAGGACAAGCAGCTCGACGCCGATTTCAGCGGCAAGACCTACAGCCGCATCGACCAGTCGATCGCCATGGGCGCGCTGTTCACCGCGCACCACCTGGGCGCGAAGGCGATCGTGGCGCTCACCGAATCGGGCTCCACGCCGCTGTGGATGAGCCGCCACCGCGCGCACATCCCGATGTACGCCCTGACCTCGCGCCTGTCCACGCAGCGCCGGATGGCGCTCTACCGCAACGTGCGTCCGCTGCTCATGGATTCGGAAAGCGACCGCGACACCGCGCTGCAGCAGGCCGAGAACCACCTGAAGAAGCGCGGCATCGTGCAGGCCGGCGACGTCTACGCCATCACCTGCGGCGAGCCGATGGGCGCCCCCGGCGGCACCAACATGTTGAAGATCTGCCGGGCGAGCTGAAGACGCTATTCGGGAAACACCGCGGAACCGGCTTTGCCGGGCCGCAGGTGTTGCCCCCTGCAAGGGGGGTGGCGAAGCGACACGAAGTGCGCGCAGCCTGGGGGTTTGCCAATTTCAGCCGTTGCGGAACAGGAAGCTGTAGGCGTTGAGGGCGGGCACGCCGCCGAGGTGCGCATACAGCACCTTCGAGCCGGCCGGGAATTCGCCGCGCCGCACCTTCTCGATCATCCCGTGCATCGACTTGCCCTCGTAGACGGGGTCGGTCAGCATGCCTTCGAGGCGCGCGCAGAGGCGGATCGCCTCCAGCGTGCCCTCGTTGGGCAGGCCGTACTCGGGGCCGCCGAAGCGGCGGTCGAGCACCACGTCCTGGTCGGTGATGTCGCGGCCGAGCTCGACCAGTTCGGCCGTGCCCTTGGCGATGCGCACGATCTGCTCGAAGGTCTGCTGCGGCTTGGCCGAGGCATCGATGCCGATCACCCGGTCGGCACGCCCGTCGGCCGCGAAACCCACCACCATGCCTGCCTGCGTGCTGCCGGTCACCGAGCAGACCACGATGTAGTCGAACCTGAAGCCGAGTTCGGCCTCCTGCTGCCGCACCTCTTCGGCGAAGCCGACGAAGCCCAGCCCGCCGCGCGGATGCTCGGAGCATCCGGCCGGGATCGGGAAGGGCTTGCCGCCGGCCTTGCGCACGTCGGCCATGGCCTCTTCCCAGCTCTTGCGGATGCCGATGTCGAAGCCCGCGCTGTCGAGCCGCACGTCGGCGCCGAGGATGCGCGACATCTCGATGTTGCCCACGCGGTCGTACACCGCGTCCGAATAGTTGACCCAGTTCTCCTGCACCAGCACGCACTTCAGGCCCAGGTGCGCCGCCACGGCCGCGACCTGCCGCGTCTGGTTCGACTGGATGCCGCCGATCGACACCAGCGTGTCGTAGCCGCCTTCGAGCGCCTCGGGGATCAGGTATTCGAGCTTGCGCGTCTTGTTGCCGCCGAAGGCGAGGCCGCTGTTGCAGTCCTCGCGCTTGGCATAGAGCGCGACCTCGCCGCCCAGGTGCGCGCTCAGGCGCGGGAGCGGATGGATCGGCGTGGGGCCGAAGGTCAGCGCATGGCGCGGGAATTTCTTCAGGTTCATCGATGGACTCCAGGCAGGGGGGATGCCATCGATCGTAGGAAGAAGGCGCCGACGGGTGGTTGCAAACTTTGCGCGAAATCCGAAACGAAAACGGACAAGATGGCGGGATCAGCCACTTTCGTTTTGCAGGAGAGCCCATGCGCACAACAAAACTGCGTGCCACGCCGAGGCCGGCCACCGACGCACCCGCGGACCTCGACCGCACCGACCGCGCGATCCTGCGCGCGCTGCAGCGCGACGCCTCGGTGTCCAACGTGGCGCTCGCGGCCAAGGTGAATCTCAGCGCGCCGGCCTGCCTGCGCCGCGTCGAGCGGCTCAAGGCGGCGGGGCTCATCAGGGGCGTGGTGGCGCTGCTCGATGCCGATGCGCTCTCGCTGGGCATGCTGGTGATGATCGGCGTGGTGCTCGACCGCTCCACGCCGGATTCGTTCGCCGCCTTCGAGAAGGCGGCGCAGAAGGTCTCGGGCTGCCTCGAATGCCATGTGGTCACGGGCGAGTTCGACTATTTCATGCTCGTGCGCACGCGCGACAACGACAGCTTCAACCGCCTGCATGCCGAGCAATTGCTCTACCTGCCCGGCGTGCGGCAGATCCGGACCTTCGTGGTGCTCAAGCAGGTGCTGTCGACCACGCAATTGCCGATCTAGTCGCCCGAATCGACCGTGCCGCAAAACCGGCTGGCGCCTGCGCGCGTACAAGCGCGATGACCACGGCAGAACCCTCCTCTTCCCCACCGATCCGCCGGCGCCGCAGCGCCTTCCTCGGCCTGCTCGCGGCCGCCGCGGCGGGCGCGCTCTCCGCCTGCTCGCCGATCAAGCTGCTCAACGGGCTGGTGCCGGGCGACACCTACCGCTTCGAAGGCGGCATCGCGTACGGGCCCGCCCCGCGGCAGCGGCTCGACGTCTACCAGCCGCTGCCCGATGCGCTGCCCGTGAGCGGCCAACGCCCGCTGGTGGTGTTCTTCTACGGCGGCGCATGGACCGGCGGCGACCGCGCCAGCTATCGCTTTCTCGGCGAGGCGCTGGCCGCACGCGGCGCAGTGGTGGTGGTGCCCGACTACGGGCTCTCGCCAAGCCACACCTACCCGGTGTTCGTGCGCGACAGCGCACTCGCGGTCAAATGGGCGCTCGACAATGCCGCGCGCCTGGGCGCCGATCCGAAGCGGGTGCACGTGATGGGCCACAGCTCGGGCGGCTACAACGCGGCGATGGTGGCGCTCGACGCGCGCTGGCTGGCCGAGCTCGGCGCCAGTCCCGCGCAGCTCGCGGGCTGGATCGGCCTCGCGGGGCCCTACGACTTCCTGCCCATCGGCGACCGCGACGTGCAGCTCGCCTTCAACTGGCCGGACACGCCGCGCGACTCCCAGCCCATCGCGCACGCGGGCGCCGCATCGCCGCGCACGCTGCTGCTGGCGGCTTCGAAGGACAACCTGGTCTATCCCGAACGCAACACCCTGCGCCTGGCCGCGGCGCTGCGCGCGGCGAAGGTGCCGGTGGACGTGCATCTGTACGACAACCTGAGCCACGTCACGCTGATGGGCGCCTTCGCGCGGCCCATCCAGTGGCTCGGCGGGCCGGTGCTGCCGCCCGTCGTCGAATTTCTCGGCCTGCCGTCGGCCGCGTCTTACAAGGCCCGTCGGTAGAATTGCGGCAGTTTTCTTTCGTCTTTTCCGCTCTTCTCACCCCATTCCCACGAGGTATTCCCATGGCACTCGTCTCGATGCGCGAACTGCTGGACCACGCAGCCGCCAACGGCTACGGCATTCCGGCCTTCAACGTCAACAACCTCGAACAGGTCCAGGCCGTCATGGAGGCCGCCAAGGAAACCGGCGCGCCCGTCATCCTGCAGGCCAGCGCCGGCGCACGCAAGTACGCGGGCGAAGCCTTCATCAAGCACCTGATCCAGGCCGCGATCGAGCAGTACCCGAACATCCCGCTGGTGATGCACCAGGACCACGGCCAGAGCCCCGCGATCTGCCAGGGCGCCATCGACCTCGGCTTCTCCTCCGTCATGATGGACGGCTCGCTCAAGGAAGACGGCAAGACGCCGGCCTCGTTCGACTACAACGTGGACGTGACCCGCAAGGTCGTCGAGCTCGCGCACAAGGTGGGCGTCACCGTCGAGGGCGAACTGGGCTGCCTCGGCTCGCTCGAGACCGGCATGGCCGGCGAGGAGGACGGCATCGGCGCCGAGGGCGTGCTCAGCCATGACTCGCTGCTGACCGACCCCGAGGAGGCCGCGCAATTCGTCAAGGCCACGCAGCTCGACGCGCTGGCGATCGCCATCGGCACCAGCCACGGCGCCTACAAGTTCACGCGCAAGCCCACGGGCGACATCCTCTCGATCCAGCGCGTGAAGGAGATCCATGCCCGCCTGCCCAACACCCACCTGGTGATGCACGGCTCGTCGTCGGTGCCGCAGGACCTGCTCGAGATCATCCGCAAGTACGGCGGCAACATGAAGGAGACCTACGGCGTGCCCGTCGAGGAGATCCAGGAAGCCATCAAGTACGGCGTGCGCAAGATCAACATCGACACCGACATCCGCCTGGCGATGACCGGCGCGGTGCGCAAGTTCATGGCCGAGAACCCCGAGAAGTTCGACGCCCGCGAATGGCTCAAGCCCGCACGCGAGGCCGCCAAGCAGATCTGCAAGCAGCGCTACATCGAGTTCGGCTGCGAAGGCCAGGGCGCCAAGATCAAGGGCGAACCGCTGCAGGTCGTGGCCGCCAAGTACGCCAAGGGCGAACTCGCGCAGCAGGTGGTCTGAGCGCCGCGCGGCGACGGGCTGCCGCATGCTGGCCGCGTTCCGCCACAGGCTCTGGTGGAGCCGCCTGCGCGAGCAGCTCTGGTTCCGCCCCGCGGTCTGGAGCCTGGCGGCCATCGGCGCGGCGCTGATCGCCGCCGCCGCCAACGAATTCGTGCCGCCGGGCCTGCTGCCCGACATCGCGCACGACACCCTCTCGGGCCTGCTCTCGATCATCGCGGCGAGCATGCTCACGGTGAGCACCTTCTCGCTGTCGATCCTGGTCAGCGCCTATGCCTCGGCCTCGTCCACCGCCACGCCGCGCGCCACGCGGCTGGTGATGGCCGACAACGATGCGCAGAACGCGATCGCCGCCTTCGTTTCGGCCTTCATCTTCTCGATCATCGCGCTCGCGGCGCTGGGCGTGCGCTACTACGGCGCGGCCGGGCGCTTCGTGCTGTTCGTCTTCACGCTCTGCGTGCTGGCCTACCTGATCCTTGCGCTGCTGCGCTGGATCGGCACCCTGTCCACGCTCGGCCGCATGAACCACACGATCGAGACGGTGGAGCGGGTGGCGACGCAGGCAGTGCGCGACTGGTGTGCCGCACCCGGACTGGGCGCGCGCCTCGTGGCCGAGGCGGGGCCCCGCGCGCCGGGCGCGCCGATCCATGCCCCGTGGACCGGCTACCTGCAGCACATCGACGTGGCCGGCATCGATGCCGCCGCCAAGGCCGCGGGCGCCAGCGTGCATGTGTGCGTGCGCCCCGGCACCTTCGTTTCGCACCAGACCGTGCTGGCGCGCGTGATGCACGCATCGCGCGGCCCGGACGGGCCCGAAGACCTGCGCGCGCAGGTGGCCGGCGCCTTCGTGATCGGCCGCGAGCGCACCGAGCGCCAGGACCCGCGCTTCGGCCTCGTCATGCTCAGCGAGATCGCCCAGCGCGCGCTGTCCCCGGCGGTGAACGACGCCGGCACCGCCATCGCGGTGCTTGGCGCGATGGCGCGCGTGCTGGTCGAAGGCACGCGTCGGCGCGAGAACGACGACGAGGCGCCATCGGAAGCTGTGGTCGAGGCCGCGCACGTCACCATCGCACCGCTCGACCCGGCCGATCTGGTGCGCGACGTGATCGAGCCCATCGCCAGGGACGGGGCGGCGTCCATCGAGGTGGCGCTGCGCATCCAGAAACTGCTGGCCCTCGTGGCGGCCAACACCGAAGGCGCCCTGCGTGCCGCGGCATGCGCGGCGGCCGGGAACGCGCGCGACCACGCGCTGGAGGGGCTGCGTCTGGAGCGCGAGCGGGCGCTGCTGCGCGCGCACGCGCCGAAGCTCTAAACTCTGCCTCCGGCCTTTCCCTTTCCCGATCTTCTTTTCCATCCCGCGTCGCCGACGCCGCCCGCCGCCCCTGCCATGACCACCGTCCACACCTCTTCCATCCAAAGCCTGCCCCTGCTTGCGCGCGGCAAGGTGCGCGACAACTACGCGGTCGGCGAGGACCGCATCCTGATGGTCGCGAGCGACCGGCTCAGCGCGTTCGACGTGATCATGGGCGAGCCGATTCCTGGCAAGGGCGAGATCCTCACGCAGATGGCGCTGTGGTGGTTCGACCGCCTCGGTGCGCTGTGCCCCAACCACCTGACCGGCGAGTCGCCCGAGAGCGTGGTCACGCCCGACGAGGTGCCGCAGGTCACGGGCCGCTCGATGCTGGTCAAGCGGCTGAAGCCGATCCCGGTCGAGGCGGTGGTGCGCGGCTACCTGGCCGGCAGCGGCTGGAAGGAATACCAGGAAAGCCGCTCGGTCTGCGGCGTGCCGCTGCCCGAGGGCCTGACCAATGCGGCCAAGCTGCCGCGCCCGATCTTCACGCCCGCCGCCAAGGCCGCGGCCGGCGAGCACGATGAGAACATCAGCTACGACCGCGTGGTCGAGATCGTCGGCCCCAAGCTAGCGCAGCAGATCCGCGACACCAGCCTCGAGATCTACGAGGCCGCGGCGCAGATCGCGCTGGCGAAGGGAATGATCATCGCCGACACCAAGTTCGAGTTCGGCCTCGACGAGGACGGCACGCTGGTGCTCATGGACGAGGTGCTCACGCCCGACAGCTCGCGCTACTGGCCGGTCGAGGGCTACCAGGCCGCGCTGGCCGCGGGCGCCAATCCGCCGAGCTACGACAAGCAGTTCGTGCGCGACTGGCTCGAGGCCACCAGGATCAATGGCAAGCCCTGGGACAAGACGCCGCCCGCGCCGCGCCTGCCGGCCGAGGTGATCGAGAAGACCGCGGCCAAGTACCGCGAGGCGCTCGAACGCCTCACGGGCTGATTCTTTCGGCGCTTTCTTTTTTTCAGCGGCCGGCGTTCAGCGTCGCCACCGTGCGACCGCTCGCGTCGAGCAGCGCGAGCCGGCCGGGCCCTGCGAGGCGATAGCTCGCGGTGTTCTGCAAGGCCGCGATGAACTGCGCTTCGGTCGCGGCGCGCACCGGATCGGTACAGGCCATGCGGGTCGAGGCCAGCTGGCCGATGCGCAGGCTGATGCCGCTGCGCGTGAACGCGCCCGACACCCGGTTGCAGCCGCCCGAGCCGCTCACGCGGCCGCTCGAAGCGTCGAACTGCACCTGCGCCTCGCCGCCCGGCGCCACCGGCTCGTTGCCGAGCTGGGCGAGCCGCCACACCGGGCCTTCGATCGGTTCGTCGAGGCTGATGCCGCTGCCGCAGCCGGCAAGGGTGGCCGCAAGCCACAGCAGGGACGCGAGGGCGGCGGGTCGTGCGAAGGGGCGCATGGCCGGTTTTCCTTTTCTCTCAAATGCAACGAGTTGAATCGGCGCCATCGTATGCGAGGCGGCCTCAGGCCGCCAAGGCCGTGCCGCCCGCGAGCCGCGCACGCACGCAGCGGCGCACGCTCGCGGGCGTGGCCTCGTCGTCGAGCAGCGCGGGCCACTCGGCCTTCGCCTGGCGCACGGTGTCGCGCGCGATCGCCAGCAGCCGCGCCGGGCGCAGCAGCCCGGCGGCGCGCAGCAGCGCATCGAGCGCGGCCCAGTCGAAGGCGCGCAGCCTGGCGTCGATGGCGCGGTTGACCGCATAGTCGCGCGCCGGCACCTCCTCGAAGAAGGCGGCGACGCACACCGGGTCGTAGAGCGGCGCGAGCACCGGCGCCACGCCGTCGGGATAGCGCAGCGCCCAGTTCTTCAGGTGCGCATCGCTGTTGCCGAGCAGGATGAAGGCGACGATGCGCCGCACGCATTCGCGCACGTCGGCCACCGGGTTAGGCGACAGCCGGTCGAGCACGCGCAGCATCGCCGGCCAGTCGACCGCGAGGCCGCGGCCGTATTTCTGGCGCGGCTCGTACTGCAGCACCTGGGCGAATTCCTCCATGTGGATGCGGCCGCCCTCGGCCGTGCGGTCGAAGCGGCGCACCGCGAGGATCTGGCCGAAAGGCACCTGCTCGGGCAGTTCGGCGTCGGCGCGGTCGATCACGCTGGCTTCGGCGCAGTCGAGCCCGAGCGCGCCGCACAGGCGGTAGCCGGTGTGTTCGTTGGCGACCAGGTCGGGGTGGCGCGTGGTGGGCAGCTTGAGGATGAAGCTACCGGCCGCACCGTGGCGCCGCACCACGTAGCGGCGGCCGTCCTGCACGGCCGAGAACTTGGTCACCACGCCGGGAATGGCGGCCGCGTCTTCCACCGGCAGCTCGACGAAATCCGGTTCGAGCACATCGAGGCCCAGCGCGGTGTGCCAGTGCCGGACCGTCTGCGGAATGCCTTCGGCCGCGGGCACCGGCTCGACCTCGAGCGCGCCCATCAGGTCGTGGCCGGCGGCGGCCAGCAGTTCGAATTCGTCGTCGGCGCTGCAGCCGCGCTGCTGGGCCAGGCGCTCGCGGTTGTGGCCTTCGGGCAGCAGGTTCTGGAAGTAGCTCGGCCAGTGGCCGTCGCCGCGCGAGACGCGCGCATCGCGCGCCGACGACAGGATGGCGCGCGTGGCCGCCTCGTCGGCGCCGCGGTAGGCGAGCGAGAGCGTCGGCCGGGCCGGGTCGGCGACATAGGCCTCGTCGAACGAGACGCGCAGGATGTCGCCGTACTGCGAGAGATAGCCGATCGCGCGCCGGCCGCCGTCGGGCGCGTGCAGGTACATCCGCAGGTAGCGGATGCCGGTGTTGAAGGCGGCGTCGGGGTTCACCCGCCGCGCCCGCCGGCCAGGGTCTCGGCGATCGACGGCGGCGCGCCCGCACCCGCTGGCTGGCCGAGCAGCCGGCCGCCCGAGCGGACGAAGTCCTCGAGCTGCGGCCGCAGCGCGGCGGGCACCGTCATGAGTTCGAGCCCCAGCACGCGCGCCATTTCGAGCAGCGTCGACAGGCGCGGGTCGATCTGGCCGCTTTCGATGCGCTGCACCGTCATGCGCGAGAGGCCCGCCTGCGTGGCCAGCACCTCCTGGCTCAGGCCGGCGGCCTTGCGGGCGTTCTGCAGTTGGTCGGTGATCTGGCTCATTGGCGTACTCTTTGGAAGGATTCCGAGTAGCAATGGTAGCTGCGTGGCACGCCATAGGCAAATAAAAAAGCGACTCAAGAGTCGCTTTTTTGGTGATATGCGCATCGAAGTGCGCATTTTGAGCCGTTCAGCTCAGCACCACGCTGCTGAGCCGGCGCCGATAGGCCGCCACCAGCGGATCGTCGGGCGGGATCTGGCCGTCGGCCACCTTGACCTTCGGCGGTTCGATGAGGTCGAGGATCGCGATGTAGGTCTTGCGTGCGAGGTCCTCGTTCCAGGCCTTGTCGCGCATCAGGATCTCGAGCAGCTCGTCCATCGCGTCGGTCCAGCGCTGCGCCGCCATCAGCAGCCGCGCACGGCCGAAGCGGGCGTCGAAGTCGCGCTTGCCGGCGGCGATCTTCGCGTCGAACTCGGCGATCGAAGGCGCGCTGCCAGAAGGGGGCAAGGCGAAATCGATCGCGTCCATCCAGCGCTGCAGCGCGTCGAAGCGCCGCACCAG
This sequence comes from Variovorax sp. TBS-050B, assembly GCF_029893635.1. NCBI lineage: Bacteria > Pseudomonadati > Pseudomonadota > Betaproteobacteria > Burkholderiales > Comamonadaceae > Variovorax > Variovorax sp. TBS-050B. The sequence goes on along the minus strand of NZ_JARXYR010000002.1, from coordinate 1,224,475 downwards.
CGTGGTCTTGGCGATCACCGGCGCGAAGGCCACCTTGGCGTCGTCGGTGCGGCCCTGCTGCAGCAGCAGCTTCACGTAGTCGAAGCGCGCATCGTTGTTGGCCGGGTCGGCCGCCACCGCATGCTGCAGCCGCTCGAGCGCACCCTCGGTGTCGCCCTCGGCCAGCGCCTCCTGGGCGGCGGCTTCCTCGGAGGCGGCCTCGAGCTCCTCGGCGCCGGGCACGTGCTTGTCGAGGAACTCGCGGATCTTCTCGGCCGGGATCGCGCCGACGAAGCCGTCGACCGGCTGGCCGTCCTTGAACATCACGCAGAACGGGATGCTGCGCACGCCGAACATCTCGGACAGCTGCGAGGAGATCTGCGGCACCTTGTCGGCGTCGAGCTTGGCGAGCGTGAAGCGGCCGGCATACTCGACCTCGAGCTTTTCGAGCACCGGGCCGAGCTGCTTGCACGGCCCGCACCATTCGGCCCAGATGTCCAGCAGCACCGGCCTGGCCATGGAGGCTTCGATCAGTTCGGCCTGAAAATTTTCGAGAGTGATGTCGATCATCGGAAGCAGCTGGGGGTGAAACGTAAAATTGAAACCATGAACGAAACCATTCAGGTCGGTGTGGTGATGGGCTCGAACTCCGATTGGGAGACGATGCGCAACGCCGTCGAGATTCTCCAGCAATTCGGTATCCGGCACGAAGCCAAGGTGGTGTCCGCCCACCGGATGCCCGATGCGCTCTTCGCCTACGCCGAAAGCGCGGCCGGCCGCGGCCTGGCCGCGATCATCGCGGGCGCGGGCGGCGCGGCCCACCTGCCGGGCATGCTGGCTTCCAAGACCACGGTGCCGGTGCTCGGCGTGCCGGTCGCGAGCCGCCACCTGCAGGGGGTCGATTCGCTCTACAGCATCGTGCAGATGCCCAAGGGCGTGCCGGTCGCCACCTTCGCGATCGGCAATGCCGGCGCGGCCAATGCGGCGCTGTTCGCGGTGGCGATGCTGGCGGTGAACGACCCGGCCCTGCGCGCCAAGCTCGACGCCTTCCGCGCCGCGCAGACCGCCGCGGCCGAGGCCATGGCGCTGCCGCCGGCCGAACCCGGCGCCGTCTCGCCGTTCTCGCCGCAGGGCGGGGGTGCGCTGTGAGCGGCGGCAACGGCCTTCCGATCCTGCCGGGCGCCACGCTCGGCGTGCTCGGCGGCGGCCAGCTGGGCCGCATGTTCGCCCACGCGGCCCAGCGCATGGGCTATTTCACCGCGGTGCTCGACCCCGATGCCGACAGCCCCGCCGGCCGCGTGAGCCACCACCACATCCACACCGACTACGCCGACGTCGATGGCCTCGCGCGGCTCGCGGGCCTCGCCGATGCGGTCACGACCGAGTTCGAGAACGTGCCGGCGCCCTCGCTCGAAAAGCTGTCGGTCGCCCGGCCCGTCGCGCCCGGCGCCTCGGCCATCGCGATCGCGCAGGACCGCATCGCCGAGAAGGCCCATTTCACGCGCTGCGGCGTGGCCTGCGCGCCCTATGCCGTGATCGAGACCGCCGCGCAGCTCGCCGCGGTGGACGCGGCCGCGCTGCTGCCCGGCATCCTCAAGACCGCGCGCATGGGCTACGACGGCAAGGGCCAGCTGCGCGTGTCCACCCATGCCGAGCTGATCGACGCCTGGCAGGCCGTGGGCTGCGTGCCTTGCGTGCTCGAGAAGCTGCTGCCGCTCGAATTCGAATGCTCGGTGATCGTCGCGCGCGGCCGCGACGGCCAGCTGGTGCACTTTCCGCCGCAGCGCAACCTGCACCGCGACGGCATCCTCGCCGTGACCGAGGTGCATGCGCAGAACATGCCCAAGACCGTGGCGCAGGCGGCGATCAATTCGGCCAAGAGCATCGCAGCCGGGCTCGAGTACGTCGGCGTGCTCTGCGTCGAGTTCTTCGCGCTGGCCGACGGCTCCCTGGTGGTGAACGAAATGGCGCCGCGGCCGCACAACAGCGGCCACTACACGATGGAAGCCTGCGACGTGTCGCAGTTCGAACTCCAGGTGCGCACGCTCGCCGGCCTGCCGCTGGCCGCGCCGCGCCAGCACAGCCCCGCGATCATGCTGAACCTGCTCGGCGACCTGTGGTTCGGCGCCGACGGCACCAAGGCCCCGCCGCGCTGGAGCGAGGTGCTCGCGCTGCCCGGCGCGCACCTGCACCTGTACGGCAAGGTCGAGCCGCGCCGCGGCCGCAAGATGGGCCACCTGACGCTCACCGGCGCCACGCTCGAGGGCGTGCGCGCCGCGGCGGCGCAGGCCGCGCTGCTGCTCGGACTGCCGGCGCTCGCGCCCGCGGACTTCGCATGATCCTCGACGGCCGGTCCCCCGAGGCGCTCGCCGAGGCCGCGCGCGTGCTGCGCGCGGGCGGGCTGGTCGCGTTCCCGACCGAGACCGTCTACGGGCTCGGCGCCGACGCCACGAACGACATGGCGGTCGGCGGCATCTTCAAGGCCAAGGGCCGGCCGGCCGACCATCCGCTGATCGTCCATGTGGCGGCGGGCCTCAAGGGCAGCGAGTCGCTGTCGCGCTTCGCCCAGCCGCTGCCGCCCTTCGCGCAGAAGCTGGTGCAGGCCTTCTGGCCGGGGCCGCTGACGCTGATCGTCACGCGGCAGCCCGGCGTCGCCGCAGCGGCGGCCGGCGGGCAGGACACCATCGGCCTGCGCTGCCCCTCGCACCCGGTGGCGCAGGCGCTGCTCGAAGCCTGCGCCGAGCAGGGCGTGCCGGGCCTCGCGGGGCCGAGCGCCAACCGCTTCGGCCGCGTCAGTCCCACCACCGCGCAGCACGTGGCCGACGAGTTCGGCGACGCCCTGCCCGTGATCGACGGCGGCGCCTGCGAGGTGGGCATCGAATCGACCATCGTCGACTGCAGCCGCGGCGCGCCGGTGCTGCTGCGCCCGGGCCTCATCACGCGCGCGCAGATCGAGGCCGCGCTCGGCGAGCGCCTGCGCGACCGCGAGGTGCTCGAGACGCCGGAGCCGCGCGCCTCGGGCACGCTCGAGGCGCACTATGCGCCCGATGCCAAGCTGCGGCTGATGGACGCCAAGGCGATCCAGACCGGGCTCGACGTGCTCGGCCCCGGCGCGGCGCACATCGCGGTCTGGACCCGCGCCGAGGTGCGCAGCCGCTCGCAGCGCGTGCTGCTGCGGCGCATGCCCGACGATGCGGTCGCGACCGCGCACCAGCTGTTCGCGGTGCTGCGCGAATTCGATGCCCAGGGCGTCAAGCTGATCTGGGTCGAGACGCCGCCTTCCACGCCCGACTGGGAAGGCGTGCGCGACCGGCTGCAGCGCGCGGCGGCAGCCTGAGCGGGATCGGGCAGCCGAACGCAGAGGTCGCGAAGGTTTCGCGGAGGTCGCAGAAGAAGACCAAAAAGTGAAGGTCTTCTCTGCGACCTTCGCGTCGCTTTTGTCTTTCTTCTTCTGCGTTCGGCTGTCCGCCTCCGGCTGACTGACTCAGCCGCCCGCCGCCAGCACGCCCTGGAAGAAGCCGCGCGCGGAGGCGAGGCAGAAGGGCGGTGCCAGGGTGCCGTGGTAGGCCTGCGTCACGGCGCGCGCCTTGTCGGCGTCGGTGCCGGGGGTGTTCTGCGCCAGGGTGCTCCGGGCCTGGGCGAAGCCGGCGCGGGCGGCCGAGTAGGCGTCGCTGGTGCCCGTGTCCTCCAGGTCCACCACCGTCAGCGCGGCGGCCGGCATGCCGCGGGCGCGGAAGTAGCCGGCCGTGGCGCGGGTGCTGATGAAGTTCACCGTCGGATCGTTCGCGCCGCCGCACATCAGCATCGGCCGCGTCGGCAGCCAGTTGCGCAGGTCGTTGGCGCGCGCCGCCTTGCGGAAGCCCACGCTCGGGCGGCAGTCCAGCGGCGCGGTGGTGCTCAGTGAGGCGGCCGTGGGCGGCAGCGCGTTGCCGGGGCAGGGGTTGGCCTGGATGTCGCCGGCCGCCTGCGCCAGGAAGCTCTGGCGGATCAGGTTGTTGGGGCCGTAGAAGACCGACAGCTCCGGGCTCACCGGCCCCGGCGTGGCGCCGGCCGGGAACAGCGCGAGCTGCGGCAGCCGGCCGCTGGCGAACAGCTGCGTCACCGGCGTCAGGCTCGGCAGCAGGGTGTCGATGCCCGCGGCGTACTGCGCCTCGTAGATCTCGCCGGTGCTGCCGTAGACGTCGCCGAACTGCTGCTGCCAGCTGGTCGAGAGCAGCGGCACGAACAGCGTGCTGCCGAGCGCCGGCCAGCCCTGGTAGGTGTAGTCGGCCAGCAGGCCGATCGCCGAGGGCGCCGACAGCGGCGCGGAGGCCGTCACCGGCCGGCCCGTGGCCTGCATCTCGCGGTGCGCCGCCATCGCGACGTAGCCGCCCTGCGAATAGCCGGTGATCAGCAGCGAGCCGGCGTCGGTGGCGTCGAGGCCCGGCAGCACCTTGCGCGCGGCCGTGAGCGCATCCACCATGTCCTTGCCCTGCTGGTCGCCGTTGAGGTAGGGGTGGTAGGGCAGCGTCGACTTGTCGTAGCCCGCGTAGTTGGGCGCCACCACGATGTAGCCCTGCGCCGCGAACATGGCGGCGATCATCAGGCCCTCGCCGGCGGCGGGCTGCGAGGCCTCGGTCCACTTCGCGAGGTTGTAGTTGCGCGCGACGGTGGTCCCGTGCGCGTACAGCACCACCGGCCGCGGGCCGTTGCAGGCCAGGTCGGTGCCCGAGGGCACCATGACCGCGGCCGTGGCGTTGGTGGCTTCGCCCTTGCCGCCGACGGTGCGGTATTCGAGGTAGCGCAGGTCGAAGCCGCACTTGGGCGAGCCGGCCACCTGCAGCAGCGCCTTGCCCTGGTCGCTGGCCTGCAGGCTGCTCCGGAACTGGTCGGCCGAGAGCTTGGCGGTCTGTTCGGGCGGATCGGTCACCACCGTGCCGCGGCCCGTGTCGCTGCCGCCGCCCGGCGGCGGAAACGCGATGCCGATGCCGCCGCCCCCACCACCACCGCCCCCGCAGGCCGACACGAGCAGCAGCAGCGCCGCGGCGGAAATCGCCGCAGCCCCGCGGCGCGCCGGGGTGGATCGAAAGGGAGGCGGTGTTTTCTTCAAGGTGTGTCTCCTGCGGATGGATGGCGGCGTGGAATCGAACGACCGTCCGATTCTGTGCAGCGCCCCGGTCGCACGCAATGGGCGCCTATCCCTGCAGAAGTTTTCAGTACACCGCGGCCGGCAGGCCCCTTCAGTTGTCCTGCGAGGCCCAGTCGACCAGCGCATCGAAGGCGGCGCGCGCCGCGCCCGCGTTCTCGCCGTTGGCGATCGCCACCAGCACGTAGCGCCGTCCGCTCGCGCCGTGCACGTAGCCGGCCACGCCCGACACGTCGCGCAGCGAGCCGGTCTTCAGGTGCGCGGCGCCGCCCGAGCGCAGCGCGCGCTTGCGCAGCGTGCCGTCCACGCCCGAGGCGGGCAGCGAGGCGACCAGCTCCGGCATCACCGGCGAGCGCCAGGCGAGCTGCAGCATGCGGCCGAGCGCCGCGGCGCTGATGCGCTCGTCGCGCGACAGGCCCGATCCGTTGTCGAACACCGGCGGCGCCTCGCCGGTGCCCACGCGGTCGCGCCACCACTGGCCCAGCGCCGCGCGCGAGGCCTCGAAGGTGCCGCGGTTCTTCTGCACCAGGCCGAGCGTAAGGAACAGCTGCTGCGCCATCACGTTGTTGCTGAACTTGTTGATGTCGCGCACCACCTCCGTGAGCGGCGGCGAGGCGAACTCGAAGGCCGGCCGCAGCCCCGGCGGCACGCGGCCGTCGCGCATCTGTCCGCCGACGCGGCCGCCCATCTCGGCCCACAGGCCGCCCATGGCGCGCAGACCGTAGGTGCGCGGATCGGCATACGCCACCGACCAGCTCTTCTCGCCGCAGGCCGCGGGCAGGCCGCCGTTGAAGCGGATGCGGTTCGGATCGGCGAAGTCGGGCCGCAGCGCCGCGCGCCAGTCGCCGCATTCGCCGGGCACCAGCGGCACCGTCGGCTGCATCGACACGCTCGCGAGCGGCGGCTCGTAGTTCACGCGCGCCTGCTGGCCGCCGCGCTCGGGCGTGAAGCTCATCGCGACCGACTTGAAGTTGACCAGCAGCGCCTCGGGCGAGGCGTTGTAGGGCCGCAGGGGCTCGCCGTCGAAGGCAGCCGGGTCGTTCTCGGTCGTGCTCTCGAAGGCGCTGCGGTCGAGCACGATGTCGCCGCTCACGGTCGTGATGCCGAGGCCCTGCACGCGGCGCAGCAGCAGCCACGCGCGTTCGAGCACGAGCTTCGGATCGCCCTGGCCCTTGATGTAGAGGTTGCCGTTGAGCACGCCGTTGCTCACCGTGCCGTCGACGTACACCGGCGTGCTCCAGCTGAAGGCGGGCCCGAGCGTGTCGAGCGCGGCGTAGGTCGTGACCAGCTTCATGATCGACGCGGGATTCACCGGCACCTGGGTGCGCCAGGCGAGGCGCGGCGGGCGCGTGCCCTCGGCATCGGCCACGAGCATCGTCACCGATTCGCGCGGCACCCGGGCGCGCGCGAGCGCGGCGTCGACCTCGGGCGGGAAGGCCTGGGGCTGCGGTTGCTGGGCGGCGGCGCCGGGCGCCGCGAGCGCGGCCAGTGCGGCGAAGGAAGAAGCGAGGACGGTGCGGAGCAGGCGCATCGGCCGATTATCCCGGCCCGAAAACATGCAGCTGCGCGTGGTACAGCAGCATCACCGTCTTGCCGTCGACGATGCGGCCGTCGGCCACCATCGCCAGCGCCTCGTCGATGCCGAGTTCGAGCACCTCGATGTCCTCGCCTTCCTCGGCCAGCCCGCCGCCCTCGGCGACGCGCATCGAGGGCTCGTAGGCGGCGACGAAGAAGTGCAGCTTCTCGGTCACCGAGCCCGGGCTCATGAAGGCCTCGAACACCTTCTGCACCGCGCCGAGCCGGTAGCCCAGCTCTTCCTCCACTTCGGCGCGGATGCGTTCCTCGGGCGCGGCATTGTCGAGCAGGCCCGCCGCGGCCTCGATCAGCAGCTCGTCGTGCCCGTTGACGAAGGCGGGGTAGCGGAACTGCCGCGTCAGCAGCACCGTGCGCTGCGCGAGGTTGAAGGGCAGCAGCGTGGCGCCGTTGCCGCGGTCGTAGGTCTCGCGGTGCATGCGCTGCCAGCGGCCGTCGCGGCGCCGCCAGTCGAAGGCGGTGGTGCGCAGCGTGTACCAGTGGTCGGAAAGCAGGGTGACTTCGTGCACCCGGACGCGGTCCTGGAGGGTCATGGCCGCGGAGCTTATGGGCAATCTCGTGCAAAAACAAGAAATTTCGTGCAAACAACCGCGTGCCCGGCTACGATCGACCGATGCTCACCAGCCAGCGCAAGCAACACATCCTGTCGGTCCTGCGGCGCGACGGCAACGTGGTCGCCCGATCGCTCAGCGAGGAACTCGCGCTGTCCGAGGACACCATCCGCCGCGACCTGCGCGAACTCGCCGCCGAGGGCCTGCTGCGGCGCGTGCATGGCGGGGCGCTGCCGCTCGCGCCGGCCGAGGCCGACTACGCCGGCCGCATGCAGCTCGCCACCGCCGAGAAAGTGGCCATCGGCCGCGCGGCGGCGGCCCTGGTGCGGCCGGGCCAGGTGGTGCTGATCGACGGCGGCACCACCGCCGTGCAGATGGCGCGGCATCTGGGCGCCGACCTGCGCGCCACGGTCGTGACGCACAGCCCGTCGGTCGCCGTCGAGCTGGTGGACCATGCCGGCATCGAGGTGGTGCTGATCGGCGGGCGGCTCTTCCGGCATTCGATGGTCGCGGTGGGGGCGGCGGCGATGGAGGCGATTTCGCGCATCCGCGCCGACATCTGCTTCCTGGGCGTGACCGGCGTGCACGCCGAGGCCGGGCTGACCACCGGCGACGCCGAGGAGGCCGCGATCAAGCGCGCGCTGATGGCCGCGGCCGCGGAGACGGTGGTGCTGGCCTCCTCCGAAAAGATCGGCGCCGCCTCGGCCTGGGTGATCAACCCGCTCCCGGCCGCCGCGCGCCTGCTGGTCTCGCCCGAGGCGCCCGCAGCGGCGCTGGCGCCGCTGCGCAAGGCAGGCCTCGCGATCCTGCGCAGCGACGGCGCCTGAGCGCGGCGCAATGCCCCCCGCCCGGCGGGGCGGCGCCGCGCCCTCGATAATCGCCCGATGCCCGCCCTGCCCCGCTTCTCGCCCCGCACGCTCGGCATCGGCGCGGCCGTGGTCACGGTGCTGGTCTGGACCGCCTTCATCGTGATCGCCCGGGCCTCGGCCGGGCGCTCCCTCAGCCCCTTCGACCTCGCCCTCGCGCGCATTTGCGGCGCGAGCCTGGTGCTCGTGCCCTGGGGCGCCTGGCTGGTCATGAAGAGCCGCCGCCAGCAGGACGGCACGGCCGCGTCGCTGTTCGGCCTCTCGCCGCTGTCGCTGCGCGTGACGGCCGCCGCCGGCATCTTCGGCGGCGTGGCGTATGCCTCGCTCGCCTACAGCGGCTTCTTCTTCGCGCCGGCCGGCCATGCCGCGGTGCTGATGCCGGGCAGCCTGCCGTTGTGGACCACGCTGCTGGCCGCGCTGGTGCTGCACGACCGCATCACGCCGGCGCGCGCCTTCGGCCTCGCGCTGATCGTCGCCGGCGACCTGGTGGTCGGCGGGCGCAGCCTGCTGCATGCCTTCGAGGGCGGCGAGGTGTGGAAGGGCGACCTGCTCTTCATGGGCGCGGCCTTCTGCTGGGCCTGCTACAGCGTGGTGGCGCGCCGCCACGGGCTCGATGCGGTGCGCGCCACGATCGCCATCACCGTCTTCGCACTGCTGACCTACGTGCCGGTCTACGCGCTGCTGGTGGCCTTCGGCGCGGTCGCGAGCCGCATCGGCAGCGCGCCCTGGGGCGAGCTGGCGTTCCAGATGCTGTTCCAGGGCGTGGGCTCGGTGGTGATCTCGGGCATCAGCTTCACGCGGATGGTCCAGCACTTCGGCCCGGTGCGCACCACCATGATCACGGCGCTGGTGCCCGGCCTGTCGGCCTTCGGCGCGGTGATCTGGCTCGACGAGCCGCTGCACTGGAACCTCGTCGCCGGACTGCTGCTCGTGACCGCGGGCATCCTGTTCGGCGTGCACAAGGCGTCCGCCGCGCGCCGCGGGCCCGTGGGCCCCGTGCCGGCCGCCGCCGCGGGATGCCGCGATGCCTAGGCTGCTGGCTTTCGACACCAGCACCGAGCAGCTCACGGTGGCCGTGCGCCATGGCGAGCGCGTGCTCGCGCACAGCGGCGCGGGCGGCGCGCAGGCCTCGGGCACGCTGATCCCGCTCGTGCTGCAGCTGCTGGCCGAGGCCGGGCTCGCACTCGCGCAGCTCGATGCGATCGCCTTCGGCCGCGGGCCGGGCTCCTTCACCGGCCTGCGCACGGCCTGCGCGGTGGCGCAGGGCCTGGCCTTCGGCACCGGCGTGCCGCTGCTGCCGGTGGACACGCTGCTCGCGGTGGCCGAGGAAGCGCGCCATGCCTTCGGCACCCGCCCGCGTGGTGGCG